>NZ_CM001441.1:4324476-4652756 GCF_000244895.1 Desulfosporosinus youngiae DSM 17734
GGCGAGGTACTCCATGGGCAATAAGATCAACGGGAGAGCCATAGAGGCTATTGACAAGCCTTTCGCTAAGCTCTGGTTCTCCGTGATACACTAAATGTCCATTGAGACAAGCCAGGGTTCGAACCTGAGAGGAAATAGCCCTTAAATCATGGGTTACCAAGATGATGGTCATTTGTGTATTTAATTCCGCAAGCAAGTCGTATATTTGATCCCGCGAGCTTGCATCCACGCTGGCCGTTGGTTCATCCAGCAGCAAACACCTGGGGTTGACAGCAAGTGCTCTTGCTATCAACATCTTTTGAAACTCGCCGCCGGATAGAGCCGCTATTTGTCTGCTTGCCAGGTGATAAATGCCTACCCGTTCAAGCAGCTCTTCCGTACCCTCTTGATCAGCTCCGGTAAATTTATGCAAGGGTGTTAATCCCGGTTTTAATTTCCCCATTAACACTACCTCTCGTGTTGTTATGGGAAAGCTCCGATTTAAGCCGCTAAACTGCGGGACATATCCTACCAAGCCTTTATTCCCGCGAAAGGCTTGGCCATAGATCTGAATTGTTCCGGACGCCTTTGGTACCAGCCCGAGAATTGCTTTTAATAAGGTTGATTTTCCGCCTCCGTTAGGTCCTATAATTCCCAAATAGCCGCCATCGTCCACATCAAGACAAACACCTGCAATTGCAGGTGTTTGTCCATAATACACCGATAAATTCTCTATCTGAACAGCCTTTTTAGTGACACTATTCAAGCCGCTCATTTCATTGTTCCCGTTATGGCTTTGGCCATGGTCTGCAGGTTGGTTATATAGTCCGCCGAAAGAGGATTGAGCATCTCTTTTATCCCTCCGATTTCTTCAGCGAAGGCTTGGGGCTGCTTGCTGTCAATTTCGGCCTGGGAAAAGATAACCTTTATGTTTTCGGCTTTGGCAAGATCAATCATTTCCGCTAAATGCTGTGGAGTAGCCTCTTTACCACTCTGTTCAAGGGCATACATGGTCAGTCCGTAATCATCGGCCAAATACCCATAAGCAGGGTGGAAGACAATAAACGTTTTGTTATTCAGACCTTCAACCATTGCTTTTATATCCCTATCAAGCTGATCTAACTTCTTAAGATACTCTTCCGCATTTTGCTTGTAGATCTCTGCGTTTTTCACATCCAAAGAACTCATTTCCTGAGCAATGGTCTCCACCATAACCTTTGCTCGTTTAGGAGACAGCCAAATGTGGGGATCCCGTTTTCCCGGGCTAAACTCCAGGTCAGGATATTTTTCTGCTACCTTAGTATTCAGATCCACAACGATCATATCTTTGGCTTTAGGCAAAATATTGGCCTTCTCTGTAGGTACTCCAATTGTGAAATAAATAGCTGATTTACTGAAAGCTTCCATTTCCAGCGGTGTTGGTTCATAATTGCCGGGACTGTTTCCCGGCGGAACTATGGCTATTACCTCCACTAAATTCCCGCCTACCGCTTCAACAAGAGCTTTTTGGGGGAGCACGGTTACAGCAACCGTTGTTTTTATGTCCGATGCTTCTGTTTTCTCGGTTCTGCTGCACCCGGTCATCAAGAGAAAGCAGCTCATGAGCGTCACCAGAATAATCATTACTCTTTTCATTTTTTTCCTCCAATTCTCACTTCATCAGATAATATAAGTCAAATGCAAATGCAATGCATCTGCATTTGACTTATATTATCTTGTTTAATGAGCATATGTCAATAAAAAATAATGTAACTTTCAGGATAATCCTGCCAAAATTACAAACAACCCAAGAGGTTGGCTGGTTCGGAGATTCTTTTTGTTTCAGAGGGTAACTCTCGGGTGTACAAGCCCATAGAATATAGGGACATGCCGGAACAGCCGGTTTGTCAAAACGATCAGAAAGGAGGACAAAAATGCCAATAATAACTGAATCTTTGAATTCGACCCTGGTAGCAGTTTACCAAAGCGGATCTACTCCCACCGGGAGCCCGGTGACCAGGCAAAAAAGCCTGAACTATGTGCGGTCCGACGCCTCTGAAGAAGCCCTTTACGATGTTGCCCGGGCGTTATTCAGCCTGTCACTGCATCCGCTGCTGGAAGTGCTGCAGCGCAAAAACTTCCGGCTGATAGAGGAGTAACCGTTAAAAAATCCAAAGCAAAGGAGGTGAGCTTGTGACCATTACCAATACCAAAGTGATCAGGTTAAGTTTCAGCACCGAGGGAGGAAAGACGTTTACCATAACGATTCCCAATCCCCGGGAAGACCTGAATCAAGCTGAGGTCCTGGCCGCTATGAATACGATTGTTTCCGGTAATATTTTCCTGACGAGCAGCGGTGCCCTCACAGGCATACGGGACGTTAAGGTCATCGGCACTATTACCGAAGATCTTTTTGACCCGCCGCAGGCTTAAGCGCCACCTTTATCCAACACGGACCTAACCCCGGCAACAAGCAAACGGCCGGCCAAGTCTGACCTGGCCGGCCGCGCCTTAACCACATTCATCACATTGCCTCCCATATTCCGCCGTCATTAGAATACACAAATAAAAAGACCTAATTTAATAGGGAGATACATACCCTTTCACTTCTTCCGCGGGTGTAATTTTCGTCACGGAAATCTGCGGGTCATCGTATTCCACATCATTGTAGATATAGCTTCCTATAAATAGAGTACCTTCAACCGTAACCCATGAATCCGCTTTCAGCTCGGCAGCCTTATCATAGTTGCAGAGCAGTCCGGCAGGCGCTAAATCTGCGACACAGCAGGACATCATTAAACGGGCGGGTACGAATTCATCTGCTTGGAGCATTCCAGGGTCTTTGAAAACAAACCCCGTTATCACGACCGTGTACCCTTTATAGCGTTCCATATTCCCATATAGTTCGGAAATCCACACGCCGAAATCCTCATTGGCTACTGTGATTTTCTTATTCCTGACATCCAGACCGGGCAGGTCGGTCGAATATTTCTCTTCGGACACATCGGTTTGCGGAGCGGGAACAGGGATGTCTATCGAATCGGATGGATTATCCCCGGCGGGATCAACGCTGTTCTCCGGGAGATCCGCGGCCGGCATACTGGTTGCGGCATTAACGCTGGAATTGCCCGGGGGAGTCTGCTTTTTGGGTGTGCCATAAGAATTCTGAGCGGATAGACCTAAAAAAGCATTTCCGCCCATATAATTGCCGGAAAGATCGGCAGCGCTGAGAGAGGTATGAGGGAGCAACAGCAATAAAATAGGAATTGCCAAGACCAGGCAATGAGCGGAGCGTAGTTTGTGCTGCGGGCGAAAAAGCCTGCCCAGCCCCGTACAAGCCCAGATTCCCATGACAATTGCCGTGAAATAGAGATAAGGCTCCATTCTGGGCGTGACATAAGAAAGGTATTTGCCACTGCGCACCAAAAAGAATATCAATCCTCCAAAAGCAGAATAGCACAGGAACTCTAAGAAACTTTGCGGATTAAAGGCCCTTGCCTGCATATTACATCCCTCCCAAGCTGGAGAATAAAAAGACTATGGCAAAACATACAATAAAAGCCGTCAATACTAGTTTGACAATAAAACCCTTGGTAAACCCGGAGGAAAGCATCATCACATTTTTAATGTCCATCATCGGCCCAAACACCAAGAAGCCCATGATCGCACCCATGGGGAACTGGTTGGCAAAGCTGCGCGCCACAACCGCGTCGGAGGATGAACATAGAGATAGGACAAAGGCCATAGCCATCATAATTGCCATGGAAATTGCCAAGCCTGCGCCACTCTGAGCAGTGGTGAATATCCCTGTTCCCAAGGTTTGAAATAGGGAGGAGATAAAGATGCCAATCACCAAATATTTACCCACACTGAAAAATTCCGCTTGGGAATGCCGTATAAACAGACCGGCCTTGCCTTTAAAAGTAGTAATGGATTCGGCGTCCTCGTAGCAGCCGCAGCTGCACATCAGCCGGTCAAGAGCCCCTCCGGACAATACACGGCCTTTCGCTGCCCAGCTGCCAACGATAAGTCCAATGCTGACAGCGGCTGCAATCCCCCAGCACACGCGACTGATCACAATCGTCATATCCCCATTGAACGCATAATAGGTGGATAGCATAACCACCGGATTGATCACCGGCGTCGCTGTCATAAAGGTAACGGCGACGGGAAGCGGAATACCCTTTCTAACCAAACTTCTGAAAATGGGAATAGAAGCACAGTCGCAAACTGGAAGGCAGAAGCCGCCCAATATTGCAGCCGCCATACCCAAGCCGGTTGATTTAGGAAACCTGCGTTCAATGGCGTCTTGAGGGACAAAAACTTGAATTGCAGAGGATAGCAATACCCCTATCAGTAAGAACGGAACAGCCTGCAGCATTATCCCCAAAAACACGTTGATGATTGTATTGACCGGAATTTGCAGGATCTCCGCCAGCGGCTTGAGCGCAAAGTACAGGACGGCAAGCAAGAGGATCATCAGGAAGAATCGATTGAGCGGGCGCTCTTTTTTCACGAAAAGCTGTTTATATAAATCATGATAGGCCTTCAGTTCGATGATCTTAACCCCGGGATTAATTTCATTCAACAGGTGCCGAATTCGCTTAAACATCGCTGCCGAACCCGCATTGCGTACAACGGCCAAATCGCAAGTTGAAATCTGCTCGGGCAGAGCGCCTCCCGTCCTGCCCAGCAAATTTTCGATATTCCCCGCGTCGGCTATATGTATGACTTTTTGAATCTTGCACAGGCTGCGCAGTGAAGCGTGCAAAAACAAAGCCTGCAGCTGCGCAAAGGGGACGACACCGTTCCATTCGATCCATATTTCATCAAGCTCGCGGCTTTGCAACAAGCTGCGGATTTGTTCGACAATTTGCTTTGGCTGCTGTTCCAAAATCTTTTTGGGGACGGAGAAGCATGGGCAGTTGCCATACCGGCTTTGAAAATCCTCTTCGCCGCTTTCAAACTGAATGACAATCATCCTGACATCCCGCCAGTCCCGCCTGTTCAGCAGATGATTCAGAAATGTCGTTTTACCGGCATCCAGGAAACCGGTCACAACATAAACGGGTATCGCCATAACCTCACTCTCCGCCAAAGAGAATGACCAACTCCTGCCGGTTTAAATTCCGGCCAATAAAGCACAGCATATCACCGCCGGCGGCGCATTTTGTGATCTTTAAATCTCCGGGGAGATATTGCAGATTCACCCATCCGCTTGTACCGCGAACGATACCTTTAGCACGGAGGATGGTGCCTTTTGCACCCTGCTCCATCTTCGAAACCCGGGCCTTCAGATCCTCCCTGCTGAAAATCCGCTTTGTCCGTATGGTTACTGTGTCAAAGATATCTTCTGCCCCATGGTTATGATGACCGGAAGAGCAATGCTCCCCGTGAACCTGGGCACCATGATGTCCGCAGCTGCACCCCTGCCCGTGGCTGCAGTGCTCCCCATGCCCATGGTGTTTATGATGCTTATGATGCTCGTGCTCCGGATGCAGGATCTCAGCGGCAGTGATACGGCTCCACGCTTTGGCAATGATAGCCGAGTGGGCATTCAGCTCTCTCACCAGCTTATAGGCGGAGTCCACCTTGTCAGGGAACGTCTCGGTCCGGCTTAACAGCACGACATCCGCATGTTTGATTTGATCTTCAAAAAACTCACCGAAGTTGTCCAGATACAGTTTGCAGCGTTTCACATCCGCGACGGTAATTTTACACTTAACCGTTGCCAGGGGCTTAAGGCGGGGATCAGAGCAGGCCTTTATAATGTCCGACAGTTTACCGACGCCGGATGGTTCAATGATGATTTTGTCAGGGCGGAAGCGATCCAAAAGCTCTTTGAGAGCTTTTACAAAATCGCCCGAAAGGCTGCAGCAAATGCACCCGGCATTGATTTCTTTTACTTCAACACCACTGGATTTGAGCAGTGCGGCATCGATACTGATCTCACCGAAATCATTTTCAATGAGGACGACCTTCTCATTCCGGAAAGCCTCTTTGAGCAGTTTCTGGATCAGCGTGGTTTTTCCCGCTCCTAAGAAACCTGAGATGACGTATAGTTCCGCGGCCATTGGCATCCTCCTTTAATCAGCAAATATGTTTGTACAGTAAGTATGTCTATGCACACCAGACAAGCATATGACAGGGGAGCGCCAATATCATATGCTTACAGACGAACACTCCCCGCAATACCCATATATTTCCAAATTATGACCCATAACACGAAAATCATCATCTTTGATCTTCGGCATAAACTTCTCCACCGGGCAATTATCCATTGAGAGAATTTTGTGGCAGCACAAACATACGGCATAGTGCTTATGCTGAAAACGGTTGAGCTCATAAAGGGCCATATCATTGCTCATCATAGCAATTTTGACAACCAGGCCTTTCTTCACAAAAAGCTCCAATATGCGATAGACGGTAGAACGCCAAGCGGATTCACCGTCTTTTTCGATTTCGGAGTAGATTTCCATGGCACTTAGAGGCTTATCCGCCTGTTCCAGCACGGAGAGCACACTTTCACGGGGTTTAGTCTTTTTCATGCCGGAAGGCCAGCCTTTTTGTTCCTCTTTCAATGGTTATTCACCCCTTTACATTTACTTGACATAACTACGTTTATCCGCAGTCAATACAATGCGGGCCAACATTTTTTTCGTCAACAAAATCAACACCAGGCATAGAACACCTATCAGCACGATGGTTCCTCCGGGTTTTAAGCGCGCATAATAGGCCGTGAACAGCCCGGTTACCATGAAGAAAACAGCGAAGCAGACCGAGTATATGACCGTCTGCTTGTAGCTCTTGCCCAACTGCATGGCGCAGGCCACCGGAACAACCATCAGTGAGGAAACAATCAGGGCACCCACCGTGCGTGCGGCAACAGATACCGTAACGGCTGTCAGTATGGTAAAGATAACGTTGATAACCCTTACCGGAACCCCCGCGAGCCGCGCGGCTCTTTCATCCAGAGCGATATAAAACAACTCTTTATACAACAGAACAAAGGCAAGCATAATTGTACCGCTGATACAAGCCACCAGTATCATTTCAAAATCGCTGATGGCAACGATGCTGCCGAACAAAAAACTGTTGAAATTAGCCGCGTTTTTCACGAAGCCGGATAATACACCAGCCAGCCCGACACCTGCCGACATGATGATGGCGATGGACATCTCCGAGAACTTAGGTATCTTTTTGCGGATGACCTCAATGCCCAGCGCGGCGGCGATACAGGCGGCAACCGCGCCCAATATGGGGTTGATACCCAGGATCAGGCCGGCGGCCACACCGGCCAGGGAGGTATGGGACAAGGCATCCCCTATCATCGAGAGGCGCTTTAACACCACAATGATCCCGATACAGGGGATGATGAGGGCCAACAGAATTCCGACTATGAAAGCCCGCCGCATAAAATCATATTCCAGAATCACTGCCATACCCTTTATCTCCTTCTTGCCGGCGTTGATCGTCGTTGGCCGGGTGCTTGTGCCTGTGTAAAAGCTCTTCATCGACCTGGGATTTTTCCAGTTCCACAAGAGACCCTTCTTCCAGACATAAAATCCGTGAAACATAGTTTGCCGCTCTGCCCGTATCATGGGTAACCATCACAATCGTAAGACCTGTTTTCCGATTTAATTGTGACAGCAATTCATAAAGGGATCGTACGGTTTGGGCGTCCACGCCGGTGGTGGGCTCGTCGAGCAGCAAAAGCACCGGATCGTTCACCAGCACCCGCGCCAGCATGACCCGCTGCTGCTGGCCTCCCGAAAGCTCGCCGATCAGCCGCTTGGAGTAGGCAGCCATATCCACCAGCTCAAGGGCGCGCTGTGTTTTCTCACGATGCTCCTTTTTCGGAAACCGCAACAGCCCAATCTGGGAAAAAAGGTTTGCTTTGACGATTTCCTCAGCAGTAGCGGGAAAGCCGGCACCGCTTTGGAATCCGGCTTGCGGCAGATAGCCGATTTTCGGCCAGTTCCTGAATTGATGGATATCCTGATCAAATAGCCGGATGTTCCCCACTGCCGGGGCAAGCTCTCCCAATAGGAGACGCAATAAGGTGCTTTTGCCCGTACCATTCGAGCCGATGATAGCGACAAAATCCCCTTGAGAAACGGAAAAGCCGATTTTCCTGAAAACCGGCTCATTCCCGTGATTGAAACTCAAATTATCCACTTCGATTACCTTAGGCATTATAATCCCCTTACTGCAGTGCCGTCTTGAGGTTTTCTAAATTTTGACGCATAACGGAGAAGTAATCCCCACCGGCCGCCCGCTGCTCGTCGCTCAGACCTTCTATCGGACTTAAAACATCCGTGCGGGCGTCAATGGCTTTCGCTATGGTTTCGGCCACTTTGGGACTTACCAATTCCTCGAAGAAGATCACCCTTACCTTATGCTCTTTAGCGAACTCAATGATTTCAGCCACCCTCGCCGGGTCGGGTTCGGAATCGGGGGACAGACCTTCGATCCCAACCTGATTTAAGCCATAGGCCGCGCACAAATAACCAAATGCTTGATGGGCAACAATAATGTCTTTGTTCGGCAGAGGGGTAAGGGTATCTTTGAACTCTTTGTCAAGTACGTCCAGATCGGCTGCATATTTCGCATAGTTCGCCTCATAATAATCCTTGTTATCAGGATCCGCCTGGACAAAGGCGTTTTTGATGTTTTCCATTTCCGCCTTGGCATTTAAGGGGCTTAGCCAAACATGGGGATCGTATTTCTCCTCTTCGTCGGAATGTTCATCTGCTGCTGCATCAGCATGCGCCTCTTCTTCGCCCTCATGCTCATGGTGGTGCCCCTCCCTAAGAGTTAAGCCCTTCGACGCTTCAACAACAACCAGGTCTTTGTTTTGCAGGGATTCCAAAACGTCCTCAGCCCAGTGTTCCATACCGGCTCCGTTATAAATGAAGACGGCGGCTTTTTCAAGCCCTGTGATATCGGCGGCCGTCGGCTCCCAATCATGGGGTTCGCTTCCGGCCGGAACCATGTTCACGACAGAAACTTTATCCCCGCCAATCTTTGCTGCAAAATCGTACATCGGATAAAAGCTTGCATAGACGGACAGCGTTTCTTTTTGAGTTTGGCTGTCGTCTGCCTTTGATGAAGGGGACGTGGTACCGCACCCCGCAAGCAGAAATAAAACCAAACTCCCAGCTAAAAGTAAACTCCAGAACCTTTTCATGTTTCAATAACCTCCTCCAATTATGTAATTTTTATAACCATTCTTGTTTGCGCCGTTGAAAGCACTCCTTGCAGATGAGAATCTTGTTGGTGTACACAGCCCTCTTCAACCCTCTTCTTTGTAAATATATGCCACACCGGAACCTTAAATGCAAATGCATTGCATTTGCATTTATTATATTTTGGTAAATTAGAGATGTCAAGTCAAATTATAGGTCTCCAAAAAGCGTATTAACTGAATATAAAAGGGGTAGCCGGAATAAATCGGCATAAAATAATACAACTATTTAAATACAATAGTGTTTGTATTCGCTTCTAAAATGTAACTAATCCAGGAAACATGGCGTGAAGATTACCTAATGAATAGACGAACAGCGAAGGTATGCCCGTTATGGAGGGACCCTCCATAACAGGCATACCTTCGCTTCACACCATTTAGAATTCTCAGCAAAGCAGATGCCGGATCAAGTGATTCTTAGCTTCAGATGGAGTTTGCCCAAGAGGAATACTTACTCCAGCTGAAGCTTAGAAGAACTTATCCAGGGACGTAGCAGCCGTTATCTCCCTCTTATAGAAGATGGGAGTTTTACGGCTGGTAGTCATCGGATAAACGGATACAATCGTTCTTTAATCAACCGGGTTTACTCAAAAAAAAGAAGACCCAAGCTGACAGATCCTACTCAAATAATCTTGATTGGTATGAAAAATTATACCTACAAATTGAATTGCAAATCATTATTTTTGTGACTATTCAGGTACTCAGTTAATTAACCACAGATTACACAGATTAACACAGATTAAAAAAATACATTTTTAGCTCCAAACTATCAATCGCTTGTAACGCAATTGATAGTCGCCAAAGCTGATAAAAGGCCGATTTAATCCTGTAGCTTTGAGATAATTAATCATTATCGTCGCTTTCATTGACTCCCATCTTCGCCATTTTTTATACTTAATCCTTTTTAATCTGTAAAATCTGTGTTAATCTGTGGTTTCTCTTAGCGTTCTTTTCAAACCTTCGCTTTAAAGTTCATCCTTAGCGATTAAACAATGTAATGTCTCTAATCCGACAATAATTTTATGCAGATCATCCTTACTGGCATCCTTAAGGATATCGTAAATGTATTTATGGATTAAATCATGCAGGGCATTATTTTTCTGCCATTCAGGCGACAATGACAGACGAACGGTCCTCCGGTTACTTTCCGGGATTTCCCTGATTACTACGCCCTGATTGACCAAACGATCTACGATTCCTGATACCGTACTTTTGGAAAGACCTAAACAGTCACTTAGCTCGTTTAAGGTTGAAAAGGGATTCTTATGCAGACCCATAATCAGGCCAATTTGGGGCCCGGTAAAACCAAACTGTCTTGATTTCTTGTAGATATGATCCCGATAGATTTTGTGGATAGATTTAAATAGAAATACTATTCGTTCAGAATCGTTACTCCAGGGCTGCTGCCATTCGGGCTTCTGATTCTGTTCCATTTAATACCTCCCCTTTGGTAAGACCTTTCCCGGCTTGATCCTTCCTGGGCTTTTTTCTGGTTTTCATCATCAGTACCATAAAGATCGCCAGAAACACGGCCAGAACCGTTACAGCTATGACATAATTCATAGCATCCAGATAAGCCTGTGCGTAAACCATTTTCCCGAGAGTTGTCAACGCTGACCCGTAAGCCTCCCCTTGAGATAATCCGTTTTTCATATAAATTCCTTGCAAGCCCTGCAGGACAGAGCCTGCAGTATGATTAAACGGAGTAATCTGCTCAGTCAGCCGGGCGTAGTTTTCCGTTGATCGCGACGAAATCATGGTTGTCATAAATGTAATAGCCAAGGCGTTTAAGATACTGCGGACTGTCGTGGACAAAGCAGTCGCTTTCCCGAAAAGATGTTTGGGAACATCATTCATACCTGCAGTATTAACCGGCATCATGGCAAAGCCAAGTCCAACCCCTCTTAACGCTGCTACTAAAGTAATTGTTGACATAGGTGTATTCATATTAAACATCGACATTTCATAAGTGGCAAAGGCCACGATAATAAGACCGGGAATTGTCACAACCTTTGCCCCAAATCTGTCAAAAAGCGCACCACTTATAGGCATCATCAACCCTGAGGCTATGGCTGAGGGAAACAGGATTAAACCGGTTTCCATTGCAGTATAACCTCTTATATTTTGTAAAAACAGTGGTAAGACATACATTCCGCCCATCAAAGCCAGAGTCGTCACACCCGTAATAAATTGGCTTAGAGTAAAATTATAAACTTTGAAGACTCGCAAATCAAGCAAAGGGTCCGGATGAGTCAATTCATTGACGACGAAAATCAGCAGACTAAATAAGCCGAAGGTGAGAATCAAAGGAAATTTAACATTCCCCCAGTCAATGGAATTGCCTTCGCCGAAAACATAGAGAACGCTGACAATACCTGAAATCGAAGAAATAAATCCGATGTAATCAAAATTCCCTTTATAGGGTTTTAAAGCGGTTTCTTTCAGCAACAGCCCTGCAACAATAACTCCGATCACACCCACCGGAACATTAACGTAAAAAATAAAGCGCCAATCCATATGGGCTATAATATAGCCGCCCAAGGTCGGGCCAATTGCCGGGGCGGACATTGAAGCGATACCCCAAAAGCCCAACGCCTTACCACGTTCATGAACAGCAAAGATCTGCATGATGTAGGCCATTCCCACAGGCATGATTGCCCCGCCGCCAATAGCCTGTATCACGCGAAAGACAATCATGGTATTGGTACTCCAGGCCAGGCCGCACAGAAATGATCCTATGGTAAAAATACCCAAGGCCCCGATAAAGAGTTTTTTAATCCCAAAGGTATCACTGATGAAGCCTGTTATAGGGACTACCGCACCCATTGTCAAAGTGTATCCCGTTAGTATCCACTTAATGGTTTCCAAATCCGAACCAAAAACATTCATCATTTTCGGAATCGCAATATTAACAATACTGCTGTCCAGCATTACCATAAACGTTCCAATCACAACGACGAGCAAGGCCGACCATTTATATAAGCCATCACCCGCATTTTCAGGCATGTCATTCCCCGCCATCTTACACACACCTCATTACTTTATATGGATCTTCACAATAGCATTAGTGCCAGGCAGTAACGTGACATCATTTTTATCAAACTCTATTTTTACAGGAATCTTCTGGATTACCTTGGTAAATGTACCGCTGGTGGATGAAGGGAGCAAAGCAAAGGTTGAGTTTGAAGCCTTTCCCACCTGCTTTATTTTTCCTGTAAATGACTTGTCAGAATATTGATCAATGGTGATGTCCACAAGCTGCCCTTCCTTGATTTTTATCAGCTTTGTTTCATCAATGTTGGCGCTAATATAGAGCTTTTCCGGGTCAACGATGATGGCAACTGTTTGACCGGTAGAAATATATTCCCCGACAGTCCCTTGCTTCTTAATAACGATCCCACCGATAGGTGCTCTAAAAACAGATTGATCAATGTTGGACTCTTGGAGACTGCTCAGTCCTTGACGCCCCAGGATCTGATCCTTAACAACAATATCTCCCTCTTCAACATTCAGTTCTAAAAGCTTCCCGGAAATCTGGGGACTGACACTTACCAAATCTCCTGTCACCCGGGCATCTTCTGTTGAAACATAATAAGCATTTTGGTACCAGTAATAGCCGCCAACACTGGCTAACGCTATAATCATTGCTGCAATTATTAACGTGATTAATTTCTTTCGCTTGTCAGCCATCTTCCTCACCCACCCTTATTTAATCAAGCCAATTTCGGCCAGCATTCCCGGTTTCAATATTGAATCCTGGTTATCGACATTTATTCTCACTAAAACACTCTTACTGCGGGAATCAATAACAGGATCTATCACAGATATTTTTCCCTTAAACTGTTGTTCTTGAATGTCCGGTACTTTAACCACAACTTCGTCTCCAACATGAACATCTCCAATAAGTCCATCCGGCAATGAAGCCTTAACAAACAGCGAGTCCGGCTTAACGACTGAAATCAAGGTGACTCCCGGAGCGGCAAGTTCGCCCAGATTAATATTTTTTGCACTTACAACTCCGGAGATCGGCGCTACAAGGGATCCATTGGCTAACTGAGTCTGGGCAAGTTCTAAGGCTGCCTGAGATTGAGCTACCTGCGCCCTTAAGACATTCAGGGACTCTTCAGATTCACCTTTGACTAATAGGTTTAGTTGGTTTTGCGCGGAATCGTATTGTGCCTGAGCCGCAGCCAACTGAGTCTGAGCAGATTCCAACTGGGCTTGAGATATAGCTCCGGCTGCTAAAAGCTGTTGATTCCGATCAACATTAGTTTTAGAATTGGTATAGCTAACTTGGGCACTTGCTAAGGCTGACTCTGCCTGGGCAATCTGCTCGGGCCGCGCTCCTGCTTCCATCTTGAGCAGATTGGCCTGAGCAGTATTAACACCTGCCTGAGCCTGGGCCACCTGGGCTTCAATATCCTTCGTGTCCAGGGTAATTAACAAATCACCCTTCTGCACCACTGAGCCAACCTCAACGGAAATACTAGCTACTTTAGCAGACAACTTACTGGTGATTTGAGCTTTTTCGTTGGCGTCTATAATTCCAGCCATTACAAAAACCGGTTTACTTACTTCAGCCACAGCATCTGTTTCAACCTTTGGGCTTGAACCACTGCACCCTGTAAGCAAAACACTCATCATTAATAAAATACCAACCGCCCTTTTCATTCCAATCCTCCTTCGTTTGTGTAAGAATCGTTCGTATACATACATTTAGAGCACGATTTAATTTACTGCCATTTGAATTCTATGTCAATACCTTTTTTCGATGATTTTTATTCAGATTTTATCATTGAGGACATTCGGAAGTGCTAAAGCTTTCTCGAACGCAAAAGCCATAAATGTAACAGGATTGCTCCTGAGTTTTATAAAAGGGCGCCCATCAGCCAAACCTGATGGGCGCCCTTTATATGGTTATTTTATCCGGGTTTCAACCTCCGTCACAAAGGGATAGAACAACCTTTCCGGAAAGTACGTGTTATTGAGACAGGTCAATTTTGATATGCCTTTACTGCTTTCCTGGCTCCTTGCTATGCACGAGCCGCAATTTTAACCGCATCAACAATCTTCTGATAACCCGTACAGCGGCACAAATTGCCCGACAGGCCACGCCGGATTTCTTCCTCGCTGGGACTTGGCACTTTATCAAGGAGTGCTTTGGCCGCCAAAACCATACCCGGGGTGCAATAACCGCACTGAATGGCTCCCACCTCAATGAAAGCCTGTTGAATGGGATGAAGATGATCTTCCCTCCCCACCCCTTCAATCGTCAGCACCTCTCGGCCCTCTGCCTGAATGGCCAGTACCAAGCAGGAGTTAACAAGCTCTCCATCCAGAAGCACACTGCAGGCCCCGCAATCTCCTTCCCCGCATCCTTCCTTGGTTCCTGTGAGTCCCAGGACTTCCCGAAGAAGATAAAGCAGCGTGCGGTGTTCTTCGACCTGAACGACAACCGGGCTGCCGTTGACAATTAATCGAACTGTTTTAGCTGCCATTGCCCACCCTCCTTTGAACCTGTAAGTAAGCGCAGTGCCTCTTCAAATAAGACTTGAGCAAGATAACGTCTGTATTCCGCAGACGCTCTGAGATCTGAGATTGGTGAAATTTCGTTTTGCACGATCTTACCGGCCTCTTTGATCACTTTCTCATCAAGCCTTTGACCCTTGAGAAACTCTTCAGCCTTATTTAGACGAACAGGCGTTGGAGCAATTGATCCCAACGCTATACGAGCCTCTAAGCACGCAACCGTATTCTCATCAAGTTCGAAGCTAACGGCCAGATTGACGAGGGAGATTGCTAAGGCCTTACGCAGACCTGACTTTAAAAAGATCGATCGCCGGTTAGGGTTAATATTAATACTAACCTTTTCAATCAGCTCATTAGAACGAAGGTCGGTTTTACCCACTCCTAAGAAAAAGTCCGTTAAATTTAATTGCCGTTCCTTCACCAGACCGGAAGAATCCGCCGCGCTGACAAGGGTCAGAACAGCATCATGGACTAACAGCGGAGGAGCACAATCAGCGGCGGGGGAAGCACTCTGCAAATTCCCCCCCAATGTTCCCCGGTTTCGTATTTGCGGACTCCCTACAGCCCTTGCCCCCATACTCAGTGCCGAGCAATAGGTTTTAATAAGAGGATGCGCTTCAAGTTGAGAATGAGTCACCAGGGAACCAATTTCCAAGACCTGGCCCTTCAGTTGAATACTTTTCCAGGCTTCGAGCCTCGATAAATCGATCAAACCCTCCGGGGCAATTTTTCCCTTACCCAGGTCCACCAAAACATTCGTTCCTCCGGCAATCGGCAGATACTTCCCGGGTAAGCTTAAAGCTTGGAGTGCCTGAACGGGGGTCTCGGGAGAAAGGGCTTTAATACTCATAATACATTCCTCGATTACTGTTCTTTTTTATATCATTTCTTTATAGGTTTTTTTTTTTAGGTTATATCTTAGTTATTCGGGATTTATTTCTGATTTCGTTTCTTAGCCGTGTTTTTATAAAACTCATTGCTTAAGCTTCCTGAACTTCTCAATATAACTTCCATCAGCGATTTCCCGAAAGGCGTCCATATAATACTGCTGCTCACGATAATACAGCTTAACTCTCATCTTTTCACCGGGCAAACGTGAGGCGACAGTAAAGACAGCTTCTCCCGACCGCTTCCCTTCATCTAACGTGAGGTTATCCAGGTAAATGTAAAGTGGTGTGAGATAAGGATAGGATCGTTCATGAGCAAAATTCTTAACAAACTCCTCCCTGCCTGACAGCCCTTGGATTTCAGGCAGAAGATAAGAATATAGTTCCCCCGGATTATTTTCGTTGATGGCTTGGGCAAACCGGTTAGCTTGCAGTTCTGCTTGTACTTGACCCGGAGCATTCGAGCTCACTGTGCCGAGGAAAAGCAGTACAGCGATCATTACAACTCCGCCGATTCGAAGTCCGCACTTTAAGCTCCTCATTTTTTCAACCTCTTTTTACGTCTTAATGACCAATGTTTTTAAGCATTTTGTAATTATCAAACTGTTAGGTTTTTCATCCTTCTGCTGGTGCCGCACCAGCGGCATGGAGATCTAACCGAGAAAAGACTCCGAAGAAACCCTAAAGATTTGCAGAAGAACCCCCTGACCTGCAAGCCAGGGCAGCTTCCGCCCACAGAAGTGAACCCATTGCATGGAGAGGCGGTAAAAGCCCACAAGACGGTGCGGGGATACGGAGCCACGGGTTCACATCAGGTATTACCCGGAGGTTTGGCGAAGTCCCGCACCGGCGAGTGGGCCAGCCTCGGAATGCTGCGGTAAGCGGATGTGGGCGAAGCTGCCCGACCCAAAGGACCTATTTTCATCCTCTGCTGGTGCCGCCTTAGCGGCATGGGCGACTACTCTGAAAAAAGGAACCCAAAAGCTCCAAAACAATCTGAAGAATCCCCTGACCCGCGCGACCCCATTTTCACCGTTCCGACCGCGAATAAGGCAACGTATAAGCCGCCGGAAATTCCGCCTTCTTAGAAACACTCAACAAGACCAGAATAGTCAACGCATAAGGCAAGGCCAGGAGAAACTGATGCGGAATAGGAACCCCAATGGCCTGAAGCCTCATTTGCAGGGCACTTGCCCCTCCGAAGAGAAGCGCCGCACCCAAAGCTCTATAAGGATTCCAGCGGGCAAAAATGACCACAGCCACGGCAATAAACCCCCGGCCGGCAACCATCCCGTCGATAAAGGTATTCATAAAGCCGATGGAAAGGAAGGCTCCTCCCAGGCCCGCAAAAGCACCGCCGATCATCACGCAAAGGTAGCGGACTAAGGCGACATTAATTCCTTTGGAATCTGCGGCCCGGGGATTTTCCCCAACCGCGCGGACTTGAAGCCCGAAGCGGGTTTTCTCCAGCACGAAGGCCGTAAAAACGACGAGAATGAGGGTGAGATAGATCATAGCATTGTGATTAAAAAGCACCGGCCCGAGGAAAGGGATATCTGAAAGCAAAGGAATTTCAAGGGGAGCAAAGGATTCAATCTGAGGAGGGAGTTTTTGAATCCCAAACATCTCCCGAAACAAAAACGTGGATAATCCTGTCCCTAATATGGTAATGGCCGTCCCGGCAATGACCTGGTTGGCCTTGACCGTAATACTTAAAAAACCCATGATCAGAGAGAACAGGATTCCTGTGATCACCGCAGCTAATAGTCCTACCCATAAGTTCTGGGTAAAAAAGGTTCCCGCAAAACCGGCCAGGGCACCCATGAGCATAATACCTTCAAGCCCCAGATTAAGAATTCCCGAGCGCTGGGTAAAGATTTCCCCCAAGGCCGGCAAGAGAATCGGCATACTCATTCTAATGGCTCCCGCGAGCAGACTGACGAACCCCACTGTTAAAATGTCTGTTTGCAACGTTATCCCTCCATTGGGCGTATACCACCCGGCTTATTACGAAGACAATGACCAAACCCTGAATGACAGTTATTAATGAGAACGGTATTCCTGCCATGAGCTGCATGGTGTTCCCCCCCACCATTAAGGCGGCAAAGAAAAAGGAGGAGACGGCTATTCCCAAAGGATTCAGATTTCCGAGCAGGGCGATGACAATGGCCAGGTTTCCATAGCCTGAGGAGATATTATCCAAGAGACGGTATTGAACCCCTACCACTTCTCCCCAGCCGGCCACTCCGCAAAGTCCTGCCGAGATGACCATGGTCAGGATAATTGTTTTAGAAACGTCGATCCCGCAGTATTTGGCGCACTCCTTGTTTTCTCCCACCAGCTCAATCCGGAAGCCTAAGCTGGAACGCCAGAATAAATAACCTAAAAGAACAATGATCAGGGCGACAACGATTCCCATATGGAGACGTGTTCCGCTCAGAATAACCGGCAAATGATACTGCTGGGCGAGCAAAGGGGTTTGGGGAAAACCATGTCCGTCGGGATCGATCATCGGATAACGAATCAGCCAGCTTAACAGATAACCTGCAATGTAGTTCAGCATCAGGGTTGTAATAACTTCATTAGCGTTAAATTTTGCCCTCAGATATCCGGCCAATCCACCCCAAAGCGCCCCTCCGAGAAAGGCCGCCAAAAAAGAGAGGGGCAAGACTATAAACCCGGGTAAATTCAGGTTTAAAGCGACGAAGGCCGCAAAGATTGCGCCAAGGGTAAACTGCCCATCCCCTCCGATATTCCAGACCTGGCTTTTAAAGGCAATCGAGATTCCTAAAGCCATCACCATCAGCGGGGCTGTTCTAATGAGCACTTCCGCTATGCGGCTCGGGGAGCCAAAGGCGCTGGTGAGTAAGGTAGAGAACGCTTCGAGGGGATGATGATCTGAAACCAGGAGCAATAGGGCACTAACCCCAAAGGCCAGGGCTATGGTGACAACCGCAGGCAGGACACTGTGGCAAAACCCTTTGACAATACCGTTTTCCTTTAACATACTTTCACCTCTTCCGTCCTTACCCCGGCCATAAGCAGACCGATTTGCTCCACACCGGCCTGCCGGTCAAGGATGCCCATAATCTGTCCCTCGTACATCACGGCAATCCGATCGGACAGCTGCAGGATTTCCTCTAAATCCGCTGAAATCAGCAATACCCCCGCACCTTTGCCTGATTCCTCAAGGAGCTTTTGACGAACATACTCGGTTGCTCCGATATCTAACCCCCGGGTGGGTTGATTGGCAATGATAATCTCAGGCTTAGAACTTAATTCACGGGCCAAGATAACCTTTTGTTGATTCCCGCCGGAAAGATCCTTAACTTTCATATGGACACCATTCGCTTTGATGGCATACTCCTCCATGAGCCTTTCGGCATTCTTCTTAATGGCCCTGAAATTGAGCAGGCCCCGGCGGGAAAAACCGCCTTGCTTAAAGTCTTTGATGATTAAGTTCCTGGCGATACTCATATTCATGGCTAAGCCCGTCTTGTGGCGGTCTTCGGGAATATGAGCGATTCCTTCCTTAATAAAGGTTTGGGGGCTGGAACCCTTGAGTTCTTTGCCCCTTAAGAGGATTTCTCCCGAGGTCGCCGGCCTTAATCCGGTCAGGACTTCACAGAGTTCTTTCTGTCCATTGCCATCGACCCCGGCAAAGCCTAAGATTTCGCCGGCGCTTACGGAAAAGGAAACCCCTTTCAGGGCAGGAAGACCTTTATCATTTTGAGTACCTAACTGGTTGACCGTTAACTTGGCTGCCCCTGTTTTCGCGGCTTCGTGTTTAAAGTTAAATAAAACATCCCGGCCCACCATCATACTCGTAAGGTCACCCTTGGTGGTCTCAGGAGTGACCTTAGTCTGACCGGCGAGGCGTCCGTCACGTAAAACCGTGACCTCATCGACGATAGCCAGGATTTCCTCCAATTTATGGCTAATCAGAATAACGGACTTTCCGTCGTTCCGCATCATTCTCAATATTTCAAATAACTCCCGGGCTTCATTGGGGGTTAATACTGCCGTAGGCTCATCCAGAATCAGTATTTCTGCCCCGCGATAAAGAGCGGAGAGAATCTCAACCCTTTGTTGTTCACCGACTGAAAGCTGCCAAATCTTCGCTTTCGGTTCTACATTTAAATTAAAGCGTTGGGAAAGAGCAAGCAGCTCTTGCTCCACCCGGTTCGTATCAAGCAGCGGCCCCCGCTTCGAAGGAAGCCCCAGCATAATGTTCTCTACAACCGTCATTGGGCGTACAAGCATAAAATGCTGATGAACCATACCAACCCCCAGGCTCATCGCTTTTTGAGGACTATCGATTTTAACCTCCCGGCCATTAATCAGGATTTTGCCGCTTTCCGGCTGGTAAAGGCCATAAAGGCAATTCATAAGTGTGGTTTTTCCGGCACCATTTTCGCCAAGCAGTCCATGGATTGAACTTCTTCTCAACTGAAATTTAACGCTGTCATTAGCGGCTATCTTTTTGAAGACTTTGGTAATGTCTTGCATCTCAACGGCTAAATCCATCTGCTCCTACCCCCTCATGTAGACGAGCGGGGCCTGCAGGCCCCGCGGGAGAACTACTTTTCGAATTTGGGCATTTCAATTTTGTTATCGACAAACTCCTTCTTGACAGCTTCAAGTTTTGCTTTAACCTCGGCAGGAACCTGGCTATCCAGACTATGGAAGGGTGCAACCGTAACTCCGCCATTAGCGACGGTCAACATGTACTTTTTATCCGTTCTGTTCAGAAAGTTATCCCCTAAGATATCATCGATCATCTGCTTAATGACAGGTGTCCAGTTGTAGACAATTCCTGATAAGACATAATCGGGCACTAAAACGTTTTGATCGGCTACATTGCCTAAGACGAACTTCTTCTTTTCTTTAGCCGCATCAACGGCTCCCAGCCCGATGCCATCCCCTGAATGCCAGATGACATCTGCACCTGCATCGTACATTGACATGGCGCCTTCTTTAGCCTTGGCAGCATCACGCCAGTCACCCGTGTAGAGTTCCTGGATCTGAACCTCAGGATTAACCTTTTTCGCAGCAAATTTGAAGGCCTCATGTCCGCGATAGATTTCCACAGCGTCAGCGCCGCCTACCACCCCAAGCTTGTTGGTCTTGGTCATGAGTCCGGCGAGGGTTCCCATGAGATAGCCCCCGTCTTCCAGCTGAATATCATAAAGACAAGTATTGGCAGCGGTTTTATAGCCCGTTCCTAAGGCAAACTTGGTATTGGGAAACTCCGCGGCGACTTTGATCAGAGGTTCCTGGAATTGAAATCCATGGCCGATAATCAGATCAAAACCCTGAGTTGCGAAATCACGTAAAGCAGGTTCAATATTAGCAACTTCATAAACATTTTCTGAGTAGGTTACCTGAATTTTTCCGGCATAGTCTTGCTCTAAAGCCTTCATTCCTTCATACATCGCTTGGTTCCAGGAAACGTCATCCACCTTGCCGGGGAGAATTAAAGCAACCTTTAAAGGTTTAGCCCCGGAATCTTTGGCATCATCCCCTGAGTTTGAAGCAGGAGCCGACGAGCCCCCGCACCCGGTCACCAATAAACTGATCACCAACATAACCATACATAACAAACTGAGTTTCTTTTTCATTTGATCTTCTCTCCTCCAGATTTCAGATTGGATTGTTTGACCTTTGATGTCGATACTTTATCCCTGCTGACTCAGATCCCCCCTCAATCACTCCCTTTAGCTTTTATTAAATGCTTCACAAGTTTCTCCCGAGAAATAGGAAGCTCGGAAACGGAACATTGCAGGACATCACTCACTGCAGCGGTAATCGCCGGCGAAATCACAACCGTGCCCACCTCGGCGGCTCCTTTCAGTCCCATGGGACCTGATTCCTCATATTCGGTGACATTAACCGCGGTCATGGCCGGGGAATCTAAACTGGTAGGAATTAAATAGGTTGACAGACTTGTATTCCGGGGAATCCCCCGGTTAAATTCCAGATGCTCGCTTAAGGCGTAGCCAACCCCCATAACGATGCCCCCCTGGATTTGTCCCTCTAGGGCAGTGGGGTTAATCACTCTCCCGGCCTCAGTCACGGCAAAGACATCGAGCAGTTCGATTTCACCGGTTTTTTGTACTCGTACCTTAGCGGCTTGAGCAATAAAGGTATACATGCTGTGGGGTAAGCCAATCCCCAGGTCCGATTTTCTGACTTCCGGAAAAACGGCTTCCCCAACACCTTTGGGATACGGGACACCGGATTTCCGCTGCCGTTTCAAATCCTCGATGGCCTGAAGCAGGGCATTGCCACAGATATACGATGTTCGGGAGGCGGCCGTTGAACCACATTCATAGGTCCGCGCCGTATCCCCCATCACAATGTTTATCCGCTCCGGAGTCACCTGGAGGGCCTCGGCCGCCAACTGGACAAAGAGCGTACTGCTTCCTTGGCCGATCTCGACAGTGCCAATCTTTAACTGATAGGTACCATCGGCTAAGCTTTCAATTTCCACTTTGGCCTGATCCCTGATTCCCTTCCCCATGCCACAGCTTAGATAGCCGGCGGCCATTCCGTAGCCAATAGCAGGGTCTGTGTTGCGGCTGCGTTCCTGCCAAAGTGAAGAATTCTCTAATAATCCCAGGGCCTCTTTGAGCCCCACCGTATGCTCCATGGTATGGCCAAGACTCCCCTCGGCCCCTTTATATAAGGCATTGCGGGATCTCAGCTGAACCGGATCGATCTTCAGAAGCTTGGCGGCCCTATTTAAGAGGGTTTCCATGGCAAAAGCGGTCTGCGGAGCGCCAAACCCCCGCATCGCACTGGCAGGGGGTTTATTGGTATAACAGAGATAACCCTCCAGTGAAACATGATCTATAACATAAGGTCCGGCGGCATGTTCGATTCCCAAGCCAAGAACGGCCGGCCCTAAGGCCGCATAAGCGCCCGTATCATAGTGGATGACACCCTGATAAGCGGTAATCCGTCCGGAGGGTTCAAAACCCACCTTGACTTGAATCCTGGCGGCATGACGCTTATAGGTCGTTGCTAAGGATTCTTCCCGGGTAAACACTAATTTTGCAGGTCTGCCTGTCTTCAGGGTCACTAAGGCTAAATAAAGCTGTACCGTAATTCCGTCCTTACCCCCGAAGCCTCCTCCGATGGTTGCGGCATGGACCCGAATCAGCTCCAGGGGAATCCCCAAACAGCGCGAAATTTCCTCCCGGTCATAAAAAGGATTCTGAGTACCGGCGATGAGGTTTAACACCCCTGCCTCATCAAGAAAAGACACCCCTGCCTCCCGCTCAAGATAAAGGTGATCGACCACCGGAACCCGGAACTCATCTTCAAGCACAAGAAAACTATCCTTCAGGGCTTGTTCAGGCTTTCCCTTGGCAAAGGGAATATGTAATAAGAGGTTGCCCCCTTCATGAAGGGCAGGACTATTCTCCCTTAGAGCTGTGACCGGATCTGCGATCACCGGCAGGGGGTCGTAAAACACTTTAATCAAGCCGGCATACCGGCGGGCCTTTTCCGGAGTATCGGCGGCAATCAGGGCCAGGGGTTCACCATAATAGCGCACTTTTTCCCTGGCAAACACCGGCTGGTCTTTCAGGATGCTTCCGAAACTATTTTCTAAGACATCCTTTGCCGTAAAGCAATAAACCCCTTCAACTCCCCGGCAGGGCGTTGTATCCAGGGCCAGAATGTCAGCATGAGGTTCCGCTGAGCGAACCAGTTGCAGGTATAACATGCCGGGCAAGGAATAATCACTGGGGTAGCGGGCTTGTCCGGTAACCTTGGCAGCCCCATCAATTCGAGGCAGGGAGCTTCCCACAATGTTCAACGATTTTCACCTCTCAAACCGGGTTTCCAGAACGGTTTTAATAACACGATGTTCGAGTACATCAATCAGTCCATGATCCGTGAGACCCAGTTCAGGCACCGTGGGCAAGGATATGAAGGAAAGAGTCATAAAGGGAGCGGGCAGATCACACCCTAAGCTTCGGGCAACCTCATTGATTTGCAGCAATTGCTCCATGACTTCATTGGCGGGCAGGGGACTCATCAGACCCCCGATGGGCAATGGCAGAACCCCTAACACCTGACCGTCCTGAACGGCAGCGAAACCCCCCTGGTATTTGGCGATCTCCTGGGCCGCAAGATACATATCCTGATCATTCGTTCCTACGAGAACAATATTATGATGGTCATGGGATACGGACGAAGCCAGTGCTCCGGATTTAAGCTTAAATCCCCGGACGAATCCCACCCCGACTTGCCCGTTCTGCCCATATCGTTCCACAACAGCCAGCTTCAGAATATCCTGGGCAGGATCAGGCTGAACTTGACCGGCCTCGATCTTTAACCATTCCTGGGTGCCATAGTTAATGATTTGATCCGGATAGAGATTGATCACGTTAACCTTTGCACTGTCTCCGCCGGCCGCAACGGCAAAATCAGCAGGCTTAAAGCCCGGCGCTAATTTGACGGTTTCATTAAGAAACTCCGGAAACTGAATGATCCCTACTTCCTGGATAAGTTTGCCCTCTTGAGCTACAATTTGGCCATCCTTAAAGACATAAACGGGTTTAATGGTTTTTAAGTCATCCAAGAGCAGGAAGTCGGCATAACGCCCCGGAGTTAAGGCTCCGACAAGATGATCTAAGCGAAAGTGTTTGGCGGTATTAATGGTCGCCATCTTGATTGCCTTGATCGGGTCGAGACCTAAATCGATACTTTTTTGAACGTTGTAACTGATATGTCCTTCGGTGGCGATATCTGTGACATGTTTATCGTCGGTACAGAAAATCAGGTTCTCCGTGGGCAGGTTATGTTCGATGACCCCTTTGATCAGCGCCTCCACATTGCGTTCTGTACTGCCCTCCCGAATCAAGGCCTTAATTCCTAAGCGAAGACGTTCAAAGAGTTCCTCATAAACCACGGATTCGTGGTCATCCGAGAGTCCTGCCGTGGCATAGACATTCAATTTATCCCATGTCAGTCCGATGGCATGACCATTGGCGACCTTGCCCTGGGCCCGGGCACTTAAAACCTTAGCTAAATACTCCTCACGAACCCCTAAGATTTTCGAGGGATCAAGTTCCCCAAGGCTGGCGGAAATAGAGGATTTTAAAAGTTCTTCGACTTCTGCAACTCCTAAGACTCCGCCGGTTGTCTCCAAGCCTGGAGCCGTCGGAACTCTGGAAGGTACTTCAAGATAGATGCGATAAGGCAATTCCGAGATATCACTTAATAAAGCTTCTAAGCCCTTAATCCCTGCAACATTGGCAATTTCCATGGCATCGACGAAGAGAACGGTCGTACCCCAAGGAACAATGACACTGGCCAATGCCTGGGGTGTGAGTAAGGTGGGTTCGATATGAATGTGAGCATCCATAAAACCGGGAACAGCATAGCGGCCCCCTGCATCAAAGACATGTTCGGCTTTAACCTTCCAAGAGGGATTAATAGCAACGATGCGCCCGTTTTTGATCACCATTTCTCCGGGGTAGACGGTATCCGTAAAAACATCTAATATTTGCAGATTGGTAATATGCAGATCTGCCGTTTCTTCCCCTAAGGCAACTCTGAGTTCCTGAGCTAATGTCAAAACCGTTTCTTTCATAGTTACACTCAAACCTTTCTCCTTAAAACAGTAAATTCTAAAATTCCAGGTGCATAATATTCCTTGGACCATAGAACCGGCCGCTGTTGAATGTCATACCCCACCTCATCCAGGTACAGGATGGGACTTCCTTCAGGAACTCCCAAAGCGGCTGCCAGATTCTGATCGGCTAAGCAAGGCTCTATCTTCGTGAGATCCATTTCGACTGAACAATGGCAGAAACGCTCCAGGAACTGGAAAATGGGCGGCTCTAAATCACTGGTCTGATAGGTTGGGTCCATCACCAATTTCTGAGGTATATGGTCAACACAGAGGATGGCCGGCTTCTGATCGGCAAGAATGAGCCGTTCAACAACGATTAGTCCGTCCCCCTCATTAACCCCAAGATGCTTCGCGGCGATTGGACCGGCCTTACTCATACTGGGTTTTACATAAGCAATCTTTGGAATATATCCCACATCGGCAATTTCTTCGAGAAACTCCTTCTCCAAATCGAGTCGCGAAGCAACTTGAAGAACATGGTTATTGATGATCGTCCCGATTCCCCTGCGCCGGGTTATAAAACCCTGACCTTCTAAGGCGGCAAGCACATCACGGACAACGCTTCGACTAACCCCTAGTTTTTGGGCAAGAAGCTCTTCCGAAGGCAGCCTCCCCGTCTTTTCAAACGCACCGTCACGCAGCATGGCAATCATGACTTTACGGGCTTTATCGGACAGCTCTTCGTTATCTATCTTAGGAATCTGTGGCATAATGCACCTCTTAACTGTTAGAATTTTTCTGATCACCTGCTAAAGTAAACTTAGCTGGCACCCGAAGACACTGTCTTCGCACGAATTGACTTTCTTGCAGGATGCGGCGAAGCTGCCCGACCCGAGCGACTCCATTTTCATCCTCTGCTGATGCCGCAAAGCGGCATGTGGTCTGATCGTATAAAATAGCCTCATTAAATGACAACCGATAAGTAATAAGTCATAAGTCATACTTATTTTTAAGTAAAGTTAAACCCAGGCATCAAATCATAACTCAAAAAAATGAGTGAAATTTGACCGCCTGGGTTCTCTCCTGTCGGTGTACTTTTCGCTCATAGTCAAACAATTTACGGTTGTTTGGTAGAAACTTGCGGACCCTATCTCCGCTATTATATGAACTCTCATGGATATTAACTTGTTTAAAGTTTAACAAAGACATGCGGGTTGGTCAACTAGTAAATCGAACATTTTTTGCTCTCAGATGGGAAACTTTAACTGATTGGTGTCCCAAACCATTAACCAACCCCATCAGTTGTCGGCGGATTGTAATCAAAACTGCCGTCATAACCATTGGGGAAATATACATAGGCTGCCATATCCTTATCTTCACCGGTTAAGCGAACTGCGCATGCAGATCCATCCGATAATTCACATACAACCGAGACGCCGCCTGCCGGGGTTGCCGATACCACTTTACTGCCGGTTATTGAAACATTCTCAGCCATTAATTTGGCTATGGCTTCCTCAGCCTTATTCTTCCATTCCGGATCGCCGAGGTTTTTGTCGTTATTATTATTCTCTGTGAAATTACGGTCATAAGAACTTAGATTAAGTATGGTTCCGTTCACAGAGTCCACGCCGGCAAGATATGATTTAACATCCTTGCGATCCTTATTCTGCATTTCTTCGGGTGAGCGAAAGATGACGGTCCAATTATCGGAGTTTGGAACGGAGCTTCTTGAAAAGCTTGCTTCAGCAGTGTACCCTTGGAAATCGACTCCATAAGCCTTTTTTAGTATGCTTTCGGCTTCAGCGGCAGCTTGCTGCGCTGAAATATCCTTTTCACCGGGAATCATATTGGCCAAAATCGCCTTGCATTTTTCCTCGATCTGTTCGGGAGTGATGCTTTCTATCATGCTTAACTTTTGTTCAATCAACGCTTTCCGGTCATTTACGCTCTTGGATAGGTCGATTACGGTATAGTTCGGTAAAACTCCGGCGTTGGAAGCTTGGCCTTGATTAGTCTGGGTAACAGGGGCTGTAATAGGAGCCGCATTGTTTAAAGCATTTGTTGGCACATCAGGACTTAGAGCGTAAGCCATTGCAGAGCTGCTTCCTATTATTAAAGCAGTTGCTGCAGCGAATACCCAGGTTTTATTAGCGATTGTTCGGAACTTTGTCATTTCAATAATCTCCTTTTCAATTGATGTATTGTAGTCCTACAAGTACATCATACCTCCTTGTGCATTACCAAGTTTTCAGGAGGTTGTAAATGAGTTGTAAAAATAACCTGTACAGTTGTCCCGATTCCTGAACTGGAGTTAATTCTTAACTCCGCTCCATGTAAGTGGGCAATCTCCCTGCAAAGTGACAACCCCAGTCCTATCCCTCCTGCGCTTCGTGAACGCGCCGGATCGACACGATAAAAGGGTTCACACACTAATGCCGTTTGTTCTTCGTCCATGCCCCAGCCATAATCTCTTACTTCAAGTATAGGGAACCGCTCACAATAGGCTCTCAGTTCGATGATCGAATCCCTGGCCGATGCCTTGAGGGCGTTATCTACAAGGTTCACCAACATTGACTGCAGAAGAATGGAATCCCCTGTTAATTCCTCTAATGAGGAAGAGATCTCTAATTTGATACCTTTCGACCTTAATTTTGTTTGCATCCCGCTTTGGACTTGATCAAACAATTCTCTGGGATTCATTCGCTGCAAATCCAGCTTGCTGTTTTTTACAAGTGCCAAATCAAGGAGCTTAAAGGCCAGGTTTTTCATTCTGTCAGTTTCGCTCATAATATAACCGGCCGCTTTTATACGGTTCTGTTCACTGGTATTGGCATTTTGCAAATATTCGGCATAGCCGCGAATCGCCGTAAGAGGGGTTCTCAGCTCATGAGCCAAATTATCAACAAGGCGCTGTTTATCTTGGACATTTTTATCTAACTCGTTAATCTTCTCCTGAATGCTAATGGCCATCTGATTGAAGTTCTCTGCCAGTTCATGGAATTCATCCTTACCCGGCAGACTAACTCGCTCGTTATATATCCCACCGGATATTTTATTAGTAGCCTTTTGCATAATCCTTATCGGATGCGTGAGCTTTCTTAACAGCAATAGTAAAACTAAAGCCAGCACTGTTTCTACCGCCGCCGTTACCGTGATCAGATATCGGTTGAGCCGGGCGTGGGTTTGAAACAGTTCAGACAGGTCACGTACGTAGGTCAGAGTGTAGTCTTCATATTGCCCGCCAACTCTGCCGGTAATAGCTAAGTAGTATTTTCCGTTGCTCGACAGGACCTCAGTTTGATTGGCCTCTTTAGCAAGGCCTTCATCGTTAATTCCGGATGTGACGAGGTCGGGGATATTGGTGAACAAGCGCTGCTTAGCGTGATTAAGTTCAAGAAATACATTTTCCTTTTTATAATAATCAGCATAAGAGCGCATCAAGCTTTCTATAGAAGAGGACGTTGGCTCATTTTGTTCACGGTAGTATAGGCTGTTCAATGTTTCATTAACGCTCTTCGTGATGAAATGATATTCACTTGTCGCCCGGCCCATATCTCTCTCCATATTAAGGGAAAAGGAGTATTTAGAAGTCAGGTAGAGGCAGGTATTAATAGAAGCTATGAAAACTACCAAGATGGTGATAAATGCCTTTTGCCAGAACTTCACTAATCCACCTCCAGGCGATACCCCAGTTTATAGACCGTTCTGATTCTGTTTTCCCAGTTTAACTTTTTACGCAATTTTTGTATATGCACATCCACTGTTCTAGTCTCTCCAAAGTAGTCATAATTCCAAGCTTGTTTCAACAGTTTTTCACGAGACAGAGCGATATTTTTATTTTTAATCAGTATTTCCAGTAATTCATATTCCCGAAGGGTAAGCTCGATTTCACTACCGTTTACAGTAACCACTCGGCTTTGAAGGTTTACTACAGTGCCGTCAAGAGCAAAGATATTCACTGACCTTTGAGTACGACGGAGCACAGCTTCAATACGCGCCAGCAGCTCGACTGTTTCAAAGGGTTTAATGATATAATCGTCAGCACCTAGCTTAAGCCCTTTGACCCGATCAGACAGATTTCCCATTGCAGTAAGAAAAATGACGGGTGTATTCTCCGGAACTGTCCGCATCAGGGAAAAACCGTCTAGTCCCGGGAGCATTACATCCATTATTATGAGTTCATAAGTATTGTGATTTATATAGGCAAGAGCCTCATCGCCTTCAAAGGCCTGCTGACTGGTGTGTCCCACTAGCTCCAAATTCATGGCAATGAGGTCGTTAATGGGCTTTTCATCCTCAACTATGAGTATGTGGGCCATGAAACCACCTCCGCGTTTATTTTAGCACAGATATTAAATAGGAGATGTAAAAGGGTTGTAAAAAGCCCCAAATTCATAAGCCGTCAGAATGGCGGCTGTTTTCACTGATCCTGCCCCAGCTTTGCCCGGAGCCTTTTCTTAAATGCCTAAGAACGGTCCCTTTTTATGTTTGACAATAATTCAAAAAGAACGTATTATTGTATTAAGTGCATAATACAATAATACAAAGAGGTGATATAAATGCCTTGGGACTTAAAATCTGACAGACCTATTTACACCCAGCTGATCGAACAAATCAAGCTGATGATCTTTTCCGGGGTTTATCCCCTGGGGTCCAAACTCCCTTCAGTACGGGATATGGCGCAAGATGCCGCCGTCAATCCCAATACCATGCAAAAGGCTCTGGTGAAATTGGAGGAAGATGGTTTAATTATTACCCACCGCACCAGCGGTCGATCGATAACGGAGGATGCCAGTATGATTGAAAAGGCAAAAACCAAATTAGCTCAAGAGCAAATCTCAGAGTTCCTGGAAAAAATGCAGTTGCTGGGCTTTGAACGAACGGAAATCTTAACCCTAATTGATACCATGGTAAAGGAGATGAAGAAATGAGCGCAATATTGGAATGTAACGGTCTTACTAAAACGTTCGGAAGGAAAACAGCGGTATCCGACATTCATCTAACAATTGAGCGCGGACAAATCGTAGGGCTTCTGGGGCCGAACGGAAGCGGCAAAAGCACCATCATCAAACTTGCCAATGAACTCCTGACCCCCACCAGCGGAACAATTCTGATCGGAGGCAGGAAACCCGGTGTCGAGACTAAAAAGATTGTATCCTACCTGCCGGAAAAGACCTATTTGAATGATTGGATGCACGTACACCAAATCATTGAGCTCTTCTCCGATTTCTATGCTGATTTTAAACCGGAGAAAGCTTACGATATGCTTAAAAGCCTTAATATTAACCCTGATGATAAACTAAAAACCATGTCCAAAGGAACCAAGGAAAAAGTGCAGTTAATTCTTGTCATGAGCCGCGAAGCAGAACTTTATCTTTTGGATGAACCTATCGGCGGAGTAGACCCGGCGGCAAGGGATTATATTCTTAAAACCATTATCAGCAATTACAATGAAAATGCTACGGTGATTATCTCAACCCACCTCATTTCAGATATTGAGAATGTCTTGGATTACGTGGTATTTATAAATCAGGGCCAAGTCGTATTAACCTCTTCTGTCGATGCTATCCGGGAGGAAAAAGGTAAATCGGTGGATGTTTTATTCAGGGAGGTGTTCAAATGTTAAGCAGGCTCTTAAAGTATGAAATTAAAGCCACAGGAAGAATATTTCTGCCGATCTTCCTTGCTCTGTTGATGTTTGCAGGAATCACACGATTCTTTTCCGCGGTAGGTCCGGAGCAATGGGATACCCCCGCATTCATTATCATGGTCATCTATATCATGATTATGGCCGGAATGTTCGTCATGACTTTCATTATGATGATTCAGCGCTTTTATAAAAATCTGCTTTCCGATGAGGGCTATTTGATGCTTACCTTGCCGGTAAAGCCCTGGAAACACATCGTCAGTAAACTTCTGGTATCTATGATGTGGATCGTGATCAGTGGAATCGCCGCCTTTATTTCAATCCTGATGATCGCTCTTCAAAAAGGTGACCTCACGAAAATAAGCGCAGAACTTTCAGTCTTATACCACCAGGCGTATAATTATTTAGGCGCTTCCCTATACCTTTTATCGATCGAGCTGATCATAGTCCTTTTAATAGCCTTAGCTTCGGGTATTTTGATCGTTTATGCGTCAATTGCTATCGGACATCTATTCAACAGACATAAACTGTTAGCCTCCTTCGGTGCCTTCATTGTCTTAAGTACTCTTTCTCAAATTTTTTATACGCTCATCGCTCTGATCCACGGAAGCACCTATTTTCCCACTATTCATGTGTCAGCCGGTGATTTCATCAGCCGGCAGCCGCTGATTCAAGGGTTGATGGTCTATGGAATTATCTCCTCCGTCCTTCTATGTGCAGCTTACTTCACTATAACGAATTATATTTTAAGCAAGCGATTGAACTTGGAGTAAAACTAATCCGCCCGGAATGGGTAAATTAAGAAAGAGACTTGGAAAAATCCTTTTCCAGGTCTCTTCTCTTTACTTGCTTTTCTCTGATTAATATTCCCGCCTTTCAAGCAAGGGTATTAAATCAACCCCCCACCCTAAAGCAACTCTTAGTAAATATTTACCTTAGTAGTATTTTAAGAAATGGTAAAGATATAACCAGATTTTGAAAAAGAAGGTGGAGAATAATGCAGAAAATCAAAGATAAGTTAATCCTTGGTCTAGTGGTGGGTTTATTAGCTGACATTCCTAAGAATCTATTATGCCTGACGTTATTTAAAGCTGATATAACGACCCGCAAGTGCAGCGACCTGGCCGCAAGCGTTTTTATTCCTACATACAAAGTTTTCAGTAAAAAAGGAACGCTCTTTGGAATATTATGTGATTTTGTTGTGGGAAGTCTGAGCGGAATAGCAACCGTTTATTTGATTACATCCACAGGAAAGGTTACTAAAAAGAATGCGTTAATTAAAGGCTTATTGAGTGGTCTGGTTAGTTTTGGGATCTTTAGAGGGCTGTTTATAAAAGTTGGGACGAGCAAATGTCCTAAAGCGTATCCCAAGGATATGCTTACGAACATAACGATGAGTATAACCAGCTCTGTATGGGGGATTACAGCTGGATTACTTACCCTGTTGCTAGGTGATAAGGACTTATTGGAAGCAAAACCTTGTGTTCCAAGTAATCCTTCGGACAAAATTCAGCCATCACTCAAACTAAGTTAGCTTCGTTATAGCTAATCCTATAATTTCCCATAAGTCCTATTGACAGGAAAATAGTGCTATTATAATTTATAAGCAAACACCAATATAAGGAAGTTCCTCAACAATCTTCAGGCGAATTGCCATCCGAACTTAATGATAGTCGCGTTAGGCAATTTTTTTGTGACTCATTTTTGGGGTATTATAAGCTATTCTGTCAAAAACCGCATATCTTGGGACTTATTAAGACACTAAGAGGAGAACTGCTATGCCAGACAAGTCAGGCGTTGCCGAACAAATTATTGCGCTGCCCAAAGGAGGCGGCGCCCTTTCAGGATTGGGAGAAAAATTTCAGCCCAACCCCCATACCGGCACGGGCAACTTCAGTGTTCCCATTGAACTGCCCCCAGGACGCAACGGATTTCAGCCGCAGCTTACTTTGACCTACAGCACCGGAAATGCCAACGGGCCCTTCGGCCTGGGGTGGAACCTTAATATACCCAGTGTCTCCTGCAAGACCTCCAAAGGGATACCCAGGTATCAGGGCCAGGATACCTTTGTCCTATCCGGGGCCGAAGACCTGGTCCTGATCAAGGAAGAAACTGCCCCCGGAGTCAAAAGACGTTATTATCGCCCGCGCACAGAAGGGCTTTTCGCACGCATTATCCATACCACCTCAGCGGACATCAATCAATGGGAGGTCACAAGTAAAGACGGTCTCAAGAGTATTTACGGCAAATCCAGGTCCAGCCGGGTGTATGATCAAAGTTCCGACACTCCCCAGCGCATTTTCCAATGGCTGCTTTCGGAAACCGAGGACCCCTTCGGCAGCCGCATTGTTTATACCTATAAACAGGAAGATAAGGCCAACCTGGCCCAGGAGAGCTTTGAAGCCAACCACAACTATAACCAGGTGTTTCTCGCCAAAATAGACTACCTGGACTACTTAACAGCCGGCAGCGAAGAAGGTTTTTTGTTTTCCATTGCCTTTGATTACGGCGAGTATCCGGATCAGACCGGAGATTTGGCCGCCAATCCCTCACCCGTCAAACCATGGGCCTATCGGCCCGACCCTTTTTCTTCCTTCCGCGCCGGTTTTGAGATCCGTTGCCTACGCCGCTGCCGGCGTATACTGATTAAACGGCATGAACAAGATAGCCCGCCGGCGGGTGTGCTTACCAAATCCTACAGTTTTCAGTATCTTGATGAACTCTCTGAAACAGAAGCCCGGAAAGCGGTTTTGCCTCGGAATCGGGTTTCTCTGTTAGCTAAAATCACATTAACCGGCTACGGAAATCTTAACGAAACCGAGTCCATGCCTGCCCTGGAGTTCCAATATACGGGCTTTGAACCGGAAAAAAAGCACTATGAGACCTTCGCTGCCCCAGCCGCCCATCTCCCTGAACGGGCGCTTAATGCGCCGGAATACGAGCTTATCGATCTGCACGGCTATGGTCTTCCGGATGTGGTCCATACCTCCCCCTCCGGTTTCAGGTACTGGCGCAACCTGGGGAATTGCCGGTTTGACCGGCCGAGGCCGATGCACCAGGCCCCGGCCAGGGTCACGCTGGCCGATCCGGGGGTCCGGTTCGCCGATATGGAAGGCAATGGTACGGCGGATTTGCTTGTTTCCAGTGGGCCGGTAACAGGATACTACCCTACCAGGTTTAAGGCTCAATGGGACTCCGCCTCATTTAAGAGATATCAGCAAGCCCCCTCTTTCAACCTTGAAGACCCTGATGTCAAGCTGGTTGATATGAACGGCGACGGCGTCATCGATGTCCTGCAAACAGGTAACAGCCATTTCCTGATTTACTACAATAAAGGGTCTGAGGGATGGGACAGCCAGGTTCAGTATGTTCCCAGGCGTGATCCGGAAGAGTTCCCGGACGTCTATTTCTCGGCACCCGAGCAGCGGGTGCGGTTGGCCTCCCTGGGCGGGGACGGTCTGCAGGACATTGTCTTAATTCACGACCGCCTTATCCAGTACTGGCCCAACCTGGGTTATGGACGCTGGGGCCGCCGGATCACCATGGGCAACGCGCCCCAGCTGCCTCCCGGCTATGATCCCCGGCGGCTCTTCCTGACGGATATTGACGGCGACGGCTATGCCGATCTGGTCTACATCAATTATGGCCGGGTGCACTGCTGGATCAACCAAAGCGGCAATGCCTGGAGTGAAGAGTACGTAATTGAAGGCACACCGGCAGTAAGCGATATGGACGCAGTACGGGTGGCGGATATGAAAGGCACGGGTACTGCGGGGATTTTATGGACCTATGATTATTCTCAGCAAAACCCTGCTAATTATAAATATCTTGATCTGACCGGCGGAGTTAAGCCTTATCTTCTCAATGGAATGGACAATAATATCGGGGCCGTTACCCGCGTCAATTATGCCTCTTCAGCCAAGTTTGCCATAGCCGACCAGGAAGGGGGCATCCCCTGGCAAACTCATCTGCCTTTCCCGGTACAGGTGGTTGAACGAGTTGAACTATATGATGCCTTATCCAAAGGCAGACTTATTAAAAAATACGCATATCATCACGGCTGCTGGGACGGGGCAGAACGCGAGTTTTGCGGTTTCGGCATGGTCGAGCAATACGATACTGAAACATTTAGGGACACGCCGCAACCGCATTATGCACCTCCGACTCTCAGCAGGACATGGTTTCACCAAGGACCGCTCGGCGACAAGCTCCAATGGGGTGAGGCAGACTACAGCCGGGAATTCTGGCCGGTTGATGCCCAAATGTTAGAACGCCCGGGTGCGGATTTCCCCAATGATCTGCCCCGCCAAGCCCGGCGTGATGCCCTGAGAGCACTCCGGGGCAGCGTCCTGAGGACTGAACTGTACGCTTTGGACAACACTGCCTGCCAGGACCGCCCATACACAGTTACTGAATATCTTTACGGCGTCCGTGAGGAAGAGTCCTTAAGCCGGAATGATAACCCTGGCTTGAGAGTGTTCTTTTCCTACCCCCTTGGCCAGCGCACAACCCAATGGGAGCGCGGCGACGATCCCCTGACCCGCTGCCGGTTTACCAATGACTATGACGATTACGGACAGCCGCGGCAGCAGACTTCCATCGCCCTGCCCAGACGATCCGCTAAAAGGCAGCCGACAGCCAACGGCCGAGAGCTGAATGAAACCCGGATTCTGGCCACTCACACCCGCACGGACTACGCCCTGCCTGATCCGGGTCTGTACATCGGCGACCGGATTGCCCAGCAGAGAACCTTCGAACTGGTGAATCCCCCGCAGGTAAGAGAATCCGATTCATCAGAAATCAGCTTAGTGCTTAAGGACCAGGCAGCGGCGGCCCAAGCCCTGTACAAAGAATTCCAGGCTCTGCCGGATCAGGGGCAGGCCGGGCAGGGACTTCCCGCCGGAATCCGGCTGATCGCCCATATCATCAATCACTACGACGGGGACGACAGCCAAGCCTTTACAGGCCGCCGGGCAGGCGTCGTCGGCCCCTATGGGGCCCTGGTCCGCAGCGAATCCCTGGTCTTTACGAAGGATGTGCTCACTGCCTCATATGGTCATGACTGTCCCTCCTATCTGGGAGGCAGCGCTTCCCTGCCGGAAGGGGCTCCTGCAGATTTTGGCCTGAGCCTCGGCTATCGTCTGGAACGGCAATCTGACGGCGGCTGCCAGGATGGTTATTATTGCAATACAAAATGCCGGAAGTATGATTTTCAGGAGAGCAGTTCAGGGGACACTGAGCTTCCCAGACGGGGCATTGTGATCGCAGCCCAGGATGCCCTCGGGCATATCACCTTCATCACACCGGACAACTACCGGCTATTACCGGAAAAAGTCACAGACCCTGTGGGCTTAATGACCCTGGTGGATTATGACTACCGTGTCCTGCAACCCCGGGAGCTGACCGATCCCAACGGCAACCGCACCAGCTTTGCCTATACTCCCCTGGGATTTTTAGACAGTCTATGGGTTAAAGGCGGGCATGATGAAGGTGATCAACAGCAGCCAAGTGTGAAAATTAGCTATAATTTTCTGGCCTACGCGGAAACCAGGCAGCCGGTTAATGTCCGCACACTGCGCCGGCTGTATCACGATACGGAAATCGATGTTCCTGTACCCGAACGGGAGGAGACAATAGAAACCGTTGAGTACTCAGACGGCTTCGGCAGACTGCTGCAGACCCGTACTCAGGACGAAACCATCCGCTTCGGTCATGGGGTCTTCGGCGGGGGGGATCAGATTCTCCCGGAAAACCAAAATGATCAGGCCGGCACCCTAAAAGATATCGCCGGCCGAACAAACATTGATGCTCTGAATCCTAATGTCGTCGTCAGCGACTGGCAAGTATACGACAACAAGGGCCAGGTGGTCGAGCAATACGAGCCTTTTTACTCCACAGGCTGGGATTATAGCTCCCCCCGGAACAATGACTGCGGTCAGAAAATAACCATGAATTATGACCCTCTCGGCCGGGTGTTCCGAACCATTAATCCGGACACTTCCGAACGGCTGGCAGTGCACGGCATACCCTTCGACTTAGCCGACCCGGCGCACTATGCTCCTTCACCCTGGGAAATTTATATCTACGATGCTAATGATAATGCAGGCCGCACACCGGCGGCCGATTCCCAGGCGACAGAGTACGAACATCACTGGAACACGCCCGGGAGCACTATAATGGACGCCTTGGGCAGGACAATCACAGCCAGGGAATGGATTCGTTCCCGCCCCAAACCAGGTGAACCGGTAAAACCGGCAGAGCAATACATCACGGGCTTTGCCTATGATATCCAGGGTAACCTGCTGACGGCTATTGATGCCCTGGGGCGGGTTGCCTTTAAACATGAGTATGACCTGGCCAAACGGCTCCTGCGCGTGGAAAGCATGGATGCCGGCACCCGGCTTACGATTATGGACGCCGCCGGCAATCCCGTGGAGCAGCGGGACAGCAAAGGTGCCATCCAGCTGAGAACCTATGATGCACTGCACCGGCCTCTGAGACTTTGGGCGCGGGACAAGTCCGACACTCCTCTTACTCTTCGTGAACGGCTGGAATACGGAGATGGAAGTGATCCTCTCCAGCCCGCGGGAGAGCGCACCGCTCACCGGGCCCTGAACCGGCTGGGCCGTTTGTACCGGCATTATGAGGAAGCGGGCTTGCTTACGGTTGACAAATACGACTTCAAAGGAACTATTCTGGAAAAAACCCGGCAGGTTATCAAAGACGACCGGATACTGAGGGTTTTTGCCGCCCCTGCCCCGGACACCGGAATTAAGGTATACCGGGTGGATTGGGAACCACCGTCCGGAGTGTCCTTTGACGACCATACCCTTAACCTGCTGGACCCTACCCCCTACAGGACTTCTCTGACCTTTGACGCCCTGAGCCGGATAAAGACCCTGCACTTTCCGGAGGATGTATCAGGTTCGGCGGAATACCCTTCCCGTAAAGTGCTGCGCCCGCACTATAACCGGGCCGGAAACTTAGAACGTGTACAAGTGGATGACCAAACCTACGTTGAGCATATTGCCTATAATGCTAAAGGGCAGCGTACCTTCATCGCCTATGGCAATAAGCTGATGACCCGCTATGCTTACCACCCGCTGAACTCCCGCCTGGAACGGATGAGAACCGAGTGCTATGCAGCAGTTTCGCCGGGCGGCTGGGAGTATCACCCCACGGGCACACCACTGCAGGATTTTGCTTACGGGTATGATCTGACCGGTAATATCCTAGCCATCCGGGATCGCACACCGGAATGCGGCGTGGGCAAAGCAGACGCACTGGACCGTCAATTTATCTATGACAACCTTTATCGCCTGATTTCGGCCACCGGCCGGGAACAAGACACAACTCCCCTGCCAAAACCCTGGGAAGACGGAGCACACAGCACTGATCCCACCTTAACCCGGGGCTACAAACAGCGCTACTCCTATGATCCCGCAGGAAACATGCTTGAACTGAGCCATGAGGCAGGGACAGAACATAGTTTTAAGCGGATATTTACTCATCCGGAGGGCAGCAACCGCCTCATCTCGGTAAAAAACGGGACTAATCCATATACCTGTCAATATGACCCCAACGGCAACCTGACGGCTGAGAATACTGAACGTCATTTTGGCTGGGACCACAGCAACCGGCTGACCACCTTCTTCTGTCAGCCCAGCGGCTCAGATATTGCCTCCCTCAAGGTCCAGTACCTTTACGATGCCGGCGGGCAGCGGGTGAAAAAGATCGTGCAAAAGCAAGGCGGAGACTACGAAGTCACGGTGTATATCGATGGCCTATTTGAGTACCGCCGCCTTGTAAAAGGCAATGAACTTAAGGAGAATAACACACTGCACGTCATGGACAACCTGAACCGTATTGCCATGGTGCGCATTGGTCCCGCCTTTCCGGATGATGGGGCGCCGGAAATAGTGGTGAAATACCAATTGGGCGACCACCTGGGCAGCAGCAGTGTTGTGGTCGGCGGTAAAGACAGCTCGGTCAATGGCTTTATCAACCGGGAGGAATATTACCCTTACGGGGAGACCAGCTTTGGCAGTTTTGCCCGCAAGCGTTACAGGTTTACCGGCAAGGAGCGTGATGAGGAGAGCGGATTATATTATCATGGTGCAAGGTATTACGCGCCCTGGCTGGGCAGATGGGTAAGCTGCGATCCGCTGGGAATGTCGGATGGGCTTAATCTCTATAGCTATGTAAGAAATAACCCTCTTCGTTTAATTGATCCAACAGGCTGGGAAAGTGAAACTGCGGCCGAGAGTCCGCCTCCCCCGGCGACTCATATGATCCTTGTCGGGAAAGATGCGGCCCCTGGGGAGGAACACGCGCACCGCAGTACCAAAAGTTTTACCAAGCGGACCGATACACTTCTGAACAAACAAACGGTGGAAATGTTTGACCGGCGTGTGCAGCACGGAGACCATATCATCATAATGGTCCCGGAAGACATGAGCGAGGAACTTGTAACGGATCTGGACTCTTATGCCAAAAAATTCCAGGACCGATTCAATATAGCCGATAAGCCTGGGATCACCTACGAATTAAAGAAGGTTCCGGGAAATGATGTAGCGGAAACTATCAACAATTATTCAAATATTAAAAGCCTATATTATTTTGGACATGGTATCGAGGCTTATCCCTTGTTTGATTATGGAAATTATGGCTTTCCGCAGCCGGATAAATTTGATGCCTCCAAATTTTCAGCTAATGCGGAAGCAGTTTTTGCAACCTGCAATTCATGGTTATATGCAGAGAAGTTTACCAGAGAACTTGGAGTTAAAGCTGTAGGAGTTGAAGGAACAACTTTTTACGGAAGAACTGAAATTAGCGCCGGGCGATTAGATTATGATGCGGCACCTGGAACTTCACTTGGTTGGGTCTATGAGAAAAAAGGGGCAGGTTTTACGGCGGATTCGTTTAGCTTAAGTCAAAGTAAGGAAAATGGAAAGCCGTTTTTACGATTAAGGCGTGACCCCTTCGCACCGGCTGCCAATTCTCACTAACCTGATTCTTCTATATAAAATAGTCGCACCCGCCTGCCGGCGGGTGTGATAGACACAGAGACAGAGTGGATAAAAGAAATTAAAAGCTTCTCAAACTTACCCCGGCTTGAACCGGGAGCAAGGAGAGAAGCGTGGTCATAGAGCCCTATGTTAAACGTCCAGTGCTTGCGCGCAAAAACTAGAACTCGTTAATATTATATCAAAAAAAGGAAGTTATGTCAAATTATAACGGAGGTTGATGTTTATGCCCCCTCAAATGACGACCCAGGAATTATACGATCTTCTCAAGGCCCGGCCCCGGCGCAGGACTCTTCCCAAGGGAGAGCCTGCCACCCACCCTGACGTGCTGCGGCAGGAGCGGGATGCCATCCGCCGCTGGCTGGAGGAATACGAAACGGCCATCAGTACCTACAAACTGGGAGGCCAAGGCGGCGGCAGCGGCGGTGCCTTCGGAGCAGCAGTGACTGCCGCAGACAAAAGCAGGGCCGAGGCCACCCTGGATATGGCTTTGTGTTTTGCTAAAGACAATGAGTGGTTTCAGTGCCGGAGTTATGCCCTCCAAGCTATTGATCATTATGAACAAGCCATTCTTAAACCTTCATCCCAAGCTTACGGCCTGCTGGCCGTGGCCAAGTATATGATCGAAGGGAATACCCCCGCCCTCAGGAACTATTTGGAAGAGGTTATCGTCCATAAGATCGATACCGCCGGTTTGCGCAGCTTGCTGGCCAAATATTATCTCATGGTCCGGGATTACGATGCCGTGCGCCGCCTGCTGGCCAACCCGAAATTATGGAACCATTACCGGGTCATACCTATACGCCGGGCTTTGGAGGCAAAAGCCGGCAAAGCCTGGGACAGATACCCCTGCAATTTTTATACATACCGCGATCATAGGCTCAACAGCTTAATAACCAACGATATTATCGAACAGCGCAAGCTGGAACTGTTGAAAATGAGCCCCTCGGACAAGAAAACGATCGCCCAGTCCGAAGCCGCCGCCGATTTATTGATCGAACGGATTATTATGACTCTCGACTGCCATCGCCTCTGGAATACAGCCAATCAAGCCTTTGCCAGAAAAAACTATATTCAGGCCACGAATTATTACCTGGAGGCATCTGATAAAATTACCGGGTATTTTACGGCCTACTATGCTACGGCAGATCCGGCCAAGCTGCTGCATTACAACCAGACCTGGGAAAGAGACGGCACTAAGTATGAATCAAATAAATGGCTGATCACTTATATTCGCGACCGCAACCGTGCCCTAAGTCTTCAGGAGCTCTATAACCTGGATTGGGTTCGGCCGCACCGTAGTCCCGAAGGCTGGGACGCTTACGGAAGCAACTTGGATATGCTCAAAACCATCGGCTGGCAGGGAAAATGGGTTGAGAAAGTTGACGGCCCTCTGGCTGTCATGCTTTTCAATTTTCTCCCCATGGCAATTGCGGAATGCGGCCTGGCCCGCAGGCGTTTTGAGGATAGTGACGAAGCTCCGGGACTGGGAGTCAGGAGCGGGCCTTTGTCCAGTATCAAACTGGCCCTGCAGTATCACGACAAGCACCGGATTATGAGCGAATTTATCGAGGTTCCTTTTGCGACCATGCTAAAAGCCCGTATTCTGCTCTTAAAAGCCGAATTCCAATACAAAGCCAGGGAAAATGATCCCTCGCCGGATAAAGATCCGGCTACAGGACAGTTGCGTTACCAGGGGCTTAAGGCAGGGAGAACCTACCAAGGCGTCATTGATACCTTTTATCAAACAGGGTACAGAGATTACATGGTTAATGTCCGGGCTGCGAGAGACAAACTTAAAAAAACCATCGCGGATCTGCGCTCAGCGGCCTTGGATGCCCATGTCGTCCAGATGGCCCGGCAAATAAATTACCCGGCCCTGATCCCGGGAAATGATCTGACCAAGAACCAACAAGCCCTGCAGCAGCTCGGTCATGATCCCCGGATTCCCGGCCTGGTTTCCTTTAACTCTAATCTGCTCGGAATCAGCAAAGGCCGCCACACACCCTATGACCGGCTGATCCGCTTTGATATGGACGGTCTCCTGCCCAGAGAGTCCAATCCCCAGATTTATGCCCTCATTGCTCAGGCCCAGGCACGCCTGCACCAGCTTGACAGCGGACTGAACTGGCTGGGCTATCGGGATGATTATGTATCGCCCTGGCGCTTTCAATATTTACTGGAGCGGGCCCGCTATTTTGCCGGGCATGCCAGTCAGGTTCAGAATCTGTATTTAACTTTCCTCTCCACTGCCGAAAAGGAAGAGGCCCAGGAGAAAACCATTGGACAGAATGCGATAATAGAGCTGGCTAATGTAGACCTGGAGACATCGAGGCTGAAACAATCTAACCTGCAGTTCGCAGCGGCTCAGGCATCGACTCAGTTGGCCAAACTAATGGCCCAGAATGCCAAGACCCGCTACTCCAATTATCTTAGTTTTGACGAAGAAATGGACCGCTTAACCGAAGAGTACATGGGGCATGCCCTCAGCAGCTCGATTTCTAATGTCGTCACGAGTTCCCTGCAAGGCATGCAATCCGGATTTTCCATGGGCGGCTGGATTGGGGCGATTGTCGGTGCAGTGGCAGGGGTAGGCATTGGGAGCTGGCAGGCTTACGACCAGTACAGCATGCAGGATATCAGCCTGGAGATGCAAAACCAGCAGCGGGAGCTGGAAAAGAAAAACCTTATTCTAGCGGCCAGAGAAGCTGCCGAGTCTGTTAAGGTAACCCAGGCTCAGGAAGCCGCTGCAGCCGCTTCCGTAGACGTCGCCGCCCTTCAGCGCGTGGTCGCCTTGATGCGCCATGAGTATGCTTTGCAAACCGTAGAATTTATGAAAAACCGCACCTTCACCTCCGAGCTTTGGTACAGGCTGGCCAGCGAAATTAAAGGGGTAGCCGAAACCTACCTTAAATACGGAGTCGAATTGGCCTTCCTGGCGGAGCAAGCCTTTGAGTTTGAAAGCAATCGCAGGGTAGACGTGATCCGCTTCGATTATGATCTGCAGGAAACCGGGGACTTTCTGTCCGGCGATTTCCTCTTGCGTGACCTTAATTATCTGGAACAGGAGCTTATCACCGGTGAAATTGAGAGACGGAGACTGGTCCGCTACACTGTCTCATTAGCGCGGGATTTCCCGGATGCCTTGCAGCAGCTGCGGAACAATGGCTGGTGCGTGCTGCATTTAACCTTGCTGCCCCTGGAACAGCGCTTCCCAGGATTGTTCAACCTGCGGGTCTCCTCTGTGGATATCCATCCCGTCGCCTTAATGGACCCCACGCGTTTCAGTGTTAACCTGACCCATCTGGGGGCCAGCAGCATCCGTGTGCGCTCAGACAAAACAGCACCGGAGGATCCCTTTAATAAAACTGATATGCCCAGCTGGACAGCCGCAAGTGATACTGCACTGGATCAGGATTGGCCGGTAAAGGTGCGGGCAGCTTCACCCCAGACGGAAATTTACACCGGCGTCACCCCGCAAGATCAAACTGCCGGAGACTCCTTTTTCTCCAATAACCAGCAAACTGCCTTCGAGGGCCTCGGAGCAGCTTCGGCATGGCGCCTGGATATGTCAATGCGGGAAAACCGTGTCGATCCGACAACCCTGGCCGACATTGTTCTGGTATTCCACTTCAGCGGATATTTCAGCGAAGAATTAAAAAACCGCGTCCAGGCCTGCATTCCCAGCCGCTCAACCCAAACTTTGCTGTTGTCCGGGCATCAATACTTCCCGGACGGTTATTACCACTTACAGAACAGCGGCACCATGACCTGGTCTGTTAATAAACGGTTTATCCCTACCGGTCTTCAAGCCGGCCGTCTGCGCAACATCGGTTTATCCCTGCTGCCTTCCAGTGACCGTCCTCAATTTGGCCGCCTGCTCTCCGTCCAGCGCTTGCGCATCAAATTCGACTCCCGCACCGGGAACCTTGATGTTTTATCCTTGCTGCCGAGGTTTAGTTTCGAAACGGCGAGGCTGACTCTACGCGCCACCGTGGTTTTCAACCAACAGGTTACTCAGGTAATGTGGGACTTTGGGGATCATTCCGGATGGCAGCCAACGAATGCTGATGGCGCGGCATATCCGCTCTATAGTCAGGAACACTGTTATACCAAAGCAGGCGCTTATGTGGTAACCCTTCGGGCCGTAGTCTCCGGGCAGCTGTATGAATATACTGCCAAAGTGTCCGTATCCGGGGATGAAGATCTGAGTTCGCCCCTGACACCGGCGCTGACCTTTACCGCCAAAGCAATACCAGAGATATCATCTGACCAGTTTCAATTGGTGATCAATTCCGGCCTTCCGTCAGGAGTTCAAGCCACCCTTTCTGTAAAATCAGGCTCACTGCGCGCCGGCGGAACTGCCTCCTGCTTCCTGACCCTGCCCAAAGACCGGGAATGCGAGCTGCTGTGTATAGCCATCCGAAATCTGGCTGTCCACTTTTCAGGTACGCAATGCTATGATCCGACGGCAGCGGAACTAACCCTGCCGGGACTTAGAACTGCGACTAACCGGGAGTTTGACGAGCAGGGAAGTTTAAAACCAGGGACAGCCAATGATTTGAGCAGGCGGGTGTTCGGGAACGGCGAGCATTCTCCCATCGATAACTGGCAGCTGACAATAACGGCGGCCAATAATCCATTTTTAAAAGTTGTTGACTCCACAGGCCGCGAAACTATGGACCTGTCTGAAATTGAGGATGCTGTATTGGCTTTGGAATACGAAGCTGAAGAAATAACCATGTATTAAGGAAAGATTGCAGTAAACTTAGTGAAAATTAAGGAGGGATTTTTTGACAAAACTTATGTTAAACCGTATTGCATTTGTTGGCGTTGTAGCTATCGTAATTGCCGCAATTATTCATATAGTCCAAACAGTCACCTCACATAAAACTATGCTAACGGCATTACCCCTTAGTATCAGATTAGCTGTAGTCATTGTTTTTTGGGCAATAGTTCTTGTTATTGGCGGTGTCATTTATACAGTGATAGCAAAACACCTTTTAAAGTAATGGAGTGAGTTAAGATAAAAAACATGGTACCGCTAAGAGCCTATCTATGGTTTCCAGCATTTCTGGCGTATCATTAGGTATGTCCCCATTAATCCGAGCAAAATCCGAGACCTGATCACTGAGCCGCTCGAAAGGACATTCTAATAATGACTTAAAAGCCAGCAAATTCAAGACAACTCTTCGGAGGAGCCTCCTGAGTCTGTTTCCATTCGGAACCAATTTTAAATATCAAAAATAAAAAATCCCAGGCTGAAATGTCTGGGATTTTTTGTTTTTAAGTGATGATTCTACTATATTATTTTTACATTGCAATAATTATTAAGCAGAAAGTTCCCGGGTTGAGACATGCTTCCTGCGGGGCATAAGCTTACTCCTTACATCATCAAAGAACGTATAGAGCACCGGAACGACTACCAGGGTCAAAAGCGTGGAGGAAATCAAACCGCCGATCACCGCATAGGCCATAGGAGAACGGAAGGAAGCTCCGGCCCCTCCTTCGGTGATTACCGGAATCATACTGACGATCATGGCCAGGGTAGTCATCATGATCGGCCTCAGCCGGATGGCAGCTGCCTCCAGAATCGCTTCCCGGCGTCCCAGACCTTCCCCTCGGCGCTGCCGGGTAAAGTCCACCAGCAGAATGGCGTTTTTGGTGACCAATCCTAAAAGCAGGACAATGCCAATCATCGCAGCAAAGCTGAGCTCCTTCTGCCCGGCCATCAAACCAAGGACAGCGCCAATAATGGCCAGGGGCAGAGAAAAGAGGATGGATAACGGATCGACAAAGCTTTCGTATTGAGCGGCCAGAATCAGGAAGATGAACAAAGCGCCCAATATCATGGCCAGGACCATTCCGCCGGAAGCATCGGTCATCATGGAATTGGTTCCGCCGGCAGTCAGACTGATGCCCTCCGGAATTCCGATGTTCTCAACCTCTGCCTTAAACGCCTTTTCAAAGTCCCCGCTGGAGGTACCAATGACATTGGCGGTAACCTGAATCTCACGTTCTTTGTCGTAACGATTGATCATGGCCGCTGAAGTTGTAAATTCCTGATTAGTCACCTGAGTCAGAGGTACCAGAATAGGGTTATTATATTCCACATTGTCGCTGGGAACATAAATTCCCTCAAAGCTGCTAAGATTTTTGCTTTCCTCAGAGTTCAGCTTTACCGTCACATCATAACGGTCACCACCGCTCTCATACTGCCCGACCGTTGCGCCGTTGTATAAAATCCGCAGAGTGGTTCCCGCCAAAGCCGGGCTGACCCCCAGGTCTTCTGCTTTATCCCGGTCCACCTGGAGATGGGCTTCCGGGTTGCCTGCCCGATAGCTTAAGCTCACATCTGCAGCACCGGGCAAATTCCTGACCACTTGCTTCAGAGTCTGGGCATACTGCTGGAGACTCTCAAAATCGTTACCGGTGATATGGTATTCAAAATCCTTACCGGAAGCACCTCCCATACTGGCAATCGAGCTGTTGCCGCTCAAAGAAACCTCGATACCGGGTATTTTCAGGAGACTGCTCCTCATCCCGTCCACAATATCTTCGATGGGTTCCTGACGATTCTCCGTATTGGGGACTTGGACAAACATGGATATTTTATCCGCTTCCACCACGGAATAAGTATATTGCACCTCCGGGTATTCCCTCACTGCCTGCTCCATGGCTTGAGCGGTGAAGCCGGCTTTATCCAGAGACACCCCGGCATCCAGAGCTGCCGTAATCGTGATCTGCCCTTTGTCCTCCGCAGGGATAAAGGTCGTTCCCAGCAGCGGCATAATGGCCACACTCAGAGCCAACAGTCCCCCGGCTACGACAACCACCATCAGTCTGTGATTCAAGACCAGGTCTAAGAACTTGGCATACCCTCTGCCCAGCTTTTCAAATAATTGGTCAAACCACTCTAAAAACCGTCCCAGCAGCCCCGGATTCTTCGCCCCCTGCTCTTCTTCGCCCTTCAAATACTTGGCAGCAAGCATAGGGACCAAGGTAAAGGAGACGAACAGAGAGATCAGGACGCTGAAGGATACGGTGAGTCCGAATTCCCGCATATAGCTGGCAATAATACCTTTCATCATCGCCACGGGCATGAATACTGCGACAATGGTCAGGGTTGTGGCCAAAACGGCCAGACCGATTTCCGCAGTGGCCTCTTTCGCCGCCTGAAAGGGTGTTTTGCCCAGTTTCATCTGACGGACGATATTTTCAATAACAACGATAGAATCGTCCACTAATAGTCCAATGGACAGGGACAGAGCCACCAGGGTCACCAGATTGAGAGTGAACCCCATCAGCTTCATGATGATAAAAGTAGCAATAATCGAAGTGGGCAGTGCCAGAGCACTGATGATGGTGCTGGCGGCATTACCCAGGAACAGGAAGATGATAACAACCGCGATTACGCAGCCTTCCAAAAGGGTTTTTTCCATATTACTGACCTGTTCGTGAATCATCACGGAGTTGTCCCTGACAACGTCGATGGTAACGCCCACAGGCAGACTTTGACTGATAGTTTCAATCTCCTGCTTGATGACCTCAGCGACTTCCACCGTATTAGCTCCCGATTGCTTGACCACATCAATACCGATGGCCCTTTGTCCATTATAAAGAGAGATGCTGTCCATCTCTTTGCTGCCATCCACCACTTGGGCGATATCGCTGACATGAATCTCATCCGTGCCCCGTTTACCCACCAGAATCTTGCCGAAATCCTCTACGGTTTTAACACTGGCTGTGGTTTGCAGGGAAATCTCCTGGCTGCCGTCGGAGACTTTACCGGCCGGAATGTCCAAATTATCTGAGCCCAGGCTGTTGGCTACCTCCGCAGCCGTGACGCCGAAAGCATTCATTTTTTCCTTATCCAGCAGGATCTGAATCTCCCGCTGCTGTTCCCCGTAGACATTGACAGACCCCACACCCTTGACAGTGCTTAGTTGCTTGGTGATGGTCTGGTCCACAAGTTCCGACAGCTGCCGGTCCCCTACTGAACCGGTTACCGTCAGGGAGATAATAGGCTGAGCGGTCATATCGTATTTAGCAATGATCGGCTCCTGGATATCCCGGGGCAGCTCACCGCGCACGGCTCCCAGTTTATCCCGCACTTCCTGAACCGCCTCATCGGCTGATTTTTCCAGCTCAAACTGCACCACCGTCACAGAAACGCTGTCCCTGACGATAGAGTTGATATGATCCACCCCGGAAATCTGCCCCACCGTGTCTTCCACTTTACGGGTCACTTTGCTTTCGATCTGGTCCGGTGCAACTCCCGCCTGAATCACGGTAACGGAAACCACCGGCGTATCCACTTCGGTCAAATCATTGATGGGAAGTCCGAGAAAGGAGGCTGCTCCAGTCACCAACAGAGCGATAATGATCACCACGGTGAAAACGGGACGTTTCAAGCTTAAGTCGGTCAAAAACATCTCTATTCCCCCTGCTCTGCGGCTGCTTCCGATGTTTGTTCAGTTAATGGTTCAGCTATTGAAATCTGATCACCGTCCTGAAGCGAGTTGATATTGGTGCAGATTACATCAGCACCATCGGTAAGACCGGATTGGACTTCGATCCTATCGTTGTAGGTGGCACCAAGGGTCACCGCAGTACGGCGGGCCACTCCGTTTTCTGCCGTGAAAACATAGTAGCTGCCTTTACTTCCTGCAACGGACCGCAGCGGGATAGTCAGTGCCGAAACTTCCGTGCCGGAGACCAGATTCACATTGGCATAACTGCCGGGCTTCAACCGCTTGCCCGGATTCGGCACTTCCACTTTTGCTGTAAATGTCCGGGAAGCCATGCTGGCCGTTGTGCTCACATAACTCACAGTGCCTTCATAAACCTGGGTATCACCACTGACTCTTACTTGCGCCTTTTGGCCGGCCTGGATTTTTACCGCATCCTCCTGGGCTATTTTAATAACCGCCTGAATGGTTGATGTGTCCTTAATCATGGCCAGGGGCGCTCCAGGGCCTGCATATTGGCCGATAGCTACATTTTTATCTTCCACAACACCGTCCATCGGGGCTTTGATCACCAGATTAGCCATATTATGTTCCAGACGGTCGATCCCGCTCTGAGCCGCGCTGATATTAGCCTGCAAAGCAGCCAGGTCGGCTTGAGCCACCTTAAGCCCGGTTTCGGCATCGCTTAAATCGTTGGCAGATACGGCGCCGGCTTCATAAAGAGCTTTAGCATTATTGAAATTGCGCTGGGAGATTTGCACATTGGCTTCAGCCTTAGGTAATGTAGCCTGCACCGCAGCCAACTGGGCCTGAGCTCCTTTCAGCTGGTCGTTCATATCCTGGCTGTCCAGGACAATCAAAGATGTCCCTTTTTTCACTATATCCCCTTCACTAAACAGGATCTGGACCACTTTTCCCGGCACATCTGCCCCAACCACACCTTCTTCTCCTGACAAAAGCGTGGCGTCATAGGACATGAACGGCCGGATGGTCATGGTTTCTGCTTTCCGAACCTCTACCGAGACTTTGCTGTCAGAGGTCACCTGCGGATTATTCTGCATTGCTGCCCAGGAGCCCGTATTATGGAGCAAAAAGCCTCCCATGGCCAGTACCAGGACAATTGCCAGATAGGAAACTGCTTTTTTCGTGTTTACCTTCGCTAAAAGTTTCTTCATCTCTTTTCTGCTCCTTTGTTCGTCAAATAGCGAACCTTTGTTCATTATTAGGTTTTAAAAAAAGACTTCGTGTTTTATGGTTAAATTTAGGCTTAACACCTGTGGACTTATAGTTTGAACTCAGGAGCTTCCTTCATGACCACGAAGTTATTCATGTTTAAAGCCAGCATCTGGCTGATCAGCTTCCTGATTCTGCCGTCATCCCCTTTAGCTTGCCTTAAGATTCTCAGAATTCCCTCCATGTACATCGAAGCCATCACATGAAAAACAAATTCGTCGGCAATGATAATTCCTTCAGCCTTCAACTTATGCACAACCTCTTCTTTTACCCGCTTTTCGATCAGAACAATTAAATCTTCTTTTAAATTCTGGTAGACTGAACCTTCGCTTTTGTCCAGCAGGATCATCAATTCCCTGCTGCATTGGTCATAAAAGCTCATGATCGTGTCAACCACATCTGTCAAAGCAGGCAGATCATTGGCATCGGCTTTAAACTCACTGAAAATGAGACCACTGAAGCGTTCGAAAACAGGATTCATAATATGCTTGAACAACTCTTCTTTGCCCGTAAAGTAACGATAAAGATTCCCTGTAGCTATGCCGGCATTTTTAGCTATGGTTCTGATGGATGCATCATTAAATCCTTTTTCCTCAAATTCATCGAGGGCTGCACTAATGATATTGTTTTTAATTTCATCTTTGAGGTATTGCATAAATGAACCTCCGTTCTCTTTTAAAATATACTGATCTGACTTCATTGTCAAGAGTAAAATGTCACATGCTGCTACATTTATAAGCGGTCGAAAAAATGCCTCATACAAAAGGTTATTTACGAAAACGTTAAAAAATATGGGGATGGTGCTAATGGCGTTATTCTCATCATGGAAAAATATAAAGAATATCAGAAAAGCTAAAGGGTGCAAACATTAAAGTATTCATCTGTTAAGTTGCTAAATTTATAGACGGTTATCACCCCACCTTCACCTACTTCACTTGATGATCCCTAGTGTTTCTGTCTTATGGCAATATAATAGCTTGTCAGAACTGCGATAGGCACCATCACCAGCCCACCCAACCAGGAGTGTGTCTTCGCTACCACCACAACACCCAGGATAAGTTGCCCAGGCAGGGCCATTCGAAATATGGCTTTCTTCATTGCTGCAATCTTCGTCTCTGCACTCCAAGGAAATAAACAAACAAAAGGGTTCTTAATTGCCTCTTGCCAAAACAACCCAACAACGTTGGTTATCATTATTGAAAAGACAAAACAGAGAAGCCATCCGTAGTCCGGGGGAAAGACCAAGATAGCCAAACTACTTAACCCCATCATTCTGAGGTAAACCATAACATCTTTCTCGTTACGCAGCTCAGATTTAAGACACATTTCCACCAACCCATTCACAGGGGTGCGTTCTTTAAAGATCAAGTTAGAGTTTCTGAATAACAAGGGGCGTTTTCTGGAGAATCTGGGCCTTTTCACATAGGTTCCCGCACTCTGCAGCATGTACCTGGCTAGTCTGAGCTTCGCAGTTTGCTCCCTCGCTACATCGTCAAAGAATGTCCCTCTCAGATTTGCTCGTTTGTATAAGAGCGTGCTTAAAAGGATTAAGAGTACTAAAATTAAGAGATAAAACAGGCCCTTGCCACTCAATAAAAGATCGACACATTGACTTACATACACACTGGTTGTTAAAAAAATAACCAGTCTCACAATGCGTTTAGCCCAACCTTTGAAACGAAGTTCGAGAAGTTGTTTTATAAGACTCATGCAATTCTTAAGGACAAAGATGAAAACGGTTAGCCAGACAACACCTATCAGAGAAAAACCGTAATGCAATAATAAAAATGGTGCCAGGATAATCATCAATAACGTGGTTGCCCCAAGGTTATAGATAACGGAATAGCCTAAACTATACTTAATAATCCGTCCGATCCATACTTTACGCTGTAACAGAAAAAGTTGATCCGCGTCTTCCACAAAAATACGAATTGTACCTAACCAAGCAAATAGGAGAATAATACCCGATAGAGCATTGAGGGGAATATAGTCCAGCCACCAAGGAACCGCCCTCCACCAGGAAAGATAATAATACATGAAGCCCGCAGAAAAAGGGATGACAATATAAAGCGCTACAATCCAATCAACGGCGCTTCTCCATACTTGATACTGATATTTCCAGTCTGAAACAATTCGTTGAAAGAATAGTCCTGCCACAGTAATCATTATCTATTCTCCAAGAGTTTCTCAAAGCATTCCCCCAGGGAACCCTCGGGTAACCGGCATTGTTTCCTGATTTCCTTAAGGTCTCCTCGGGTTACTACTGTCCCAGCGTTCATCAATACAAAAGAACTACAGATTCGTTCCGCAGTATCCAGTATATGCGTACACATCAAGACCCCTGCTCCTTTAGCTCTGGCCTGGTTTAAATAAGCCAGGAAGTCCCCCATCCCCCTAGGGTCCAGGCCCATAAAAGGCTCATCCACCACAAAAACCCATGGTTCTAGTAGAAAAGCCACAATAAGCATGACCTTTTGCTGCATGCCTTTAGAAAAGGTACCCGGCAGATGGTGCTTGACTTCAGTTAGGTGGAAGAGTTTAAGAAGCTCCTCAGCTCTAGGTACAAATACGTTTCGCTGAATTTCATAGGCAGCAGCAGCTAGTTCTAAATGCTCCCAGAGTGTTAACCCTTCATACAGTACGGGCTGTTCTGGGATATAAGCATAGCTTTTTCTCTTCCCGGCAAATTCCACTTTGCCATCCATCACTGGCAACAACCCTATGATCGCCTTAATCGTGGTGCTTTTCCCAGCTCCGTTAGGGCCGATCAGTCCTACAAGCTCTCCTGATTTTACAGATAAGGCCACATTTTTAATGACATCCCTGTTGTCAGAATAACCGGCGTGTTTAATATCTACCTTAAGTAATTCCATTGGTTCATCCTCATTTGTTGTCGATTTTCATGATTATATAACTCTAAAATTCTCTTCTGCTATAAACCCTTAAAGAAAGGCGAACCGAAGCGGCCATTATGATCAAGGTTAAGGCCAATATATAACTGGCGATTTGCCAATCTGCTTGGGTTTGCAGCCAGTTCCCGAAGTCCTGCATCACAGCTGCAATATTTCGGAAAGCGGCGAGGTTGTCTACTCCTCCAAGCCCCTGTACCGTCAAGCCAACTGCCATAGGCAAAAAGAAGAAACAGACAAAAAACAGGAACATACCGATCATTCTGGAGCGGAGATACCCAAACTTGAAGTAAATCGGAAAATAGATAGATATTAAGACAGCCATGGTGAGCAGAGCCCCTGAAATTCCTTCTAAAGAAATCCGGCTTATAGGGATAGGGATTCCCGTGATCGACACCACACTTTGAGCGAGCAGGCAGCATAAGATTGCAAGGGCAGCATAGATGAAGACGGAAAAATACTTAGCTAGGACAATGTCCTGACGACGCAGGGGAAGGCTGTTTAACATTATTTCAGACTTATTCTTGTCATCCTGGGTAAGGGCTTGAATCATAAGCATGTAGGTAGCGCCTACTATGGCAGCAGTGAGGGCTCCACCCGGCATAGTTCTAAAAACAGAGAGCGCAAAAAGCACATATAACCCAGTGATCCACAGAGACCGTTTTAAAAGCAAGAGATCTTTCCACACCAAATTATACATGATGCTCCCCCCTCACTGTATAAAGCATGATGTCTTCCAAGGATGGCTTTTCTAGGACGGCTAGTCCTTTAAAGCGGCGAATAGCCTTTTCTTTATCTCGTACCAGTCCTTCAAACCCAAATTTGTTCGTCTTGATACCAACAAAAAGCTTTTTGCTTTCTTCGTCGAGCAAATCGCAAGCCCCTTTGATTACCCCATATTTCTCTAAGATGTCATCTTTCGGGGCGCTCAAGACGATCTCACCCTGATTAATGAAGGTTACATAGTCGGCAATCTTATCTAAATCCGGGGTAATGTGAGTAGAAAAAAAGACGGAATTTCGTTCATCTTGAATCAGGGTAGCCAGGATTTCCAAGAGCTCGCTGCGCGCCATCGGGTCAAGACCAGAGGTTGGCTCATCCATAATTAAAAGCTCAGCTCCATGGGAAAGGGCAACAGCCAAAGAAAACTTCATCTTCATTCCTTTTGAGAGTTGTTTAATCTTTTGTTTAGGGTCAAGTTCAAAGTCCCTCAAACACTTTTCAAAGGTCTGGGTCTCCCAGTGTTTGTAAAAGGGAGCTACAATTCGGGCCATATCTCTGATAGAAAGTTCTTCATAATAGTGGTTCTCATCAAAGACAAAGGCAATGCGATTCTTTATAACGAGTTCATGTTGTAGGTTATCAAGACCGAACACTTTGATCTGACCACTGTCTTTACTCAATAAATTCAAAATTAGTTTGATCGTGGTGCTTTTTCCCGCTCCATTCGGTCCGATAAACCCCATAACATAGCCCCGGGGCAGCCGAAAACTAACATTTTTCAAGGAGAAATCCTTGAAATGCTTAGTCAATTTATCGACAGTTAGTATGTTATCCGCATCAACCATCCTTATTCCTCCTCTTGCCCGTTGCGTTCATCAAAAAGCAGTTTAAACATTTCAAGCAGTTCTTCTCGCTCTATGCCGACGGTTCTGGCAGCAACGATGGCATCCATTACTTTTTCTTCAACGACACGTAGTCGCTTCTCATACAATAATTCCTTGTTTTGAGCGGAAACGAAGGAACCTTTACCGCCCACAGTCTCAATATAGCCTTCTCGCTCCAGCTCCTCATAAGCCCTCTTCGTGGTTATTACGCTGATCTGTAATTCCTTTGCCAGAATACGAATTGAGGGCAACCCCTCTGCTTCCGTCAAATCGCCCTTTAGGATAAGATTTTTTATTTGGGTAACAATCTGTTGATAGATTGGTTCGGGTGAAGAATTGGCTATAGTAATATTCATAGCAAGACGGCCTCCTCCTTTCTTTACTTGATCCGTGAATTTAGAACTGAATAAATACGGCCGTTTGAAATGAGCGACTGGCTCACTTGAACACAGGATGTGGATCTAACCGCCAAAATAGAAGCTGAATAAACCTGATAATCGAAATTAAGTAAAAATGGCAATAAAAACATACCGTACATATACAATATATACAGTAATGACGAAGCTGTCAAGAAGTGGAATGCTAGAAACGAGGGGACAGGTATACCGTTCCAATTATTTGAAACGATGTACCTGTCCCCTCTGTCCCGACATTATTTAAATGATGAACTGGACAAGAAGAACATATGCGAGAAGGGCAACCTTCAGATTCAAGAGCTTTTGTATGCATATGTTTCAAATCCATTTTCTGATACCGTTACGATAATTAACACGACAACGAATACTATATTGAACGACAGCTTCTCAAACTATCTTTTCCATAAAACATACCGTAAATGGTAAATGCTCATATCTCTTTAATCCAGTCTCATTGAAACCGTACATAATATACCAATTTTTCAAAACTGAATTTTCATTAATAATACCAATGGAAACTTTCTTTGCTCCTTGAGCTTTCACATAATTAAAGACAAAATCTATTAAAAGTTTCCCATACCCTTTATGCCTATATCCCGGTAACACAGATAATCTTTCTATATAGAAAATATCGTCAGTCTTTTCAATTGCTACAAATCCAATTTGATTTCCTTTTTCAAATAAACCAAACATTCTGATATCCTTATCTTTCATTTTCTTGAGATTCTCTAAATTTGTGAAAGCTGGATTCGAAGGACAATTCTCTTCCGTTAGGCTTAACTGTCTTGCAACTGTAATAAATGAATCCTTGATAACTTTTAAGCTATTTGCTAAACTTTCCTCGGTCGTGATTTCTTTAATATGTGCTTTCTCAAGAATCATATGATATCACCTTTCCGTTTAATTGGCTGTCACGATTTTTGTATCTGAATATCAATTCCGTCAATTCAATTCCAAGGGGTACATCTTGAAGTACTTTTCAATTACAATCGCCTTGTACATTTTTATCCCCTAACTCTTCAACAATTCTTATTGTTCATATAGTATTTTCCTCTGTTTCGCTTTTACGTCATAAACTGCAATTGCGAAATCCGCACTTACATTTGTTTCGCCCTGGATGACTACCTCGACAAAGGTAGTGTTATTAACCCACTCACAACGATAGTTAACCCTATTTTCATCTACCTGTGCTCTCTCTTCGTTTCCCCGTTCATCAATTACCCGATAACTATCGCCGTCGAGCACTACGCAATGCTTAGAATCCGGTGAAAAAGACCAGTTGAGCAGCCCTGGGGAACTCTCATAGGTATAGTCATATTTATATAAATTATTATCAACTACATTATAAACCATCGTAGTGGAACCGCTTTTGGTGGTAAAGATAGCCTGTCCCTTGGTTACCCCTCGCAACTCAAGTCCCGCCGGCATGCCCTTCAGAACAGTGTTCTCTCCAGAATCAATACTGTATTTCTGTACTTTTTCGTCGCTATAATACACTATGTCCAAGCCACGCGCAGTCAATATATTCCCTTTAATATCCAAGTCTTTAAAACGATAACCGCTGTCACTTGCCAAAAGAAAAATACTGTTTGTTTCCAGAACAATATCCCCTTTGCCAGTTACCAAAATACCCTTCACTTGACCTTGTTCAAGCTTAACGCTGTTTTGAGTTCTGTTAAGCACATCATAAACGTTCACATTTGTCCCATCACGATCAGCGAAAACAAAAAATTGCGAATTTGAAGACCAGGAATTTAGAATTTTAAAATAGTCTGCAGAGCCAATTTCTATAACTGAACCATTTCGCACATCCGCAAGATACATTTTTGCTTTCCAAATTGGATCATTTTCACTTTGTCCATTATTTATAATTACATAATCTCCGCTGGGACTGAACGAAAAATTAGTAACAATACTCCCTTGGATATGACCGGCATCTAAACTCAATAAATCAATAGCACTTAAAAAGCGTCGGTCAGTAAAACTATAAGCCAACATATACGCATGATTATAAAAAACTACCTTCTCGTCATTTGCAAAGCCCACCAGCCACCCTGCTACGCCAGCACTTTCTTCTTTTAATCCTTCTAAGATATTGACCAACACAGGATTGTTATCCTTCAAATTAGCGGATAACCCATCTCTATAGTCTGGATAATAAACTTCTGGCGTGGCTTCCATCCCATTAGTCGGCAAAGGGGCTTCATTTTGCTTGGTGTCTTTACTCTCTCTTAGGGGAGTCTCCTTAAGAGTGTTCATCGAAAATGTTAGCATCAGGAAACAAAATAACAAAAAGCTAAACGCCCATAAGTTGCGCATTATCTTTTTCCTTTCCCTTGTAATAAAATTCTCTTTCATCAATCTTCCCCGGCAGTGGCGGCCATCCAAATGCGTCACTGGTGACGCATTTGACCTTACACCCAGCGCTCATCCCTCTTTAGATCCGGAAAAGGAGCGGGATGAGTTTGGACGGCTGCCCCTCGTCTCATATGTATTCAAGAAGTCTTTATCCAATACATAATAAAGTGCCGCTAAACCCTCGGTTATCTGACGTGGCTCATCATATCTAATTTGCATCGGAACTGAAGTTTGATTTTTCTACCCATTCCGAAAGCGCCTTTTTCGTAAATAAGTTTTGGCCGCCAATCCTTACATGTGGTATAGCATCAATCACTTTAAACAACCGATCCTCTGAAATCTGCAGGTAATTAGCCGCCTGAGCCTGGCTTAATATATCATCTTGAGAAATGTTTACCCTTCTCATATAATCCGTAATGTTTTGCGAGGCTTTAACAATGCTATTTGAATTACTCACAATACCATTCTCGATTGATCTACTAATCCAATAGCAGCCGACCAAAATTGATAATGCAAGAAACATGATAGATAAAGCCAATACCTTTTGCCCTCTCTCCATAGTATCCCCCTCTCTCTAATCCCGTTCTACATCTATTTACAAGACAGTCCAGATGGAAAATAGCAGCCATTTACAAAAGAATAGGTAAACCATTGGAGCCAAATGCCACAAAACGTTCCGAGGGTTTGCGACGCCCCCAACCAACATTCATCTTCGCAAAGTCGCCAACCCTCGGATAGACGAAGGCCCAAGCCCCAAATATAAACATGCACTGAACATTATCTGCCCAGTGCCAATAAATTATAGCATTTTTTGATCATAGTCTTGAGTTGGGGAGCTCATTTTGCACGACATTCCATACAATTTTTAAACTTATACCCATATAATCATGTATTAGCACGTCACGAAGTCCCGCCATTTGCCTCCAAGGAATTTGGCTGTTATGTTCTTTGACATGAGAGTCGACTTCATAAATTCATCTTTTCCTGAAGATGTATAGTCTTCTATCTTTTCAATAGATTCGAATATATTCCGGAGAAAAACGTTTGCATTTTTCATATCAGCCTTGCCTCCAGAAGAATTTTATCCTTTAAAGTCCAGTGCAAAGAATCAGGTGTTACGATATCTACTCGTCTCCCTAGAAATTCTTCAAGATCATACTTCAAAGAAATGATATCAAAAAGAGAACAATCATCCTGGCACTCCACTAAAAAATCAATATCACTCTCGATAGTTTCCTCTTCTCTAAGAATAGAACCAAATAGCTTGACGTTATGAGCTTTGTATTGTTTTGCTAAACTAATAATTTTTTCTCTCTTACTTAAAATATATTCAATTGCAGGCATCTAATCACCTCAGATTAATTATACCTTATTTTACCACAAAGAAAAACTACTATTTAGGCTTTCGTCTATCAATTCTGGTATTAGGGGAAGTCTGGTTATTACGTTCAGCAATGACCGTTTTGCAACAGATGGGGATTTATGGTGGAGACTGAACCGGATGCTTCAAACCTCATAGACTTGTTTTGTGAGAAAGTATTCAAGATGTTAAAAAAGATAGGAAAAATAGACGACCACATTATTGAAACTATGCTGAGCTGGCATCACAGTGGTTTTAATGTCTATTGTGGACCAGCCATTAATTCATGGGACCGGGAAGGGAATTAATAATCGTAATTTCACAGCAATTACATTCTCTTGGACTATTTTACATAAGTTTCAAGCACGGTACACCTATGGTCACCGGGCAGAAAATTCATGTCTGCCGGAGTTTCTAATAGCAACGACTGGATCTCCAACTTTGATTTTGAAAGATTCTCTATCTAGTTAGCAACTAACCCCTTAGTATCAGCGATCACTGTTAACATTAACTATTAATTTGCCTTTCTTAGCAAAGGAGGAAATTGTTATATATCCCAAAAAAATCGAGATATATTCAAACATGTTATTTGCTAGTATGTAAAAAATAAGCCTATGTATCGCCTGAGGCAATCTCATCCCCAAATATGTAATATATACCAATAATAATAGTATAAACAAAGGTAATCCTAGGGCCAGTAGGCTTACTTTATCTACCTTCCACTGTCCATCTACCTTCCAATCTCTAATAAAATTAAAACTGCCTAAAAACACTCCAAAAAGAAATGAACCAATTATTATAAATAAAAATCCTAAGTTAAGGTAATCAAAAGGCCTAGTAGCCATGAAGGTAGCTTTATTTATAAAAATCATCAAAAGGATAAAGACAACTAAAACCCCGGTATATACCAATAGCTTTCTCATTTTAAGTTCCATTCCTTTCGCTGTGCTCAAGGCACAAAAATTTATGAAAGTGTCTCCTAGTGGATATAATCCAATTGGATAAGCAGATACACTACAGAGCACGGGGAGGTGAGTGGTCCAGGGTTTAGCACCCTGCCCGCATTTTAAGATGTGCCGTTTGCTATTTTCAAGTACAAATAAGTGTGCCATAGAGCACGTAAACTAATCCTTGTATAAACAATTCCCGTTTATTATGTAGCAAACAGTCAATGTCTGCTTTATCCACTATAAACTTATGCGGGGATGTGTTTATGCTCAAAATTGTTTTTCCTATTTGCTGTGGAATTGATGTCCACAAGAAGTTTGTTGTTGCAACGGTTGGTACTACTAACAAATCGGGGGTTACGGATTACCAAACGAGGCAATTTTCAACCTTTACCCAGAGTTTGCTTCAACTTTTGGATTGGTTGAAAGCTCACTCTTGCGTTCATGTCTGTATGGAGTCTACAGGCAAGTACTGGCACCCTGTTTTTAACATTTTGGAAGATTACTGTGATGTTGTCGTTGCTAATCCAAAGTATGTTAAAGGTATTCGAGGCAAGAAAACCGATAAGAAAGATTCTATTTGGCTTTGCGATTTACATAAGCACGGTTTAGTTCCCAGTAGCTTTATACCACCCTTACCAATTCGTCAAATTCGTGATTTAATGCGGTATCGGTTTAAGCTCATCAATGTTAAGTCAAGCGAGAAAACCGCATCCAAAACTCTCTAACTGTTTCAAATATTATGATTTCTAGTGTTGTTTCTGATACTTTTGGCGTAAGCTCGATGAGAATCATTAATCACATACTTGATAATCCGGATGATATGGATTTCGAGGTTTCATCAATGTTACACGGAAGAATGCAAGATAAAGCAGAAACAATTACAAAATCAATCAATGGGAATTTAACTAAGCCTCAAGCAGATAAAATGCGTGTTTGTCTGCATCATCTTGAGAACATCGAGAAACATATAACTGATATCGAACGGGTTGTTTTAGGCTTAGCTCAGCCCTATTTGCCACAAATAGAGATAATTTTATCATTGCCAAGTATCAAGGATGTTTTTACTGCCATCGCTATAATCGGTGAGATCGGTAGCGATATGGCAGTTTTTAATTCCTCCAAGCATCTATGCTCATGGGCTGGAGTTACTCCTCAAAACAATGAAAGTGCTGGCAAGAAGAAATCTGTTCGTATTTCACGAGCTGGTGTATATATCAAGCCATTACTAGTTCAATGTGCAAATGCTGCAATTAAGAGTAAAAAGTGTCCGTATTTCAAAAACCGATATGACCAGATTAAGAAACGTCGAGGTCACAAAAAGGCCATTATTGCTATTGCACATACACTGCTAAAATGTATCTACCATATGCTAGATAAGGGTGAGACGTTTAATTTTGAACTATATAAAATCGACTCCAAACCAAAACAAACTTATGCATCGCAGATCACTGAGGAAATGGCTATTCGCTACCTGCAAACTTTAGGCTACCAAATACCCGATATGCCTAATACAACTTAAAACCTTACAAACAAATTTTTTGAAAGCCGCTATTTAGCAGGCTTATTTTGTTATGACCTTTTTTAAATGCGATCATATTTCCGGGTTCTTTCAAACTAACTCCTTCCTATGTACCTTTTATGATTTCCTTCTGCCTGGCATCCAGTAATTAAGACGTTGCTCAAGAAAAGCAACTTGATCCTTTAAAGTTTCCGGGAAATTTTCATACTTTCCAGCCAAGACTTTCATTTCATAATTCGATAAAGTATTCACAACCACCTTTGTGAAAAGTTGCAAATCTCTACATATATTTTTGCTCATCCCTACCAAAGAGTTGATGGTACCACATAGCGGCATGAAAGCCTGTATATTCAAAAATGTCTGCTGCCGCACGCATTTACATCAATTATTCAAAGTTAAAATTATATTTTTCCTAAACGACAAAAAATACTCAGCTGAAAACCGAGTATTTTTAAAAGTCGTATTTTTTATTATCACCCGATTTTCTTCAGGTCTATATTAATGTGTTTAATTAAGCTTCCCTCGCTTTGTGATAGCTAATTAAATCACAGTCAGCGCCTAAAGCGCAGCCGACTTGGCTTTCCCAAATTTCAAGCGGCTATGGGCACAGTTTTGCTGCTGAGCGCACATCTCACAGGTGATAGTGCAGGACAGGTTGGGCTTACTCAGTTTTTCTCCGACCGGGATAATCAAGGTATGAGATTTTATCGGAGTCATCAGCATCGTGTTCCCTAAAGTAACGCCAATTTCCTCCGCATTCAGCAGATTAAACAAGACTTGCTGAACCTCCAGAGAAATATAATGCCCCCCGGGATATAAACTATGACCTGTCTGCAGACCGCGGGCAGTCACTTGCTCAATTACCATCTTTCTGGACAATTCCAGAGATTCATCAAGCGCGACTGACCCGCAGCCATCCAGGACCATCCCCTCCAGCCCCTCACCAGCATTAAACAAACGGGCGGATTCTGCTTCCAGGCGGCTGCCGATGGTTTGGACCGCTATTAATACTTCCTGCGCTCCCTCAAAAAAGGAGGTCGGAGCTTTAACAGGAAACTGATTTGCCAGCAGGATTTCTCCTGTACCCGTGACCTTCACCGGTACATAAGCATAGATGCAGCGAACGTCAATCAATTCCAACGCTTTGAGCCGCATCCTTTCAACCACCGGCCTGAAATTCTGACTCCGTTTCGAGTCCGCATCCGGCATCCCAATCCGCCGGTAAATCTCGGAAGTCTCTATGTTTAGATGGTTCCACTCAATTCGCTGCATATAAACCTCCTCAACCAATAAAATCTCCTTCGTTCTAAGGATCACACTAAGCTCTAATGAGCGTAGACAGAGCATCCCCTTGTCTTATTCAGACCTGAAGATGCTCCCCTATTTTTTTTACATTTCAAATTGTTTATTGCGATATGCCTTGAGATATCTGCCGCAATAGTCGTCCCGGCCGGCCAGTGTCTCCGCCGTGATCAGGCTGGCCATCATCATTTTATCCAATGGGTTAATAATCAGACCATCCAACCCTTTACCAATAGCCATAATAGCAAACGCATGATTCATGAATTTTCTCTCAGGCAGGCCGTAGGATATATTAGATAGCCCGCACATAGTATGAACTCCTTTAAAGCGCGTCATGATGGCTTCAACGGCGTTAATAAATTCTGCGGCAAAGGTACTGTTTACAGAGATCGGTTGTACCAGAGGATCGACATAAATGTTATCAAGGGACACATTGTTTTGGACGAGCCCATTGATGAGCTTATCCGCAATTTTTAAGCGGTCATCCATGGTTTCAGGCATTCCATCATCACTCATACATAAAGCAACCACTTTTAAATCAGTGCCCGCAACCACCGGAATCAAAGCATCATAGCGCTCTTTTTCCAAGGATATGGAATTAATCATCGCGATCCCCTTATGAACGGATAAGGCAGCCTCAATCGCCTTTGGGTCAGGACTATCTATACAACAAGGTGCATCAACGACCTCCTGCACGGTTTTAACCAGCCATTGCAGGTATTCCGGTTCTTTGCCCACAAAGATACCCGCATTAACATCTATATAATTTGCCCCGGCCGCGAACTCATCCTTCGCCACCTTTTGAATGTAGTCAATATCTTGTGCTTTGATGGCCTCTCCAATGACCTTACGGCTGGCATTAATTAATTCTCCTACAATGATCATTTCATGTCCTCCTTATGTTAGATTGGCTTTACAAGCCCAGAAGCTGCTTGCAAAGCTCTACCGCTGAACCGGCGTCCGGGGCATAACCGTCCGCTCCAATACTCTCGGCGTACTCCTGGGAAACCGGTGCTCCCCCGATAATTACCTTAACTTTATCTTTTAAGCCTTTTTCCTTTAAAGAATCAATAATATCTTTCATAGCCGGCATGGTTGTGGTTAAGAGCGCCGACAAGGCAATAATATCCGGTTCATGCTTAATACTGGCGTCAACAAAGTCTTCCGTAGAAATATCCACTCCCATATTGATTACTTCAAAGCCGCCGCTTTCGATCAGCATGCTGACAAGGTTTTTGCCGATGTCGTGGAGATCGCCTTTTACCGTCCCGATCAGAATCTTTCCATTGCTTTTTTGGTCGGCTGCAGCGATCAGGGGTTTAACAATCTCCAGCCCGCCGGTCATACTCCTGGCGGACATGAGCACTTCCGGAACAAACATATCCCCGGCCTTAAATCGAACTCCCACTACATCCATTCCGGCAATTAAGCCCTCGCTCACAATCTCCAACGGACTCTTTCCTGCTGCGATAAGACTCGTAACCTGATCCTTAACCTGATCCCTCTGGCCCGAAATAACACTTTGGGCAAGCTCTGCATAAGTTGCCATTACAAACTTCCTCCTCTTTTATCAACTGCAAATCTGCTTTGCCAATTCGTCTGCTATCCGCCGAATGGATAAAACAAGCATTATTGATCTTAAGTTTCTACAATCGGGTTCCATAATTTTGATTAACATAGGTGGCAGAGTATTTTTTCAGCTTCCAATCAGGAATCTTGCAATTGCTGCACGCCTGAAAAAACAACTTATTTCTAAGACTTCGTGCCGCGCGGCTATGCTTGGAATTTAATATTTCGAAGGTTTCATTGCAGTGGGTGATAACCTCAGCCCTGTTTCCCCTGATTATCATGCTTTTAATGCCATGCAGAGTCCCGGCTCTGGAGGGCCACAGCTTAAGTTTTTCTACAAACTTAAAGAAATCGACATTCTTACGGTAATAGCGCTTCTTATTTGCGGAATCAGCTGTCATCTATCTCAGCTCCTCGTTCACAAAACATCAAAAACCATCGTGGCCACTCCGATTTGCAGCGGGTCATGAAGCAGCCGGTTTGAAATCCGCGCCAGACCTGCCGCCTGTACTCCCAAGGGAATGCCGGGAGCCGCTATCATTGTCTTCTCCGATATGTGCCGGGGCATAATAAAGCCTTCAGCAGGACAGGCGTCCACCACAATGGCATGTTCCGCCAATGCGCTCTCCAAGTCAGCCGCTATTTTTGCTGTATACCCCTCTTCTATGATCTTCCCGGACAATCTTTGACTGGCCGGCGGATCTATGTCATATATTGAAACCTCCGCTCCAACCCTTACCAGGGCCAAAGCTGCACTGGTGCCAACAGGACCTGCCCCGATCACCAGGACATTTTTACCCTTTAATCCACCGCACATCTGCACCAGGCCTGCCACATACCCCCTGCCGGTAGCATCTCCATTGTCAGAGACCTTACCTGTTCTCAGGTTAAGGGCTATAAAACAATCATCATCTGCCATGAACAAAATTTCCGAGCCATTTTGCACAGCTTCAGCCACACCGCCTACGTCCCGGTTTTCGGTAATAACCGTCTTAAATCCCAGATAATTTACGATACCGGCCACCGACTCCGCAAAGCTTTCTATAATGCCCTGACCACAGGTCATGGGGATCACGGCAACACTGAATTTCCGGGCACCGTCTTCCCGGTCTCCTTTGCCTGCTGCATGGGCCGCGATCTCCCGTAACGAACAACCGGTCATTCCCACCAGTTCCGCGTTATATTCCTCTAACCCAGCGGCAAGCGCAGCAACATCATCCTGTTTGAGTCGAGTCAAACTGATCAGCTCCAATCAACAGACAACGATCGTCGTAATAGGTAATCCCGAAGGCCTTCCGAATCTCTTGAAGAACAATCTCCCGTTTGTCCCACACAGCTTGAGAGTCCTCCCCTGTGATAATCAGAGTGGCTGCCCACTCATAACGTTCTATTATGCTGCCGGATCCATTCGGCATAGTCTTCACGGCTCGCTGAAACCAGCCCGCAATCCTTCAATACAGGAATGATTTTGCTTATGGTCCGGTTTCCATCTTCAATGTCCAACGAAGAATTCGATACTCCGGCCAAGCCGGCATGCGGAGGAATGACCGAGGTTACGACATTCGCCCCGGCGTTAAGGCGGTCCGCTAAGCCACTGAGGCCATCCACATCCAAGGAGGCCGGAATCAAACGATCCGGAAAAACTAAACGCATCACTGCGATAATCAGCAGCTCCTTCAAGCGGGGTACGGACGGAACATCCTCCATGGGCGTATTCTGCTGAGGAACAAAGCTCATCACCCGGAGTTGGTCTGCCCCCAGCTTCTTCATTTCTTCCAGAGAATCCACCAAATCCTCATCCTTGTCCCCCACTCCGGTAAGCAATCCTTCTTCCAGGAGAAACCCCAGCGATCGGGCTGATTTTTTCCGTTCCATCCGTTCATCATAGCTCTGGCCAAGTCTGAGTTTACGGTATAAATCCTGATTATGGGTTTCCTGATAAGTTGCATACCAGTCCACGCCGGACTCTTTGAAGTCCATAAGTACCTGCTCCGGAAGAACACCCGCGGAAATCATAATCGGTATACCAGTACGTTTTTTAATATGTTTTACAGTTCTTATCAAGGGCTCAAATCCCAACTCCCGGTTATTAAAATAAAAGGGATCTTCCCCCATCGTCAAATCCAGCAAGTGTACTCCTAATTCAACGAGACTCAAAGCGGTCTCCATGATTTCCAACTCAGTTTTGCGGTAACGCCCTAAAGAAGAATTTGACTTGCGATATAAACAAAAAGCACATTCATTTCGGCAATAGGTTGAGAAATAAACGAAACCATAGATAAATACTCTGTTCTGAAAGTAGCGGGTCCGAAGCAACCTGGCTGTTTCAAAAACCTTGGAAAGGTCTCTTTCGTCGGAGAGCCTTAGCAAAAACAAGAGTTCTTCTTTTTCTAAGGGAATCTCTTTACTTGACTTTTCCAATATCCTATCTAATTTAGACGCAGCAGGATTTATTGCCATTAAGTCACCTTCTTGTCAGCAGTAAGCCTTGCCTTACTCATCAGCAGATGTTCCAGTCCAAATGCGGAAAATCAAACTATTGTCTTAATCCAGGAAGGCAGGATCCTCAATTGCCATAAACAAACCTACGGGTTGTCCTGCCCCCCTGTCTAAACCCATTCTTCAGACTTACATTAATGCCTTTTTGGCATCGGCAAGTATCCTTGTAAATTCTTTTTCAACTTCGGCACTTAGAGGTGCCGGCTGATGTGCAGCCAGTAAGTTCTTGGCTCTTTCTTTCGCTATATCCTCGACTTTCTGACCTTTAACGGCCCATTGTTCGAAGGTTTGTCTCTGGCTGATCGTTGGTACCCATAGTTCCCCGGAGCGCAGATATTTTCTGGTATGTTTATGACCGAGGAAATTATCGTTGTTTTCGATTATTTCCGTAACAACATCTACAGCCAAGTTATCCGCGTTGACTTCAAACTCTTTAATGGTCCTTTGCACCATCGAAGAAATCTCATTATCCATGACCAGCATAGTGAAACACTCCACTAAGGCATTATCCAGGGACCCTGCCGAGCCGATGATATCACTGCCGGTTAAAGCCTCAATTAAGGCGTTGTAAAGATGCTCATAGCCGCTTTGCATATCCGCGATCTTGGAGCTTCCGCAATAGCCGCCGGGAGCAACCGGGATGTGATAATGGCGTCCCAATTGGTTCAGCCCCGCGGACATCATGCCCATTTCAGGTGCCGCCCATAAACCGAGGCCCGTCCTCATATCCATAAATGTAGCCCGGGTGGACATGGTTAAAGGAGCGCCGGGTTTGTAAAGCTGGGCCGCGATCACGCCGGCCAGGACTTCCGCATTGTGCATAGCCACCAGCCCGTTCATGCTCATCGGACCGGTAGCGCCCATTTGCGGGCAAGGCTCAACACCCAAAGGCAGGCCTGCTTCCACCACATCCAGCAAGGCTTCCGCCGGATCAAAACCATAACCCAAAGGACTGACCGGTGAAACAGGCAGCTGGGCCAGCGGTTTTTCCCTGAGAGCCTTTTCGCTGCCCGCAGCGGCTACCAAAAGTTCGTGGATAAATTTCAATTCCCGGGAAGACTCCACACAAATACTTAAGGGCTTGGAAGTGCTGCGCAGACAAGTCGCCGTCTCAACCGTCAGAATGATTTCCTGGGGCACGTCCCTGGGAAAAAGGGGCGATATGATATTGACACTGTCCAGGGCATCCGCCAGGCGGGTCATATCCTCTAAATCTTTGAGCATGGCATCCCGGCGCTCGCCGGTTTCCAGGTCAATGACTGACGGTGCGCCAACCAAGGTCTGGCAGTAGGCCTTTTTGGCCCCGATTTCCAATTTATGCAGATCGTTGCGGCCGTAAAGATTGAAAACGGCCGGTACGGTCTTCATTCCTTTGTCAATAACATCCTGAGTGAAAAGGATTCTATCCCCCTTTTCAATACAGCCATGATCTAGGAGCAAGGTCCTGAACCTTTGCGAGCTGGTGCTGATTCCCACCTTTTTGAGAAGATCCAGGCTTGCTTCATGAACCTGTAAAAGTTGCTCTTCAGAATAGTAATCGAATCTCATCGTTCTACCTCCATTTTCTATTGACGCCGTTAATTATCCAACTATACCGCCAAAAGCCGTTTGGCAACATCCACCGCTACCGTAGCATCTTCCGCATAGCCGTCCGCTCCAATAGTATCCGCCCAGTTCTGGTTAATCGGTGCGCCGCCGATCATTACTTTAACTTTGTCTCTAAGACCCTCTTCCTGCAGAAGTTCGATAATTTCCTTCTGCCGCCCGACAGTGGTTGTTAAAAGCGCCGAGATGCCAATAATGTCCGGTTTAAATTCTTGCGTCTTTTCGATAAACTTCTTGGCCGGAACGTCAATTCCGATATCCAGTACTTCAAATCCGGATGTCTTTAACATCATAATGACAATATTCTTGCCGATTTCGTGCAAGTCGCCTTCTACAGTTCCCATTAACACCCGGCCTAAGAATTCTCTTTTTTCGTCGGCCATCAGCGGTTCTATGACTTTGATTCCCGCATCCATAGCTTTAGCGCCTAAGAGCAAATCCGGCAGGAAGTAAGTCCCGTCGGCAAACAAAGCGCCTACCGCCTGAATCCCTAAGGTCAAACCTTCATTAATTATAGTGAGGGGTGGCATCCCGGCCGCAATCGCTTTATCTGTCCACTCTTTTACCTGCGCAGCGTCACCTTCGCGCACGCCTTCAATAAGCTTATCCAGAATTTCTTCATTAGCCATTATCTTCACTCCTGTTTTTCTTTTTAGTCAACGGATTCCCGGAATTATTCTCTTACCGTGCCATACTCTTTTTCCGCTTCCTCCACGATACGCCGAATGGTTTGCTTAACGTCTTCAGCCAGGGGCATTGGCGTATGGTTATTGAGGATATAATTAGCTTCTGCGTAGGCGCGGTCCGTCAAATTAGTCTCCCCTTCAAGTACCCAGGTTTCCCGCATAGATCTGTCGAACAGTTTTGTATGGGACTGCTCCCGTCTAAAATGATCAAAGGTGTGCTCATGGCTGACAAATTCTCCGCCGGGACCAATCTCCTTGATTATGTCCACAGCCATGTTTTCGTCAGTTACCTTGATTCCGCCAATAACCTTCCTGATCATTTTGAAGATTTCGTTATCCATGACAAATTGAGCAAAGTCAAAGGTCATTCCCATGTCCAGCATACCCGCTCCGTAGATCAAATTCGCGCCGCCCTGGGCTGCGAGGAGACCTGTCAGAGTTTTTTCATGAGCTGCTTGGGCATCGGGTATTTTGCTGTCTGCCTATCCGCCGGCTACAAAACTGGGCAGATTATAATATTGAGCCATTCTGGCTACCGACGCGCTGATCATCCCTAATTCCGGTGAACCCACAGGCGCCGTAGTATGCCGCATATCCATGATCGTCGTCGAACACCCGTAAATGCAGGGCGCTCCTTTGCAGGACAACTGACTGAGAATAATGGCGCTCAATACCTCCGCATTATGGGTGACCAAGGTTCCCGCCAGGGTCACAGGGGATGTCGCGCCCGCCAGGGCCATAGAAATAATGTTAACCGGAATTCCCGCTCGCGCAGCCTCAATTATCACATCCGTGCATTCCGGAATCAGCTTGAGCAGACTGGTCGGGCAAACGTTAAAACTGATAAGAGGTCTTTCCTTCAATTTAGCACGACTGCCTGCCACCGCTGCCGCCATCTCAATTAATTTGCGGGCATTGCTCACCCCGTCTGCGCCAATGAAAAAGTGTTTGCTGGTGTTAGGGAAGATCGCCTCCGCATTATGCAGCGCCTGAACCGGTCCCGGATAATCCTGGGCTACCACCGCCCGATAGCTGATATCCATTTCCGAAAGATAGTCGCTCATTTTTGCCGCATTAGCCACATCCTGCTTAGTGCTGCGGCGAAACTTTCTGTTAACCGGGTCGATAACGTTAACCCCTTCACCGAAATTAACAAATCCCACCCGGTTGCTTTCTAAAATATAATCTTTCTTGGGGTCCCTGGCTGCCAGCAAAATACTGCTCGGTGCGGAGCGTACCGCCTCCTCGACAATATAGGGAGGGATTTTCACTATGTCCGAGCCTGGATCCAGGGTACATCCGGCAGAGCAAAATATCTCCTGGGCTTCCTTGCTGTCCACCCGCACGCCTACATGCTGCAACACATCGAGAGTCGAACAGTGAATAGCGTAAAGCTCATCCTGTGAAAGAACATCAACTCCAAAACCGCCCGTCATGGTAAATCTGGCATGTGCATTTCTTGACATTTTCTTAACCTCCGTTCCAATTCTTTTTCGATCAACAACAACTGCCATCTGAGTCTTAAGTTATTGCAAGAGTCATACCAAAAAATACATTTGCAAAAACATTTAGATAACTTCTTGATTTATCTCTGAGTTCGCTTCTAAATGGTTGGATTTCCTCAGTTCTTTCCCTTGAATTAGTTCACTTTCCTGATCCTATCTGCCCTATTCGGCTTAGATACAGGCAACATTAAAAGCAGTGTAAAAATATGTAGCATTAACTTTTCTACATATATCTACACTGCTTTTCTTATTTAAGGAAAACCTCTTATTTGATGCCCAGTTTACGCAATCGGTAATAGAGGACTTGCCGGCTGATATTCAATTCATTGGCAGTCTTGGTGATATTGCCGCCATGCTGCTTCAAAGCATTGATCAACCTGGCACGTTCCTGCTCCTTAATTTCCTCAAACACTTCGCCTTGCTTTATGGGTTCATTGTTTAAAGATATGGTGCCCATAAAGGATTTGAAATTTCGGGGCATATATTTTTTGCTGAAAACAGGTTCATCCTCAGGAACCATATTCATCGCCGATTCAATCCAGTGTTTCAGCTGTCTGACATTGCCCGGCCAGTCGTGGCTTTCTAAAAGCGCAAAAACATCCGGAGAAATTTCGCAAATGTTCTTTTTCATTTTCATATTAAAACCTTTTACAAAAAAACGGACCAGAAGATTGATGTCCTCTTTCCTGGCGCGCAAAGGCGGGATTTCCAGGTTAATCACCGCCAGCCGGTAATATAAATCCGTTCGCAGAAGGTTTTGACGGATGAGCTCCAGGGGTTCGATATTGCAAGTGCTGATGATGCGTACATCGACAGGAATCTCGTTCTTGCCGCCCAGCCTTCTGATCTTTCGTTCTTCCAGGGCGCGGAGCAGTTTACTCTGTAAGCCAAGGGGCATAGAATTAATCTCATCCAGAAAGAGCGTGCCGCCGTCCGCTTCCTCAAATAGACCTTTACGGTCAACCGCACCGGTAAACACACCTTTGACTGTACCGAAAATTATGCCCTCCAGTAATGTTTCGGGAATAGCAGCGCAGTTAATGGAGACCAGGGGTTTCTGGCATCTCCTGCTGCTGCAATGAATGCTCTGGGCGAACATCTCTTTGCCGGTACCGGTTTCCCCGTAAATGAAAACCGGTGAATCCGATTTAGCCGCCCCCTTCGCCCAGAAGATACTGTCACGAATGCGGGAACTGTCACCAAGGATATCGTCAAACGAAAACTTGCGTTCTTTTGCTGACGAACCGCTGACTAAGACACTTAGATAATCCGACTGCTCAAGATTCATCCGTTTTTGCAGGTTAATTATTTTGGCAACCATTTCTTCGCTCTCTTGCAAATTCCTGTAGATAGCTACTGCTCCCGTAGTTCTTTCTCCTTGTTTGACCGGAAAATTATTTCCAGTGACACGAATATACTGACCGTAATTAGAACAGTAGTATTGAACGTAAGGGCCAAAATATTTCTCTGTCTTTATACATTTCCATAGGGTGCCGCTTTCCGGATCAAAGTTATAAATTTCCGGGGTTGGCTGGCCAAGAATAGTTTCCAGTTCCAGCCCGTCAAACTCCAGCTGAACCCTATTGCAGTAAACGACTCTGCTTTTAGAATCAACGACCATCACCCCTTCGTCGATATTATCCAGAATCGTTTCAAATGCCTGATTTAAAAATAAGGTTTTTTCCCTTTCCTGGTCCTCATCTTCAGATAGAATGACCAAAAAAAATGTTCCGATGGTTTGGTTTCCGACAGGCAGGGTTTTTAAAGAAATGCTTTGATAAGGATGAAGATTGAGAGACCTCTCTCTCCCATAGCAATCCTCGTCAAATCCGGGAATAAGGTCCGAAATGTTCCTGTTAATTAAACCTACCTGGTCTTTCCCCAATATTTCAGCAAAACGCAGATTGCAAATCTCCAATATACCTGCTGAATCAATGACAGCTAATCCCTGATGTATATCCGAAATGAATGCTCCAAATATGTCTTTAATAAGAGAGCTATTCTCTACCATAAGGTCACCTGCTTTACATCAAATTTTTCGCTTACATCAATAAAAATTCATGTGTAATATTCATGGTTTCAGCTTTCTGTATTTCTGCTAAAATCTTTCAAATTAGGGTTAATAAGGAACGAGCAATTTTTCGGGTTTAAGGTCAAATTCACATATTTATTGGATTATAACAAAAGGTACTGAATATAGATAGTAGTTGAAATTATCTAATTTTATTTTTGCCGCATTAAAATGGGCCGGAAACTGTAAAAAGCCGGGGTGACCCCGGCAGTAGGTTTGTTATAACGTTATTTAAGTTTATTTCCAATTAAAAAGTTAAACTGATTTGGCAGGGGAACCGTCAGCTTCAATTGTAATCGGTGCCGTTTTGGCCGCATCTCGTTGGAAATGGCCCCAGTCATCCTCCCTAATCACTTTGAAGAATCCAATGATAATGATGATAAAAATGAACAGCATAGGGAATGATACCAAAACGCTGGAGGTTTGAACCGCTTTCAGACCGCCGATGGCCATGAGGACCAAAGCCAAAATGCCTAAGACTAACACCCAGGATATCCGGTTCCAGCCGGGCGGCTCCTGCTCGCCGGTCATTTTTTTGGTGCTCAATATGGCCAAGGTATAGGCAGTACCGTTTAACAAGGTGATCGTCGCCACCAAGGTCATTAACAGCATCGCGAACAGGAATACATTAGTCAGGGGTAAGGTTGACCAGACCTGAACCACCGCTGACGCGTTGCCCAAATTGTTCAAGGTGTCTGTCAGCTGGGGCAGCCGGTCATTCATAAAGGTATGCAATGTGTAGTTGCCAAATACAGCGAAGAAAATCCATACTCCCAGTCCGGTGGCGGTCAAAATAGCGATGCAGAATTCTCTGACCGTACGCCCTTTAGAGATCCGGGCAAAGTAAATACCCATTTGCGAGGCATAGCTTGCCCACCAGGCCCAATAGAAAATAGTCCACCATTGGGGGAAACCGTTAAAATCCTTGTTGGCAAAAGGCTCTGTATAAAAACTCATTTTAAAGAAGTCATTCATCATATTGCCCAAGCCTTCGCAGAAATTATTTAACATGAAAACTTTTGGTCCGACGATAAAAACATAAGCCAGAACTGCGAAGATTAGCCACATCCGAAAGTTGCTGATCAATTTGATTCCTTTATGAAGTCCGCTGTAAACGCAGAGAGAAATAGCGATGATCCAGAAAAGGATCAAACTAATATCCATAGTCATTGTCCGCGGGATGCCGAAAACGGATACAATCAGTTCGCTGGCCAATGGCGTCGCTAAGCCTAAGGTTGTAGCGATACCGCCCACAATGGACAGGATCAAGAGAACATCGATCACCTTGCCAACCCAGCCGCGGGTGATTTTTTCGCCTAAGAGCATAGCACAAGCGCTGCTGGCTCTATTCACATCTTTTTTGCGCACCCAGAACATATAACCAAAGGCTACACCCAAGGCACAGTACATAGAGTTGCCGGTAAAACCCCAGTGAAACAAGGGATAGCTGGTCGCCCATTGATAGGCCTCATAGGAGAATGGTTCTGCGCCAAAGGGAGGTCCCATCAGATAATAAAATGGTTCAATCGTCGCCCACAAAACCACTGATCCGCCCAGTGCTGCGGTGAAAATCATAGACAGCCAGCTGAACGTGGAAAACTCGGGTTTTTCATTTCCGAATCTAAGACTACCGTATTTACCGACGATCATGTACAAACAAACTAACAAACACCCAAACGTAAATATCTGATAAAACCAGCTGAAATTACCGGTCACGAATGCAAAAGAGATATTGATCAACTCGCTGGCCCTTTCTAAGTTAAGGCCCAGATAAATACAAACCCCTATAATCAAAATAATCGGCGCAAAGTACAAGATTTTATCAGTCTCTAACTTTTCCACCGTTTTCGGTGTATTACTCATCACCATTCTCCTTTTATTCGAGATTCTTTTGTCGTGTAGTCTTAGTTCTCTTCTTCACGATGCTGCGAATCTGCATCATCCCTTCACCCCTTACCTTACCTCCTTTTTGAATTTCTTTATCCATCAACAGCACCTGTCATCTGTCTGTTATATATCGCAAGATTCATGCCAGAGACCATAACCTTTAGCCAGATTTAGTTTAAGTTTTCAAAACTACTAAAATTATGAATATTTAGGCCACTTTGTTTCGTAAACTATCTTTGCTTAATTTCATTATCCTTAAAGGCCAACGCAGTGTATACATAACGAAAAATAGTGTAGAATTTTCATTCTACACTATTTTACACTCTGAAGGTAAAGGGGCTGATGCAAAATGAATAAGGTAATAAAAAGGCCCGAAAGGCGTTAAAAAACGTCCTCTCGGGCTGATTTATTGTGCATATTATTTTCCGAAAGCTGTTTTGCAACCGCAGCTTTTAAGAAAAATCGTCATTTAATGATAACACTTGATGATTGAGAAAGCGTCATACCTTTTGTCTCCGGGGCCCAAACGATTGATGCCGCCAAGCCAATAGCCGATATTGCCGCACCCATGAGCATAGTTGGTCCGATTCCGTACTCCTTTATACTATAGGGCAAAATAAACATGGCTAAAAACGTGCAAACTTTACTAAAGGCCACTGCGATCCCTATTGCCGTAGCCCGAATCTCAGTTGGGAAAAGCTCATTTGGATAAAGCCATTCTAAAATACCGGGGCCGCCGGAAAAGAATGCGTAAAGTGCAAAGGCACCAACGATAATAACGATCGATGCACCCGGGAACAAGCCCAACACCAACATTGCTAAGGTCATAAAAACAAAACCTATAATACACAAGGGGCGGCGTCCGAATGACTCCAGCCAAAACATGGTCGGTATACAGCCGATCAAGAAAAAAACGCTGATTACTATATCTCCTAATACCGCCATATTGCCTGACCCCAGGCCAAATGCCGTTAATATCTGAGGGCCAAATGTATAAATCGCATACATCGGCAAAACCTGGGCTGTATATAAGATGACAACAAATAGAAGTTTCTTAAAATACCCTAATTTAATGAACTTACTTAACCGTGTCTTTTCGAAATGTTCATCTTCCAAAATAGGTTCGGCATCAGGGCCAAATACCTTTTTCACAATTACGCGCGCCTCATCAACACGCCCTTTACTCACTAACCATCGGGGTGATTCCGGTGTGCCTATACGGCCAATTATGAGTATGATAGCCGGTATGGCAGCACTTCCCAGCATCCATCGCCAACCACCATTCACATCAAGCAGAAAGTAACCCACAACGTCTGCCACGGTTGCCCCGACATACCAAACCCCCGCAATAAATCCCATAGACATAGCCCGGTACTTCCGGGGCGTAAATTCCGCTATCAGGGAGGTCGCAATGGGATAGTCGGCACCTACGGCAACCCCCATAGCGAAGCGCAGTAAAAAAAGTTCAAGTGGAGTCGTGATAAATATCTGCCAGATTGAAAGGATTATTATCGCGACCAGATCGATGGTGAACATAAGCTGACGCCCCACTAAATCGGTAACATAGCCAAAAACCAAGCCTCCGACAAACAATCCGGCAAGTGCAGATGCCCCAATCAATCCGGTCCAGAAAACATCCAAATTAAGCTGAGGACCTAATTGTGTAAGCGCCAATCCAATAATAACCATGATATATCCATCTAAAAAAGGACCGCCACTCGCAAAAATTATCAACTTCTTAAGAAAAGGATTAAACTCGACATCCTCTAACCCTGATCCCATATATCCGTCCCCTTTTCTTTAACTGATTTAAGGTTACAACTCATAAAAATATAGTCCCTTAAGGTTGGTCGAATAAGTAAGTATAACTTTGAATGTACCTGAATTGAAAGATCTGCATCACCCCTTCATCTCAAAGCAACGCTAATAATATGAGGATAAGATTGGTCTGGCATATGCGCCTTAGGTTAACCCTTTAGTGTATCGGAACAGAGTTATCGTATGGAAACGTTAAACAGTCTGTTTGGAGTTCGCGCTTGTTGAAAATTTCATTATCCTGCTTGATATCTAACGCAATAATTGTGCCAAAAAGGGGCATATCACAATAGCTATTAATTAATATTCTTAATCCTATTAAAGTTCGGAATATTACAGCGAATTTCTTTTGTAAATTCTGTAATGTCATTCGTTAATTTCACCGCTCTTTAAACAGGGATGTGTAACTATAACGAAAAATAGTGTAGAACTTTAAGCATAGAAATTACTACAGTTTCATACACCGTGCAACGTTAATGTGATTAATTGCGAAATGAACATTCAATCCTCTGAATCAGACGTAGAACCTTATCGTTAAAATGAGCCGATAGGCGGAGTAGACCGGCAGTAAAATGCTGAGGCGGCAATGAGATGTATAAACTTGGAAGAGGCCTGGAAATTTGCTTTCCAGGCTTCTTCTCTAGGTTATCTAGTTCAATATGCGGTATGCGGTATGACTGCCTTTATGAGTCATTCTCTTGATAAAGCCGAACTATATTCCTCCCTCGGCCAATGGTCAAATCTTACACTACAGATACTTGTTGCATTATTCCGGGAGCCTTTCAGCCGGCGGCATCCCTCCTTCATTAGGAGGCATGCCGCCAGAAGGCATTTTACCATCAGGCATATCTCCGGCACCGCCAGGCCTCCTGCCGCCCGCGCCTCCGCCCCCGGGTCCGGAATTTTGCGGTTTACTGGTCACACCCGATTCCGAAAGATAGGTGATGGAGTCTGAGAGTGCAGCATCTACTAGTTTTGTGTTTCCGCTGTATAGCGTATAGGTTGAGCCTACTGCTAACTTAGGCGCGGAAATTGCCACGGAGCTATAGTCTTTTGTAGGTGTATAAGTTACAACACTATTGCCGTCCTTATCTTTAAGGGTTATCGTCGTTCCTGCCGCTTGCGTAGAGCTGTAAGACATAAGGATCGATGGCTGCGTATTGCTGCTTGGACCTTGAGCCATCCCGGAACTGCCGGATGCTACGAGTGTTCCCCCGCTTATAGTAAAGCCGTTGTCATAATCGATAGCCCCATTGCCATTTGCTGATGGGCCGTCAACATAGACCGTGCCACCTGTCATGTTGATACTCCCATTAGAATCTATTCCGTCACCGTTTGCGTTTAAAGCAATCTCGCCGCCCGTGATCGTCAAAACACCTTCTCGGTTATTAACATTAATTCCGTCATCGGTCGAGGCAGCGTTAATTTTTCCGCCGTTTATCGTGATATTTAAACCCTCTAAACTCTCATAGGAGTTCTTTATAAATAGTTCACCGTTATTGATAACTAAGTTGTTATCAGCGTGTACCCCATCGTCCCCGCTTTGCAAGGTCAGGTTGCCCCCATTCAGGGCAATATCCTGGTTGCTGTGTATTGAATCCTCATAGGAAGAAACATTGATGGTCCCACCATTTATCAGGATACCTTGCCCGGCTTTTAAGCCTTTTTTGCTTTCTTCCTCTGTACTCACTGTGCTCGCTGTCGTTGCCTGGGGGTTTTGACCAGGGCGGCCGCCAAGGCCAAAGTCATTGCTGCCGCTGCTGATACTCTTACCAGGATAACCACCGCCGGAGTTCAGATTGAAGGTACCATCCTCAATTTGCACTTGTTTAAAGGCTTGTATGGCATCGTTGGCGGCAGTAATTGTGAATTGTCCATTTTGTAAAACAACAGTTCCCTTGCCCTCATCGGTTTCATTGGTTGAGCGCAGGCCGTCTTTACCGGCGGTGATGGTGATGCTTCCATTTTTAACACTCAGGCTGTCCTTGCCAACGATTCCGTCAGACTTGGCGTTTACAATCAGGGTTCCGTCCGTTATTTTCAAGTCATCCTTGCTTGTAATTCCATCATTATAATCTCCTGTAACTGTTAATGATCCGCTGCCCGTGATCGTAAGATCAGCCTTGCTGAAGATGGCTGCAGACGGTTCATTATCGGCATTTACAAGATTGCCGCTTCCACCTAAAACCGAGTTTTTAGTGTTATCTTCAAGGAGTATGACTGCTTTTTTAGCACCTTTAATATAGATCGGAGCGCTTGTTTGGCTATTAATAGCGGCTCCGTTTAACACAAGAAAGACCGTTTCGTCATCCGTGTCTTTATTCACATCGACGATTATACTCCCATCGGTCAACGTTCCGCTAATTTCATAGACTCCCGATGCGGAGATCGTAACAGAAGAGCCTTCTGCGGCTAAGCCGTCCCCCATTACCGTGACCGAGCTTCCATTTAACCCGATCGTCTTATAGCTGACGTTTTTCCAGTCAAAATAATAATCATCGCTATCATAGTTTACAGAAATGGCATTAATCGCGATGGCGGCGCTTGGACTTGGGCTTTCCGCATTGAGGCTTTCTTTCGTGGAAGCACACCCTGCCAGGCCTGTCGTTAATAGGGTCAGGGATAACATAATCCCCAGCAATTTTTTCATGAATAGTCTCCTTTACGCGTAAATTTTATCCTCTAATTGATGAGAGGTTAACGAGATATTCAGATTGCCATTGCGGCATCTCAGTTCATCAAAAAATGCCTTTTGATTGATGGATCGTTTCAGGTTGATATTGTAAACAACTTCAAAAAGGGTTCCAAAATCTTTTGTCTTAACCCGGTTCATAACCCAGGAATCAGTATATTGATTGAGGATGTCATCAAATAAGCCTTGAAAGTTAAGATTTTCCGGGACGATGATTTTCAGTTGCATGGCATTAGCCTTTGGGTTTGGGAAGTTCGTGTAATGAAGCAGAACCATGACCGAACATAATATGAACGCAAAAAGCGCAGCGTAGGCGATATATCCCATCCCACAGGCCAGACCCGTTGCTAAGGTAAATAGCACATAAGCAATATCTTTTGGTTCACCGGGAGCACTTCTAAATCGAATGAGGCTGAAGGCCCCGGCTAAGCTAAAGGCTCGTGCCACGTTATTCCCGATCAATAAGATAATCACGGAAATAATGGCAGGCAGCATAATCATAGTTAGGGTAAATCCTGCGGAGTAGCCTTGCTTTTTGTGGGTGTGAATATAAACCAGGCTGATAAAGAGACCGAGTGCTAAGGCGGCACCCAAAATAGCAAGCGAATGGGCCAAAGTAAGGGAATCTCCGCCCGTAGGGGCTAGTAAGGTTTCTAACATTGACGAAAGGCTCCTTTCCAAACTTATTAGTAATTAGCACATAGGCTTGGGTTAAGAAACGTACAGGCGTTTTCATATTCCTTACCGTATTTCGAAAAGTTCATTTTATAGAGTTTCAGATTGGATAACGTCCGGGATAACCAGATCGGTGCTGCACTGGATAGTTTAACTTCCATCAAATACTGTCCTTTTTCTAATAATGGGTCTCCGAAACTGGCCGTTTTCAAACACAAGTCGTGTCTTCTGGTTAAGATATCGTAATCAAAGGTTATCCGAAAATCCCTATCCTCTTTGCCGAAAAACGCCAGTCGTTTATAACTAATGTAAGTCGCCGGCTGAACATCATTGCGACTTAAAAAGTATTCAATTTCGTTGGCAACCTGTAGATTGAGCTTGTTCGTAGTCGTTGGGCATTTCCCTGATCGAATAAAATCACAGGCATCCTTTAAAGGTAAGATTGCACGCCTCTTATTGACAATTCCGCCGATTTTCTTTTTTAGTTCTAAAAACACCTCGTCGTCAAGTGAGCCCGGGATAGTATAGCTTCGCAGGCGAAGCTTTTCTTTATAGTAGGGTTTGGCAATTGAATGCCGGATTAGATTATTGTCGTGGGTATCATAATAAATATTGTAAATGCTGTACTCCTTTCCGTTTTGACAATGAGCATCGGGAACCATGTATTCTAACAATCGAGGGATAAGCGTATCAAATTGTGCTTGTAATAGCATGAATTTGATTTCATAACGCTTGAAGGTTGTTATTGCCATTTTGCATTCCTCCTTAGAAGCCTTTGATCGGCCTCGCTTACATTCATCCATTGTGCTCGATTTCAAGTATATGATGGTTTCCTGAAATTCAACTGATGGTTAACTGAATGTTTGCTGAAACTTCTTGGCGGAGTAGCCTGCCATGCCGCTGCTGCGGCACCGGCAGAGAATGAAAATGGGGTCGCTCGGGCCGGGCAGCTTCGCCACATCCGTGCAAGATTAGTTAATTCGTGCGAAGACAGTGTCTTCGTACCGCAGCATTCCGAGGTTCGCCCACTCGCCGATGCGGGACTTCGCCAAACCTCCGGGTAGTACCTGATGTGAACCTGTGGCTCCGTCTTCCCGCACCGGCTTGTGGGCTTTTACCGCCTCTCCATGCAATGGGTTCGCTTCTGTGGCGAAGCTGCCCTGCTTGCGGGTCTGAAGATTTTTCTGTATGTCTTTAGGGTCTTTTTCAGAGTTAGCCGACCATGCCGTTGTCGCAGCACCAGCAGAGGATGAAAATGATTGTCTTCCTTTTCAGGGTGAAAAAAATTATAGCCCATTTGAGTAAGCTCGAATGGGCTATTGGAAAACGCGGCTGGTGTGCCTATGAAGGCACTCTCTTCGCATGTGTTAACTTTTTTGAAGACTTCATCAGTAAGAGTGTCAGGGGGACGGGGTTATGACAATAGCCCCGATCCCCACGACACTACTTGATAGCGTTCGCTGTTGCAGGCCTTACCGGAATCCATACATAAAAGGCACTTCCTTCACCTGGGGAACTTTCTACGCGAATGAGCCCTCCGTGGAGTTCTACGATCGTTTTTGTAATTGCCAGTCCCAGTCCCGCACCGCCATATTTGCGGGTTCGGGAGGGATCGCTCCGGTAAAAGCGGTTAAACAGATGCGGCAAATGCTCTTTTCCAATGCCGGGGCCGTTATCTCTAACAACGAGTTCCAGACCTCCGTTCATAGGTTCCAGGGTAATGTTAATCTGTCCTTTGTTCGCATCGGTATGCTGAACTGCATTATGGAACAGATTCAGGATGATTTGCTTAAGTTTATCCTCATCAAACCAACACCTTGCCGGTGCAGTAAGCCGCAAGTTCACGGTGCGGTTTCCGGCCAACAACCTTAATTGAGGCTCCATCTCCTTGATGAGAACCTCTACGTCTCCCTCTTCCGGATTAATGGTTGGAGAACGATCCAGCTTGGCAAGGAGCAAGAGGTCCTGTACCAGCTTTTTCATACGCTCGGATTCCGTAAGCATGCTCCGCAGGGATTTGTCGAGCTTGTCCGGTTGATTCATAGCTCCACGCAGCAGCACCTCCAAGAATCCATGGATCGAGGTCAAGGGAGTTCTAAGCTCGTGGGAAGCGTCCGCGACAAAGCGGCGCATTTGCTCTTTAGCCTCTTTTTCGGCCTCAAAGGATGTCTCCAGTCTTTCAAGCATTCCGTTAAAGGAGAAAGCCAAACGGTCGATCTCGACCTGACCCTGTTCCGGGGGAAAACGTTCCTGAAGATTTCCTGCGTTAATCTTTTCTACGGTTTTGGTCATATTGGATAAAGGCTCCAAGGTTTTTCGCAGCACGGAGATCAAGGCGAACATGCCTGCAATTAAGGCCAGGAAAGCCAGGGTCATGAAAATAAGCAGTTGACGGATTAACCCATCCTTTAAAGGCTTAGTGCTTAAGCTAACCTGGATCAGTCCGGTATTGTGAAATTTGTTCCCGATGGGTTGAAGTACAACCAACTGCTCTCCCACATCAGGCTGGTTTACTACTTTGTAAGTCAATTTTTGTTTGGAACTTAGTGCCTTTTGGTAGTCTTCTTTAGTAAGTTGAGGCGTATTTCCAAGCTGGTGATCAGCAAGGTCATTAGGCAGGTCTAAGAAGTTACCCTGTGCATCGATAAAACTTATTCTGGTATCAGGCATAAAAAACACCGGGAAACGACCAGGAATATTGGACTCAACGCTTCGCACCGCCTCTTCCCATAAATCAGGAGGAGCCGATAAAATCTGGTTTCTAATGCTGGAAGCCCGGTTACTGTAAGTTACCTCGCGCATAAAAAGGTACTGAAAAAGACCAATCACTGCCAAAAGGATTGCCATTACCAGCAAAGACCGGGATAAGAGCTGGAAAAGCAGCGAGTTTGGTACGATGTAGCTCCGGATGAGTTTTTTCATGTCAGGTCAAGCCGGTATCCCGACCCTCGCAGCGTTCGGATGAGACGATGTTCTTTGTCCTTCAGTTTGTCCCGCAGGGAGCGGACATAGACTTCTACAATGTTTTCCTCCCCGGCAAAATCGTAGCCCCAAACCTTATCTAAAATCGTTGTTTTACTCAGCACCAAACCTTGATTAAAAACCATAAATTTAAGGAGTTCATACTCAGTAGCAGAAAGTTCCAGAACACAATCATTGTAGAGGATCTCTTTGCGCCGGTCGTTAATTTTAAAGGGTCCTTGCACAACCTCTCCCACTAGCTCAGGAAATTGATTGCGGATTCTGGCGTAGATTCGGGCGAGTAGTTCCTCGAAGCTAAAGGGTTTTACCATATAATCGTCCGCACCCAGCTTAAGTCCTTTAACACGATCATCCACTTCCTCCTTTGCTGTGAGCATGATAATCGCTATATTCTCAGTTTTTTTGAGCATACGGCACACTTCAAATCCATCCATGCCAGGCATCATCACATCAAGAATGACAATATGAGGCTTAAATTGCTTGACCAAGCTCACCGCAGTCATCCCGTCTTGGGCCGTTTCCACTTCAAACCCCTCATTGATAAGGCCTATCTCTAAAAAGTCTAAAATATTAGGTTCGTCGTCAACCAGCAATACTTTAATTCCTGTTAGTTTTTGCATACATCTTCTCCTCGCCTATGCCCATACACGCAAAGCGGTTTATTACTATCTAATTATAAAGCTTAACTAAATAAAGGAAAGCTTAAACCAGGCTCTTCAGCCTCCAATAATTTATTGTTTTAGCTAATTATGCAGGACAAAGCTGAATGTAGGCTGAATGACCCCTGAACGTTCTCTTAAAACTCAAAGCATAGGCGCTTTTGGGATCACATCAAGTATGCAATAAAGCACGAATCAGTCTTTTAATATAATTCGCGCTCTCTGTAGAAAATTATCCAATTCCGTCCAGAAGGATTTTAGGATTAGTTATAGAATAATGTTCATAACTAAAAAAAAGGGGGATTAGACTAATGGCTAATATTTTAATTGTTTCTTGTGCAAAAATACGCGATGTAAGTTGCGTAGCTTGCCTGAAGTGTTTTAAAGCAGCTGACCTTAAAGAAGGCGAGTTCAAAAAGTATGACTCCGTTAAGATCGTGGGTATTAGTGGCTGCGGTGATTGCCCAGGCTTAGTTATGCCTAAAATCAATTTGGTTATGGAAATGGCCGATTATTTGATGCAGGATATCGATGCTATTCATATTGGCTCCTGTATAGTCCGGGCCAGAAACACTGCTGCCTGTCCCATTGACCTTGACGGTATCAAGGCGAAGCTGGAAGGAAAATTCGGGAAGCCAGTGGTTATAGGAACCCATAATTACTAATTAATTTCAGGGGTTAGCCGGTCTCTGCTGTACAGCAACACTTTATATTAAAAACGCCGAAATCAGGCCGGGTGGTCTGATTTCGACGTTCGTGTTCGTCATTATAACTTATATTGTAAAAAACGAGAATATTTTCCTGGAGTCATGTCTGACAGATGGAACCCTGACACAGAAAAAGAGCCCGCTGGCAAAGCAGGCTCTTTTGTATTTAGGGCTTGCTAACGAGTGCTAAACGCCAGGGAAAAACCTGATTTAACAAGGGTTTTTGGGCATTTACGTCGAATCTTTAGTGCAAGGAAATATGAATTTAGATTAAAAAAACCGTGCACTTGGAGGTTGAAAATGTACCGTAAACCGAGTCCCCAGCTAACCATAGATGATTTCATCCTGCCTTTTTCGGGGAAACTGGATCCCGAAAATCGTTGGGTTCAATTAGCTAATATAATTCCTTGGGATGAGTATGAAAAAGAATACGCCCATATGTTTCCGAGTGATCGTGGCAATGTGGCCAAACCGGTCCGTATGGCACTCGGTACGTTAATCATCCAAGCTCGCTGCGGTTATACTGACCGTGAAACGGTTCAGCAGATTACGGAGAATCCTTATCTCCAATGGTTCATAGGCCTCAAGGAGTTTCAATTGACTCGTCCTTTGACTCCAGTCGCCCTGGTGAAATTTCGCAAGCGCTTTAAGAAAGACCGCATGGCTAAAATCAACGAGCGCATTGCTTTAGCTGAGCGGGCGGCAAAAACATCTGAAAAGGAAGCCGAGAAGAACGATGATGATCAACAAGGACCTAATCTTCCGGATGCGGATAAGGAAGAGAAGAAAACCCCTGCTGACTCTGATTCAGAAGAATCCAAACCGAATCAAGGTATGTTGATCCTTGATGCCACCTGCACACCGGCCGATATAAAATATCCGACAGACCTCGGACTGCTTAACGAATCCCGCGAGAAACTGGATGAGATCATTGATACGCTTCATAAAGCGAAGGGTAAAGCAACCAAACGGCCGAGAACTTACCGTGAAAAAGCGAGAAAAGCTTATCTGAGTGTGTCTAAACAGCGGAGTCCGAGAAAGAAGCAACTTAGAAAAGGCATCAAGCAGCAATTGCAATATTGTAAAAGAAACCTTCGCCACGTTGACCAAATGCTGAAAGAAATTCCCTCAGGCTTTGAAGCCTTAAGCAACCGACAAGTCAAGTTATTGGAAACCATTCGAACCGTAATTGAGCAGCAGGAAACAATGTATAAGACAAAACAACATCAGATACCGGATCGAATCGTCAACCTCTATCAGGATCATGTCCGACCGATTGTACGCGGCAAAGCCAGTGCCAAAGTAGAATTCGGGGCTAAGGTAGCCATAAGCATCGAGAAGGGATTCTGCCGCATCGAAAAATTGTCTTGGGACGCGTTTAATGAAGCAGAAACATTGATAGATAGCGTAGAGCGTTACAGAGCCCGTAATGGATGCTATCCTGAGGCGGTGCTGGCCGACAAGATATACCGTAACCGCAAAAATCTGGCGTATTGCAAAAACCACAACATCCGGCTCAGCGGTCCCAAACTAGGCAGGCCCTCAGGAGATGCCCTGAAAAAAGTAGAGAAGGCCATTGAACGGATGGATGCCAAGATGCGTAATGCTGTAGAAGGCAAGTTTGGCGAGGGTAAAAGGAAATATGGCCTTGATCGTGTTTATGCTAAATTGAAAGAAACAGCAGAGTGCATGATTAGCATGCAATTCTTTGTCATGAACTTGGAGCATAAGCTCAGGGTTCTTTTTGTCCAAATTTTGAAGAGGTATTTTCAAATTACAGATATTGGTGTATTTGCGTAATCGAACGAATAAAAAGGATTCGGTTAGCAAGCCCTATTTAGAAGCAGACTTATTTAAAATTAATCTTCCAACCCCGAGAAATCTAACGTAGCGAAGAGATCTTCAAGCGTCTCAGCCCGTCGGATCATTTCCACACTGCCGTCCGTCTTGAGGAGCAGCTCTGCCGAGCGTAATTTACCATTATAGTTAAATCCCATAGCATGGCCATGGGCCCCGGCATCATGGATGACGACAATATCTCCAATATCCATCTTAGGCAGCGCTCTATCTATGGCAAATTTATCGTTATTCTCACACAGACCTCCTGTGACATCATAAATCTGATCACACGGCCAATCCTCTTTTCCCATCACTGTAATGTGGTGATAGGCACCATAGAGAGCAGGACGCATTAAGTTGGCCATGCAGGCATCTAAACCAACATAATTTTTGTAGATTTCTTTTTTATGCAGCACCTTGGCAACCAAATAACCATAGGGACCCAAGATCATCCGTCCGCTTTCCAGAGAGATCTTTAATGGGTCCAAGCCTTTATCAACAATCAGTTGATCGTAGGCCTCCTTGATCCCCTTACCTATCATCTCAAGGCTAACCGGCTCTTGATCCGGACGATAAGGAATACCAATCCCTCCGCCGAAATTAACTAATTCAATTTTGATCCCTAGCTTATCGTAGATCTCTCCTATTAGCTTGAACATCATAGTGGCCGTCTCAATAAAATAGTTAGGATCAAGCTCATTCGAAATAATCATCGTGTGGATTCCGAAGCGTTCGACTCCTTTTTCCCGGGCAATTTGATAGGCTTCGAAAATTTGAGATTTGGTTAAACCATATTTAGCATCAGCAGGTTTCCCGATAATCGCATTTCCGCCCTCGCGCAGATCACCAGGATTATAACGGAAAGAGATAATTTCAGGCATTCCTGCACTTTTCTCCAAAAAATCAATATGAGTAATATCATCGAGATTAATGATTGCACCTAATTCTTTCGCCTTTTGATATTCTTCAGCAGGGGTATTATTAGAAGAAAACATAATATTTTCGTCAAGAATCCGAGCCTTTTCCGCCAGAATAAGTTCTGCGATCGAACTGCAATCCGCTCCGAATCCTTCCTCCCGCAAGATTTTAAGGATATAGGGGTTCGGTGTTGCTTTGACAGCAAAGTATTCTTTGAACTCAGGAGCCCAACTGAATGCTTCTATTAATCTACGGGCATTTTTCCGAATGGCCTGTTCATCATAAATATGAAATGGTGAACCATACTGATCGATCATTGTCTCTAACTGCTGCTTGCTAAAAGGTAATGTTTTTTCTGCCACGAATGTTTTCCCCCTACTACAATTTAATCTCCAACTATAAAAAGCAGTTTAATGAGCGCACTCTTAAACTGCTTAAATATGCAAGCGAATTTTAAGTGATAGTGCTCCACCCAATGACTAGGTGACAGTTATGTACCTATTAAATACATAACCAGTAAAAGTCCTTATGCCACAGCCTTTTACTTCGGCGATTATTCCTTTCGGCACACTTCATCGCTGGATTGCTTGGTGTACTTACTCTTAATAACCGCACCTCTATCTAATTTATCATTGGTTTATTATGCAATAAAGGCTTGATAAAAGTCAAGTAACTCGTTTAGAGATGGGTTAATAAAAATAAGCGGCAATCTTGTAGCATCTCTCTCGCAAAGTAAGGGTAAACCTGTCTGGAAGTAAAAAAGGCTTCGAATAGCACAATGCATCCGAAGCCTTCATTTAAAAACCTAATAATCTTAGTCAGGCAAATCCGTCTTAGCATAATCCATTGCTGATTCAGGGCTCGAGCCGGCACTGTTTGCCGCTCTTACTTTGTAATAATAGGTTGTATCTGCCCAGAGGCCTGTATTCGTGTAACTGGTGGTGGAAACTGTTGCAATATGAGAGTAGGTTCCGGAAGAGGAAGTGGCACCGTAAACATAATAGGATGTGGCATTACTGACTGAATCCCAGGTTAGATTAATTTGACTGGAACTCACCGCCGTTACCTCTAACCCTGTCGGAGCCGCTGGTGTATCGTAATCATCATAATCTTCTTCATCAATGTTGATAAGAATACTGTTGGGTACTACAACTATTCCTCCAAAAATAACTTCTTTCTTAATACTCCTAATTTTGCTCTTAAAGAAGTTTATGGTAACCGGATCTACAGGATCACTGACTAAAAACACGGGGGAATTTGTTATAGAAGCTAAGGCGGCCCCGGCTAGGGCATCGGCATAGTTTTCCCCGGTTGATTCATAACATGTGCTGAAATCAAGTTCATCAGCAAATTCTTTAATAATACTAATATTTGTATCATACCTGGTATTTCCGCTTAATCTTCTGGGAGAGGGAAGTTGTTTAAGGACATTATCGCTGATGATCCCTGTCCCTCCCACTACATAGGTGCTTTGGGCATTTTTTTCTAAATACCCTTTGATGTTTTCAGGTAATTTATCTTTGGGGGTGAGTAAAATAGGCATTCCTTTCATGGCAGCTATGGGCGCAATGGATAAAGCATCGGGAAAGGTCTCTCCACTGGCAATCACCGCTTGGTCAAATTCCCCGATTGCCTGGGCAATTTTGATCGATGTGTCATATTTATCAGTCCCAGCGATCCTGGTTACCCCTATCCCCAGGTCTTTTATACTTTGCTCAACTCCGGAGGATATAATACCGGTTCCACCGATGATAATTACTTTTTTCACCTTTAAACGGACGAGCTGAGTCTTTGTTTGTTCGTGCAAGATATTCTTAGTTGTTAGTAATAAAGGAGCGTTATATTTTTGGGCAAGAGGAGCGCTGCATAAGGCATCCGCGAAGTTCTCCCCACTTACGATAACAGCATAGTAAGAAGTGATCCATCCAGACTTAGCAACTTCTGCAGAGGTTCCATACATATCCTCGCCGGCTAAGCGATCAGACTGGATATCCGAGGAAGGTTCTGTAGGAATGGTGCCATCTGTCTTAGCAGTGATTGCATAAGCACTTGAGGAATAGCCGCTGCTGCTCCAGTTGTTTACAGCAGTGACTTTGTAGTAATAAGTAGTATTCGGCGATAAGCCGGTATCGGTATAGTTCGAAGTAGTTGTTGTCGAGATCTTGGAGTATGTTCCTGAAGAAGCCGTCGAGCGATATACGTAATAGGATGTTGCTTCACTCACGGAATCCCAATCCAGATAGATCCTGCTGGAACTCTCGGCCCTTGCGGTCAGATCTGTTGGAGCGGATAGATCTGACTCGTCAGATCTATCTGTCGTTGCATAATCTCTAGAAGAATATTCACTTGTTTTTGAATTCCTGACTGCCTTGACCTTATAGTAATAAGTGGTGTCTGATTTTAAATCACTGTCTGTATATTTTGAAGATGTGGCTGTCCCAATCTTAGAGTAGGTGCCCGACGAAGTTGTTGATCTGTACACATAATAGGATGTTGCATTACTGACCGAATCCCAATCCAGATAGATTTCGCTGGAGCTTTCAGCGCTGGCCCTAAGGTCTGTTGGTGCTGACAATGAGTCATCTTCATCAGAATCCAGGGTCTTGGCATAGTCCTTAGAGGAATATTCACTCGTTTTTGAGTTCCTAACTGTCTTGACCTTATAGTAATAAGTGGTGTCTGATTCTAAATCACTGTCTGTATAGCGCGAGGATGTGGCTGTCCCAATCTTAGAGTAGGTGCCCGACGAAGTTGTTGATCTGTATACATAATAAGATGTTGCATTGCTGACCGAATCCCAATCCAGATAGATTTCACTGGAGCTTTCCGCGGTGGCGGTGAGGCCGGTTGGTGCTGACAATGAGTCATCTTCATCTGAATCCAGAGTAGTTTCATAGGTTCTAGAAGAGTAGGCACTTGTTGTTCCAGAACTGTTTACTGAGACTACCTTGTAATAATAGGTGGTTTCCGATTTCAAATTGGAGTCTGTATAACGAGAGGTTGTGGTTGTGGCGATCTTGAAATAAGTACCTGACGATGATGTTGCCCTATAGACATAATAGGATGCTGCATCACTTACAGAATCCCAATCCAAGTAAATTTCGCTGGAGCTTTCGGCGCTGGCCGTAAGATCAGTCGGTGCTGAAGGAATACTCGCCGCAAGCGTAACTTTCGGAACTATTAGGACAGCAAAAAAGAAACATAGTACTAAAGTTAATAATCTCAGACTGTTTTTTTTCATTACTCTACCTCCTATTATAAGAGTTTTTTCTCATATCTCCCTTTAAAAGCCTTTTCTATTGTCTGGTTGAATCACGTTCCTCCCGGTTTCCGCTTACTTTTACTTTATTCTTTTTATATCTTCATAATCCTTCCTGTGTTAGAAACTATTTCTTTCCGAGGGTGTTCCTTTTCATCTTCAGTGGAGGCAGTCTCCCACCTAAGTCTTGATGTTCGGCTTTACCTAAACAAGTTCACTGTCAGGGCAAGATTATTTTTAATTTTTTCAGTAGACTTTCAGTTAAGCCTCAGCTTCATTTCAGAATTTTATTGCATAATTACATTGCTTGGGCACACTGAATTAAGGGGTTTATCAAGGCTGATGCACTGTCTATAAACTAAAGTAATCCATGTCACTATGAGCACCGGTTGAATTCGCAGTCTCCGGGAGCTTTTTTCTATTTGCACTTTGTAGATTCTTAAAATCTAAAAAGCCTTGAAATATAGGGGATTTCAACAGCTCTTCATTAACTTTAAAGAATTAAATTTTAATCTTATTTTAATTTTCATCAAATTTTCCTTGAAGACTTTTAGGGTAGAATTCATACATAGTCAGTTACGGCACATAACAAAAATCAAGGAGGAATTCTAAATGACAACCTTAGAAAATGTAGAAAAATTACGAGCGATGGCAAATATAAGCTTTGCCGAGGCCAAAGCTGCCCTGGATGAAGCCAATGGGGATTTGCTTGAAGCCATCATTCTTTTGGAGAAACAAGGTAAGATCATCGCACCGGCAGGAGGCGGTTATTACAACAGTCAAACCGCCGGCGGCAGCTCAGGACCAAGCAACGATTTTTGCTGGGAAAAGCAAAGTCATCATCACTGTCATCATGGAGAAGGTTTTAAGTCTCATATGAAGAAATTGGGAAAATTTTGCCGAAAGATGATTCGCAAGGGTAATGCGAATTCCTTCGAAGTTCTCAAGGGTGAGGAGAGCAAAGCTTCTGCTCCTGTCACCGGCTTGGTCTTAATGTTGATCTTTGTTCCTTGGATTACTATTCCTCTGCTTATTATAGGGCTATTCTTTGGTTTCCGTTATCGTTTCAACGGACCCGATTTCAGCGGAAATACGGTCAATGACGCCATGGACAGCGCTGCGGATGCTGCCGAAAAATTAAAGAAATCCATCGATCTATAAAAAAATTATTAACAAGAGCGGAAACAGGCCATGTGCCTGCTTCCGCTCTTTCTATTTTAAACTTCCAAATTCTTGTACTTGAAGTTTAAGCAGAAGTAAGCTTAAATAACATTAGCTTTAATAATGAATTTTAAAGGAGATAACTATGATTAAACCACTGAGGAAAACGTTCTTAAGCTTATTCAGCGTACTCTTTCTTATAGGAACGATCCTTCCGGCCTCAGTCGTTTCCTATGCAAAACCGGCATTTGCCGCGGATGCACCTGTGCAAACCAGAGGTGCCAGTTTATCCACCGTATCTGCAGGTATGTTTCATAGTTTAACTCTTAGTAGTGATGGGACCGTATGGGCTTGGGGAGATAATTCAGAGGGACAGCTAGGTAATAACCAAAGTGAGCTTCCGGATAGTTCGACTCCTGTCCAAGCAAGCGATTTGACGAACGTTGTCGCCGTTGCCGCAGGGGGTGCCCATAGTTTGGCCTTGAAAAACGATGGAACCGTCTGGGGCTGGGGAAATAATGAATTCGGACAGGCCGGATTCGGAAAGATAGAACTAATCGCCGGCGGACCTGACTTCTATATGCCCGAACAATATTTAAAATCCTATACGCCCCTTCAAGTTCAAGGGCTTACTGATGTGATCGCTATCGCAGCAGGAATGGACTATAGTTTGGCCTTAAAGGCGGACGGAACCATTTGGTCCTGGGGAAGTAGCCAAAACGGACAGCTTGGAAACCCTTCGGGAAAGGGACTCTTTACGAATATCCCAGCAAAGGTCGTAGTTGATACTAATGGCCAGGCATTAACCGGGATCACTAAGATTTCTGCCGGAAGTGCCTTTGCTTTAGCCCTTAAAGACGATGGCACTGTCTGGACCTGGGGAGGCCTGCTCGTAGATGAGGAAGGAGTTCACAATGTGACATCTGCAGCTATACAGGTACACTCCCTAACAGATGTCATTAATATTAGTGCCGGTTATAATCACAGCCTTGCTTTAAAAAGCGATGGTACGGTTTGGGGCTGGGGAAAGAATGATCTATTTCAACTTGGAGATCGCGATACCCAACAAAGTTGGAATACACCGCTTCAGATCAGCGGGATTAATAATGTGCATTCTATTGTAGCCGGGAGTTATCTTAGTCTCGTCTTAAAAACAGACGGTACCGTATGGTCCTGGGGAGGTAACTTGTGGGGGCAGCTCGGCGATGCGGTTCCCTTTGAACAAGAGCCCTTGTCCATGAATCCGGTACAAGTTAATGAATTAACTAATGCTACAGCCCTTGCTTCAGGGTTAGGGTTTGTTATTGCCCGTCAAAGTGGGGGGACTATCTGGGCTTGGGGAGCCAATAGTGAGGGACAGCTTGGAAACAACACGTTTGGCGGACCGGTTGTCACCGGAGATATTTTTAATCCGGACGGAACAATCATATCCGGTGTTAATTCACCGGTTAAAAGTTTAATCCAGGCAGGTTCCTTCGAAACTACTTCCTTTACCAGATTAGCCGGTCTTGATGCCATGGAAACGTCGGTAAAAATATCCCGGGAAGGCTGGCCTGATAGGGCTTCGACAGCTATTCTGGCAACCGTTGTCAATTTTCCGGACGCACTGGCCGCTGCGCCTTTAGCTCATCAATATGATGCTCCGGTTCTGCTCACTGAGAGCAAACAGCTGACACCCAGTGTCGAACAGGAACTTGGCCGCTTAAAACCTTCCAAAATCATCATTGTCGGCGGAACAGCGGTTGTTTCCCAGGAGATAGAGGATCTTCTTAAGCAAACCTATGAGGTTACACGTTTATCCGGATATGATCAGTATGAAACTGCGGCGGAAATTGCCGCCGACCTCCATACTATGAATCCCGAAATCTCTGGGAAAGCCGTAATTGCCTACGGCGGAAATTTCCCGGACGCCTTAGCTATCTCCTCATTAGCCGCATATCAAGGAATCCCTATCTTGCTTACAGAACAGGCACAGCTTCCTGCAGCCACTAAAACTGCTCTTCAAGACCTCAATGTCACGGAAACCATCATTGTCGGCGGAACTGCAGTCGTCAGTTCACAGGTTGAAGCCCAGTTAAATGGTGTAAAACGCTATGCCGGTATTGACCAGTATCAAACCGGGATCGCTATTGCTAAGGGGTTAGGGAATAACTTTGATACTATTTACCTGGCAACAGGGGATAACTTCCCGGATGCTCTGGCGGGTTCGGCATTGGCTGCCCGGACCGGAAGTCCCATCATTTTGGTGGATAAATATCTGAACAGCACCGCCGTTACAAATTTCTTGATAGACCACAACCTTGCTGTTACGGATGCTGCTATTTTAGGAGGAACCGCGGTAATAACTCCAGCGGTCTGGGAGAAAATCACACGTTTCTTTATGTTATAAACCCTTATGTAAACTCTTGATTATCTGTCATTTCTGTTTTAAAACCCCCTTGAAACCACGAAGTATGATAACATATTTCGTGGTTTCAAGGGGGTTAATTAGCAACAACTGCCTCCGCTGCCGCTTGAACAATCGCAGCTCGGTTCCGTTCCGGTCAGCCAGCCCATAATGACAGCGAAGGCACAACCCACACCCGGCTTAACCTCCAAGGCATCAAAGGGACAGTTTTTGACGCAGGCACCGCATTCCATACACTGATCTTTGTCAACAATCACTGATTTTTTGTCTTTTAATAAAAATACATTATGGGGACAAACTTCAAGACATCTGCCGCAGCCCGTACATAGATCTGAGTTTATTTTTAACGTTGCCACGTTTTTTAAATATCGATTCTTCATATCTAACACTCCTTAGAGTTTCATAAAGCTATTAACCAAAATCAGAACCATTCCCAGAACCGTCGAGATAATAATCGCGGGGACAGCTTTCCTCATCTCTTTTAAGACACCCGAAAAGGATGTGAAGGTTGAAGATCCTGTAAAATTCATCGCTAGAAATGCTGATATTGACGGAAGAAGGAACAGATACCCCAGAGCCCTCAAACTACTGTACTCTGAAGCACCCGTCCCATTCCAGTCATTAAGTATGTTAACGATGATAGCCCAAATAAAACCTAATACCCAACCTTTCCAGGCAAAAGCCCTGCCCGGAATCCACGGCAGCAGGACTGGGGTTAAAACACATCCTGCCACGACCGCACCCATATAGGCGTAAAAATCAACCAGTCCGAAAGGACCCAAGCCAAGGAGATTTAGTAAAAAGAGAACTCCAAAAATCATTAAGGAAATTTTGAACGTACCGACTAATTCCACAGGGGTCAAAACCAGGCGATCATAGATGCCGAACCTCACTGTACGCATTTCCTGGGTCGCTTTCATACCTGACTTGATAAATTGTTTGATATCCTCAGCTCTGACCGGCCCATAAACTACTTTAAAACCCGAAAACTTGGCGACCACGTGAGCACTTATGCCCGGAGCACCTAGCTGTGGTACTATTACCGTTCTGTGCGAGACAACCTTCTCCAGTTGTACTATGGCCATACGGTTTAGTAGTTCTTGGGTTCCAAAGGTTCCCTTTCCGGCAGCACACCATACATTGATGCCCTTGGTATCCAGTACCAAAATCCAGGCATCGATACCCTTTAGTTCTTTCCTAAGCTTATCAAAGCTCATTTTGTAATTTGCCGAAACCAGAACGGGAGAATTGCTATCTGGTTTTCCCAAACTATAAAGGCCGGGTTCCACCATATACTTCATTCTGCCAATTCCCCAGCGGGCTTTCCAAGTTCCTAAAATATCACTGAATGTTAATTGGGCTGAAGTTGGCGTGATGTTCAGTTCTCTGCTGGAAATTTGCATATTACTTGCACCTCTTCAAGATCATTTAAGCATTATCAGCTTATTTAGTAAGTCAATTTCATTTAGAATTATCGTTATTTATTTTACAATCCCGTTTGCAATCGTAATCTGTGGAGGTCTGATTAATACTTTTGTCCTTTTTAGATTTAATCTTAGAAATAAACTCAGCGATAGTTTCTATTGCCTCACCATTGATACTATAATACATCCATGCCCCTTCACGTCTTCCTTTAACAATTCCGCTATCGCACAGAATTCTCATATGATATGACAAGGTTGGCTGCGTGATTTTAAAGTTATCTAAGAGTTGGCAGGCGCACATTTCACCGCAAGAAAGCAGGTCGACTATGTTCAGACGTGTCTGATCCGCTATTGCCTTAAATAACAAAACATATTCTGCATAACTATACTTCATAGAATCAACTCCTTATTGATTTTCAGGTAAGGATATAGATAAATATCTATATCCTTATTATACCCTTTATATAGATAACTGTCTATATAATCACTATCAAAGAACTATCGGTTAGGCTTGGAAGAGTAAACTAAAAACCGGTCCGAATCATTCATCTAAAAAACTGACTTTAAAAAAAGCAGCTGCACATGCCTTAGCGCCAAATTAACCGCTTTGCCATGTATAGCTGCTTGGAAATCGTTATTTAGATATAACTCCTATTGAGAGAAACTTGATCTCATCCATATTACTTTATCATCAAAATCATTCTGCTGCCTTCTCTTTCCGGGCTTTTTTCTTAAGGGCCTTTGCTTGGCGTTCCTGATACATCTCCTGAATCCAAACACTTACAGGAGCCTTCCACTGTTCACGTTTGCTGGGTATATTTTTGATTAGACTTCTTGGATTCAATCCCATCTCTTTGGCCATTTTAATGGTCTCTTCGTTAAGTCTGCATCTCTTTTTAGCCTCAGCCCATTCAGCATCTTTTTTAAGATTATTAGCCATGCATCGGTCCTCTCTCAGCCTATCCTAGCTCTGGGTTTGAGCCACCACGACACTTCCTCCGCAATATTTATTCCGAAGCAAGGGCTTTTCAATTTTTCCGGTAGGGTTGCGTGGAACTTCATTAAATATTATTCGGCGTGGGCGTTTATAGCGCGGCAGTGACGAACAGAACTCCATTATTTCTCCTTCTGTGCACTTGCAACCCTGCTTCAGTTCTATAATAGCCGCTGCAATTTCTCCCAGACGCTGATCGGGCAGGCCAATGACAGCTACATCTTTGATCAAATTATGCCCCCGGAGAAAATCCTCGATCTGTACCGGGTAGAGATTTTCGCCGCCACTGATAATCACATCTTTCTTACGGTCTACCAAATAAATGAAGCCATCTTCATCCATACGGGCCATATCACCGGTAAAGAGCCAATTATCTTTGAGTACGGCCGCAGTTGCTTCCGGGTCGTTATAATAACATTTCATTATTCCAGGCCCTTTCACAACCAATTCGCCCACCTCGCCCTGTGACACAGGGCAGCCCGATTCGTCCGCAATCATAGCTTCCCAATTGTAACCAGGTTTCCCGATTGCCCCGACTTTGTGAATGTTTTCCGTGCCAAGATGGACACAACCCGGTCCGATAGATTCGCTCAAACCATAGTTCGTGTCATAGAGATGGTTGGGGAAGTATTTTTTCCAGCGGTTAATCAGGCTGGGCGGAACCGGTTGGGCACCGATATGCATCAGCCTCCATTGGTCAAGCTTATAATTCTCCAGCTTGACATCTCCTCTTTCAATGGCATCGAGAATATCCTGAGCCCAGGGCACAAGAAGCCAAACTATGGTGACATTTTCTTCGGAAACCGCTTTCAATATCCATTGGGGTTTAACTCCGCGCAGCAAAACAGCTTTGCTTCCGGCCAGAAGACTGCCGAACCAATGCATTTTTGCGCCAGTATGATAAAGCGGCGGGATACACAGGAAATTATCCTCCCGCATCTGACCGTGATGATTTTGTTCCGTATAGCATGATGATACCAGACTAAGATGATTATGGAGAATCGCTTTGGGAAAACCTGTCGTCCCGGAGGAAAAGTAAATGGCCGCATTATCGTCTTCGCCAAGGGTGATCTGGGGATCTAACGCCGAGCGATCCGCTGTAAGCTGTTCATAGCTTTCCGCAAAAGAGGGGCAGCCTTCTCCTACAAAGAAGCTTAGTTCAACCTTAGGAATCTGATCACAGATCATTTCTACACGGTCAATAAATTCCGGGCCAAAGACTAATGCATCGGCTTCCGCTAATTCCAAACAGTATTTAATTTCCTCTGCGGCATAGCGATAATTTAAAGGAACAGCCAAGGCGCCGGTTTTAAGAACACCGAAATAAATAGGCAGCCATTCCAGACAATTCATCAATAAGATGGCAACTTTATATCCTTTTTTAACCCCCCTGTTTAGGAGAAGATTGGCAAATCGGTTAGCCTTCTCGTCAAACTCACGCCAAGTCATCTCCCGCCGGAATTCCGCCGTCGGATTAGGTTCTATCAATTCAAACTCACGCCAGGTAATTTCACGCTTTTCCTGCAGCTCCGGATTGATTTCAATCAGGCTGATATCATCACCATAGAGTCTGGCGTTACGAGAAAGGATTTCTGTTATAAGCATTTTGCTGATTCCTCCAATTACGTTTAAAAACTATATTAAATGAGCCCGCTCTGCCTGCTCTGTCACTGAGCCTTTAGCAATAATTTTTGGGAAATAAAAAAACTCCCGAATATAGGAGTTTAGAAAGCTGTGAAAATACCCGCAATCCGCAGCAAAAACGGATAGGGCACGACATTCCCATGTTCTACCATCCTACAATGTCCTACTTTTTTGAAATTGCCTATTAACCAGGGATTCCTACATTACCTACATACCACATTACTTACTGTTGCAACTCCCTGCATCCCTGCAGAACATCCAGCTGCACAGTGACCATTACATACTATAAGTATGCTCTACATAAACAAAATACCATACTTCACTGTTAAAATCCAGTTAATATTTTTTCCAAAGCCGACAATACCTTTTAAAACTCCCATACCATTGATTATCGCTCTCTAAACACTTACTTTTGGAATTTCTAACCATGCTTGGCTTTGACTGCTTTTTACATCCCCTCTTTGCCAAGCAAATGGATAATTTTCAAACCCATTTCGATTTCCAGGCGATGTTCATTGATCTCCAGATCCATTCCGGTCAATGCTTTAATCCGCTCCAGCCGGTAGAGTATGGTTTTATAGTGTATGAACAGCTTTTTGGCTGCTTTACTTGCATTTCCATTACAGTCCAGGAAAATTTCCAGAGTTTTTAGAAGATCTGTTTCATTGACTTTATCATGCTCTATCAATTTAAGCAGTGATTTTGGGACATAATTTTGTAATTCATCTTGTTTGGCAAATTTGCAAAGTATACGAAATATACCCAGCTCGGAAAAAACCCCGATAACGTTTTGCCCTTGAATCATACGACCAAAGGTGATCGCATCTTGGGCTTCTTTAAAACTCCGCGGAATTTCGTGAACCTTTAGGGCGGCATCTCCAATTCCTATGGCCACAGAGACTTTCTTAACTTTATTTCTAATTTGTTCCTGAATCTCTTTACCTGTCTTCTTTATCACTTCCAAGAGCCCGTTTTGGTCGCCTGGCGACGGCCACAACAGGACGATGGCATCATTTTTAGTCCCTAGGATATAATTTTTGGTATGTTTTCTGACAGCACCCGTAATTATCGAAACGACATCAGATTTCAGCCCTTGCAAATACATCTTATCCGGACTATCTTTGCTTTTAGCTAAAATCCCGTCGATGTTATCTATATTAAAAAGGACAATCGTATATGGCTTAGACAAGTCCCAGCCAATTAACGCAGCCCGCTCCAGCGTATTATTTAACCCTATGTTCCCGGTTATCAGGTTCTCCAGAAGATCATTTTGGAATTTCTGTTCAACTTCCTGTACAGCTACTTTCTTAACTAAGTCAAGAGTTACGACGGTAGCCGCGTGTTCTAAACAAATCAAATCCATTTCTTGAAGTCGTTTATGCAATTCTGCCACCGTCAGGTAAGCTTTTACTTGATTAAACGCCCGGATCGGTACGACAACCTGAGGAACGGGTTCCTCTCCTAAGGCCGGGTATTGCACCATTTGCCGGTAAAACGATAGTTTATCATTCAAACTCTCTCGATTATATAGATCTTCTACTTCAACAAACGTTTCAAGCTGGGGATCTGTCGTGCTCATGCTTTTAAAATTACGATCATATACGGCAACTGGGTTGCCAATTAATTCTTCCAAAGTTTTAATAATCGTCTCAAGACCTATGCAATGCAACGCCAGAGCCGTAAACCGCTCTTGAATAACTTTGTAGTAATTTAATTTAACGACTTGATTATTAAAAAGTTCGGCCATAATAGGATACATTACATCAACAAAGCGCACATTGGGCTCAAGTTCTATAATGGGTACTCCATATTGATTGGCCGCTTCAATCATATCCTCCGGGATATGGTCAACAAAACGTCCAACTTTAATGGCAATAGCCGCTACACCTTTATCTGCCAGTTTTTTGACGAAATCGTCATAGTTTAAGGTTCCTACAGGAGCGGCATACAAACTGGTAAGGAGTAACTCTCCCCCGGCCAGCCAGTTTACAATATCCGGTGCTTCAATAATGGTAACACCTTTAACTACATTATCCAGCCTTTGATGACCCGCCACAATTTCCGACGTACTTAAGGGGCCAATTCTCATAGCATTTTTTACTGTAATCTCCAATGCTGCCACCACCAAAGCGTTTATTTAAGTTCGATGTTCAAGTTTTATGTAGCGAAGAAGAACTTATTCAAAACCTTTTGGGAATTACGAGGTCCGATTTAATCATCGAGCCTCGTATCCTGTTTAGCTAATTCTATTTTACAACTTAATGTCGCGATTACAATCTTTAGTGTAGATATAGGTGGCAGGCGTTCTTCCCGTCCCATAAAAAGCCTGTGGAACGTAAGGGCCAAAATAGATGAAGTCTCCGGTTTTTACAGGAATCCATTTGTCGTCAATTAAATACATGCCCTCTCCCTCCAGGAAATAGAGTCCATGTTCCTGAACGTGAGTTTCTGCAAAAGGGTGACAGGCCCCGGGATAAAAGCTAAGGGTATGAAAATTAACATCAAAACCCAATTCTGAAGGGAGCAGGTTTTGAATTCGGACGTTTTCCATATCATCATAAGCTTCATTAGGGATATCATTTAGATTGCCCTCAATGATTCTGGCTTCATACCCGGTTAAGGGAAGATAGCGTTGTTTATAGAGAATAAGGGTCCAAGGTTCGGAGCCTGCATTTTTCAAACCTACTCCCAAGGAAGCAGGTGCAAAAACAAAGCCGCCATTTGTAAGTTCGTAGGTTTCACCTTCTATGGTTACAGTACCCGCTCCACCCCTGCAATAAACAAACGTTTCGATACCATCTTCTTTAAAATCCCATGCTGTACCGCCGCCCGGCAATACTTCAACTGTATACATGGCAAATTTCGCTCCTAACTCAGGAGATGCGATGATACTTGTATTACAGTTTTCCAAATTTGGGATAACGTTTTTTACACGTCCTTCCGGCGGGATCAATGCATATCTGCCATGTTGGATAACAGCTCTCGTTGCTAACGGCTCACTTGGGTAACCCATGGATAACCTCTCCTTTTAAATTTAATAATAATATTGAATAGTCATATATTCGTGGCTTGACCTGAGGAGACCTTTGGCATAAATGGTTAAAATCAAGCGGTTATGACTACCATTATTGGATAGTGTGTTACTTTATAATGCGTTATCCATCCATCAATTATAAACTTGCTGTCTTTATAGAGTAGGATAGCCCTCCATGCCGCTGGCGCGGCACCATCTGACGATGAAAATGCGAGTCGTCTTTTGTAGCCTGCCATGCCGCTGATGCAACACCAGCAGAGGATGAAAATGAGAGCGCTCTCTGGTCGGGTAGCTTCGCCCACATCCGCTCACCGCAGCATTCCGAGGCTCACCCACTCGCCGGTGCGGGACTCCGCCAAACCTCCGGGTAATACCTTGTAAGATGTGAACCCGTGGCTCCGTCTCCCCGCACCGTCTTGTGGGCTTTTACTGCCTCTCCATGCAATGGGTTCGCTTCTGTGGACGAAGCTGCCCTGCTCGCGGGTCTGGGGATTATTCCGCATGTCTTTAGGGTCTTTTAATTTTTCGCCGTTAACGCAGCACCATCAGAAGATGAAAAAGATTCCACGAAGCCTTACCAGCCCCCCAAAGTTCTGCTTACATTCCCAACAAACTGGCTGAAGGAGCGCTTGTCTGCTAAGCTAAATGCCCGAGATCATCCAATTTAGAAAACTAGGATAAAGAATCATCTTCACTCTCATCAATAGTGGTAAAAGGATAATTCTCTAGAACGACTAATTATATATAGACACAACTGCCTTGCGAAACTGAAATTGAAAGGGGACATCTCTGAAATGAATCGCATAATTAAAGTCGAACCTTTTAGCAAAGAAGCCTTTGCACCTTACGGGCATGTGCTTATGCGGGAGCCGGGAGTGCCCCCTATTAAGACTTCGCCTCCGGTTTTTGCCGACCGAATACCCTTTGAAGTGGATGACGGTGGGGCTGAATTCGTTTATGCTTTACTTAAACGTAAGGAATTTAAGTTTTCAGCGTTAGAACGCCACTTGAAAGTTACACAAGGATTCTTCCCCCTCTTTGGCGGGCCGGCCATTATTAGTGTTGCACCGGCAACCGACCCGAATGACCTTGAAGCTCTTCCTTCACCAGATTCTGTACGATGCTTCTTACTGGAAAGTTACACTGCCTTTGTCATTCATCGTGGAGTGTGGCACGGAACTATTCTTCCCCTGGAAGAGTCGTTTGGGTATATTCTTGCTACACGAAAAGAGACTACCGATGATTCCATCGACCCCCTCTATGATGGGGATTGCCAGATTCGCGATCTTGGGGTAACGTTTGAGATTCAGCTTTAATGAATGCTCTTAATTTATAAACATCTGCAAGATGCCGGTTCCGATACGCGGGAATCAGCATCTTGTCTTTTTGCCCCCCTCTCACCTGGATAAGTTAAATATCAACAACCCCGTCCCCCTGACATGCTTGATTACAAAGCAAAAAGGTATAATTCCCTCGGCAATACCGGGATCATACCTTTTACTTTCCTGCACAGGACATTTGTTATGAAGATGTTTATGCTTCAATAGGTTTGGAATTATTCAAAAATCGTACCCTTTTTGAATTTGGAGTCTTTAAAGGCATACTTCATCAGAAGAATATAGGCAATACCCGCCACGACAACTCCGATAACCCAGGCCAGCTCTACTTTCATAAAGGCTGCTCCGGCACCGATCAGCATTGCCAGTACTGCGGCCGGATTATATCCGGCAAAGGGACCGTTTTCGTCATACAGATCTGCAATGTTTACTTTTTGTTTTCTTATAATATAGTATTCGATTAACAAAATTGAAACTATCGGGCCTAAGAATGCGGAATAGATTAGGATGAACATTCCCAGACCTTTTGCCGAAGAATCCTGGACAAGCACCCAGGGGAAAGAACCTAGGGCAAGCAGTCCGGTTATGGTAACAGCAACTTTGTATTTTAGTTTTGTGAGCAGCGTAATGACATAGGTCGGCGGAATAATATTGGCAACCATGTTCACTGCAATAGCACCCATCACAATAAATGCTGAAACAAAGACGGTAATATAAGGGTTATTTACTACGATTGCAAAGGCTTTCACCGGATTAGAGATACCGGTTGCGGAAGCAAGCATTGCTCCGATGGCAAGTACGAAGCCGTAGGCTATTAAAATAGGGAGAAAGTATAAGAATCCGCGTTTCGCGTCGCTAATACCCGCTTTGAGCTCTCTTGAATAGTCTGCCGCACTTAAGAAGATCGCTGCATAATTTCCCATGAACATCATGATGAAGGCAAAGAACGGCAAGCCCCATGAGCCTTTGGCCTGAACCCATTTTTCAACGATAACAGCGCTATGATCTTTGAGGAGAATCGTAAATACATAGACAAGTGCCAGCATAATAACAATCGATGTAAGGGATTCCACCCATTTAATGGCATGGAAACCGTACAGTGACAGGGCAATTTGCACGAACTGAAGTACTACAAAGCAAATGACAACACTGTCAAAGCTGCCGCCTGTAAGAACTTTGGCAATTTCATTTAGGGCAGTGCCGCCGATCCAGCTTTGAAAACCATACCAAACGATAGCGGGAATACCACGTAAAAGTGAGGAAATGACGGACCCTTTAACCCCGAAAGACATTCTGAGCTGTACAACATAGGGGATTCCCGTTCTATATCCCAGCCGGTCATTTAAAGCAAAAACAGTCGAAATAATCCCAATCGCGATAACCGCCGCGGCAAAGGTTTGAAAGAGGTTCAGCGTTGCGATTCCTGCGACAACCAAACTCGCCCCCAGGGTCATATTCCCTAAATTGACACCGTCGCCGATCCACATAAACATATAGTCTAAGGGACCTACCGTTCTGCCCTCTTTACTTTTCGGTTTAAGTGATTCATCGACACCCGGTGCATGTTGGATCTGTGTTTCAGCGGAAACGTGACTTTCTGTAGCCATGTAGCACCCAACTCCTTTTCTCTTTACATTTCTCTGTATTTTGATTGGGGAGTAATTTATAAATTGGGTCTTAGATGTTTGCCGATAGGCTTTGAGACAATCTTTCCATCCTTGAAAACGGTTGTCCCTCTGAGAATAGTTTGGGTCACTGTCCCACGGAAGCGGTCACCTACATAAGGGCTTACTTTATGCAAATAGAAGAGATCGTCTGCCTGCAAGGTGAATTCCTTATTCAAGTCTACCAGGGCGAAGTCCCCATCGCAGCCAAGGGCGATTTTGCCTTTTCCCTGGATGCCAAATATCTCGTTAACATTTTGGGAGGTCAGTTTGGCAATATTCCCAAGGGGAAACTTTCTGTCATGGTAGGCATGAGTAAGCAGGCCTTGAAGGGTCGTTTGACAAGCAGATATTCCACCCCAAACCTTTAAAAACTCTCCATCTTTCAGCTTCGGATCGCAGGGCGAATGGTCCGAGGAAACAAAAGCGATCTCGCTGTTAAATAATTTTGCCCACATCTTCGTTTGGTTTTCAGTATCGCGAATGGGCGGAGAGCATTTTGCGACGGTTCCCATCCGCTCTACGTCGTCATCCGTAAGAATTAAATAGTGCCCAATGGTCTCGCAAGTTACGTCAACTCCCCGGCTTCTTGCTTGTGTGACAAGCTCGATAGCCTTTGCCGTGCTGATATGAGCAATGATTAATTTACAGCCGGTCTGCTCTGCGATTGAAATCATGCGGGAGACATTTTCTATTTCCGTAATGGGGGGACGTGCCGCAAAATAATCCCGGACTGTGGTTTTATGATTGGCAAGGGCAAGGGCTGTCAAATCTTTGGTAATTTCAGCATTCTCACAATGAACCATCAGCGGCAAGCCAAGCTTCTTTAATGTTTCCATACCGACTAAGGCTGTATAATCATCCATTCTTTCAAACTCATCAATACCACTATGACAGGAAAAAGCTTTGAAACCTACAACACCGCACTCTGCCAGCTCTTCAAGCTTATCCAGATTTTTGGGAGTAAGCCCGCCCCAAAATCCATAATCGACTAAAGAGTCCTGCTGGGCTACAGCAAGCTTAGCCTTAAAGTTTTTGGCATCAAGCGTACAAGGGCTGCAATTCAGCGGCATATCAAAGTAGGCCACACCGCCGCCCGCTGCCAGGGCACTGCTTCCGGTGGTGATGGTTTCCCAATCCGTTCTTCCCGGATCATTAAAATGCACATGCCCGTCTGTGGTGCCGGGAAAGACATAACTTCCTGCGGCGTCAATGGTTTCTTGGGCACTGCCGGAGATTTCCCCGGCTATTTCTACGATCTTTTCATCACAGACCGCAACATCCGCTTTTTTTACGCCCTCCGGACAAACAAGCAGCCCGTTTCGAAGGATTAAATCATATCTGCTCAACGTTTATCCCCCCTTACTTTGATTTTTTAATAAGTTTTCCGTATCCCTTCTGCCCGACTAATTGGCCCTCCTTCGCAACCACCTGACCCCTTACTAAGGTGCAGACAGGCAGACCTTTACCCTTTAAACCCACGAAGGCAGAAATCTTATTAACGTAATACAAGGAATCCGGTGTAATTTCCCATTCCTTTTCCGGGTCGAGAATGACAAGGTCTGCATCAAATCCAACTTCTATAGCGCCTTTCTTGCCATAGATTCCAAAGGTCTTAGCCGGACCTTCGCTTAAGGAGCGTGCCAGTAAGGTGGGATTATACCCTCTCTTTACGACGCCTTCGCTGAAGACAACCTGCATGACGTTTTGGATTCCGCTAATACCACCCCAGGCTCCAAAGATTCCATGCTTTTCTTCGCTTTTCTCACTCAATTCGCAAGGCGAATGATCCGAACCGATACAGGCTAAGGTTCCATTATTGACGTATTCCCACATTTCTTCGACTGCCGCAGCCTCTCTTAACGGAGGGGCACATTTGAACAGACTGCCGTTCTCAATCACATCGTTATCCGTAAACGTAAGGTAGTGACCACAGGTTTCGGCGGTTACATCCACCCCTTCCCGTTGAGCCTCCCTGATGATCTGGGCGACTCTGGGGTGGCTGACATGACAGATATGGACCTTGGCATCCAATTCCCTGGCAAGGTCAAGTATGTTTTGGGTAGCGATAAGTTCCGCAATAACCGGTCTTGAATTCAGGAAATCCCGCCAATCATTTTTTTCTTTTCGTTGTGCTCTTGCTTCTTCCCATTTGATAATCGAATAATCTTCGCAATGGAAACCTGCACGGCCATCACATTCTTTTAAAATTTCCAAGGCTTCTTTAGCTTGTCCGATCGTTAATGACACATAATCAGGGGAAACAGGACCAATAAAGGATTTAAAAGCAACGCATCCTTTTTCATCCAGTTCCCTTAATTTATCCAAATTGTAGTCCACCAGACCGCCCCAGAAACAATAATCCACATAGGCGTTGGCAGAAACCGTTTCCTCCTTCTTATCAAAAATCAAAGCATCGGTTAAGGCGGGTTCATTCTGAAGAGGCATATCAACGATTGTAGTGCAGCCTCCAACTCCTGCGGCAGCTGTACCATGAGTATAGTCCTCCCGCCAAAGGTAACCCGGATCGTTTAAATGAGCATGGCTGTCAATAGCACCTGGAAAAACATAATTCCCTTGGGCATCGATGACTTCTTCAGCTTCAACCGGAGTTCCGGCTTCAACGATGGCTGCGATTTTCCCATCCATCACACAAATGGATGCCTCGAAAATTCTGTCCGAAGTTACGACCTTACCATTTTTAATGACTAAATTAAACAAATGCCTACCCCTCTCTCTTCTCAAAATGCTGTTCTTAATTAAAACCTTAAGAGCACGCGATCGAAGAAAATTGTTTGGATTCTTCCTCGTCGAGGCTATCTAACCTCAATAGTGTGTGGTAGAGAACATTAGCACCATTAGCACAATCGTCCGGGGAACTCCATTCAGCTGGATTATGACTGATTCCATCTTTAGATCTTATGAAGATCATGCCGATCGGACAGATATTGACAAGCTGCATCGCGTCATGCCCGGCACCACTAGGGAGATAAAAGGGCTTGAGTCCTAATTTGTCAAAAGCATCTTTGGCCGCACGCTGAAACTCTTCAGAACAAAGAGAAGGGGGAATCCGCTGCAAGACTTCAGTGCGCATTTCCAGACTTCGTTCACGGCAAATTCGCTTCCCTTCCCTAAAAATACTATCTTCTACTTGATCACTGACTGCTTGGTTAAGATCTCTCAGATCAAGTGTAAGTTCTACGGTACCCGGGATTATATTGATTCCTCCGGGTAGAACATTTAATTTCCCCACGGTCGCAACCGTTGTACCGGTTTGTCTGGCTTCCCTTTCAACCGCTTGAATAAATTCCGAGGCTGCTACTAAAGCATCATGCCTCATAGCCATCGGTGTCGTACCCGCATGCCCTGCCTCACCTTTGAAGGTACATTTAAGCCATAATTCATTGACAATCCCTGTGACGATACCGACCGACTGATTATTGCTTTCAAGCACTTTGCCCTGTTCGATATGCAGTTCAACAAAGGCTTTGATACTTCCCTTAATGCGAGCGGCACATCGAATAAGAGCCGGATCTAAGCCCTGAGCTTTCATAATAGCTGCAATCGAGATACCCTCTTTATCCTTAAGTTCCAAATCTTCGGGTCTAAGAGTGCCAATAACCCCCCTGCTGCCCAACATACTGTAGCTAAAGCGAGCCCCTTCTTCATCATTAAACGCATAAACTTCAATCGGATGTTCGGTCTCAATACCCTGTTCCTTCATAGTTTGGAGAACCTCAATTCCTCCGATAATCCCTAAAGCGCCATCGAAGATCCCTCCGTTATATACAGAATCAATATGTGACCCCGTGAGCAGCACTGGGGCTTCCGGATTACGACCTTCTAAGCGCCCAATAATATTGCCAACCGCGTCTTCCCGTACGCTTAAACCGGCTTCTTTCATAAAGGAAGCGACGAGATTTTTTGCTGCGCGGTCTTCTGGGGTAAAGGCTAACCGGGTGATACCGCCGGATTCCTGTTTTCCTATTTCCCCTAACTGGAGCAGCCTGTTAAATAGTCGTTGTTTGTTAATCACGTTGCCACCTCTTAAAAATGTTTAATTTCCTTCGCAATTTTTTGCTTTATACTAATATTTTCTACAATTTTGGTCATGTTGTCTTCTCATAAAAAGGATAAAGATTTCTCACCTAACTATCCTTGGTTGATAAGTCATAATAATCAGAAGGTTAGTGTCAAATCCGCATAACTTAGAGTCCCTCCCAGCTTGTTGTATGTTAAAACTTACCATGATATAGTGGTTGATGTAGCAGCAAAGAGGAGTAAAATGGTGGTGTGTTCAATGGAAAATATAGGGTTAGTGCTTGAAGGCGGGGGTATGAGAGGACTATATACCTGTGGTGTCTTAGAGTATTTTATGGAAAATGATTTATATTTTAATTATGTAATAGGAGTATCTGCCGGGGCATGTAATGCCGCTTCCTATATTTCGAGGCAGCCGGGAAGAAATGAAAAGGTCATTATTGGGTTCATTAAGGACTGGCGGTACATGAGTTTCAGGAGTTTACTCTTAAGCAAATCCTACTTTGGCATGGATTTTATTTTTGACGAGATTCCTAATAAGCATGTTCCCTTCGACTTTAAAACCTTTTATAAGTCCCCCGGAGTTTTTTTGGTCGGAACAACGGATTGTCGGACGGGTAAGCCCATGTATCTGAATAAGGACGATTTAGGTAAGCAATTCCAGGCTTTAAGGGCCTCCGCCTCTCTGCCGATGTTATCACCGATCGTGAACTATAAAGGGTATGAACTATTAGATGGCGGTATTTCCGATTCCATTCCCATCAGAAAATCTATTCAAGACGGCAATACCAAAAATATTATCGTTCTGACCAGAAATAAAGGTTATCGCAAGCGTCCCGGGAGATTTACGGCTTTATTAAAATTTAAGTATAAAAATTACCCACATTTAATTGAAACCATGCTAAACCGTTATAAGAATTACAATGAAACCTTGGATTATATCGAACACCTGGAAAACCAAGGGAAGGCAGTTGTCATAAGACCTACCCAGGAATTAGAGGTGGATCGATTAGAAAAAGATCCCCAAAAGCTTTACAGACTGCTTCACCAGGGATACGAGGATACTAAAAGCTCTTATCAACAAATAAGAGAATTCATCGCCGGAATATCCCTCAGCGATATAAAAAAACAGCCACGCTGATCGCGGCTGTTTTCCTGCTGAAAATCCGGCATTTGCCCAATGCAGCAGCGGTGAAAATAGATGCCAAATGGTATATAATGAGGAAAAATCATTGTTTTGAGGTGGCAATCGTTTATGAACCCTATTCATAAGTCAACTGTGCAATCTGCACTGGATTATTTTCTTAACCGCGACGTGTACCTCCACCTGGAGACAACGAATGGAGCCTATGCGGTCCATAGGCAGGAGAGCAATATGACCGTAGGTGCCTATATCCGCAATGGCCGGATCTGCTTTGAACGGGGGATTATTACAGGGGACGGCCCTTACCGTGTCGGACTTAAAATGGAACTCGGCTGGGTTTACGCTGAAGGATTAACCGATTTCGAGCTGGACTCAGCTGGCCGGCTATTGCTTGCCGGGCATGATCAAGAGGGACGGCTGGCTGTGGCTCTGGAACTTAGTTTGTCCCCATTCGAACTGTAACTTAGGAGGAGTTATTTTTGGAAGAAAATGTTCTCGTAGTTTTTCCCCATCCGGACGACGAAACCTTTGGCTGTGGCGGAACCATAGCACTGTTCACCCAATCAGGCGTTCCGGTCACTTATGTCTGCGGTACTCTGGGACAAATGGGACGCAACATGGGAAGACCGTTCTTTGCCACCCGGGAATCATTGCCGAACATTCGGGAGGCAGAGCTGGAAGAAGCTTGCCGGGCTCTTGGCATTCACCGTCTGATTAAACTCGGGTTACGGGATAAAACCATTGAGTTTGAAGACCCGGACTTATTAATTGACCGGTTAGAGAAGATCCTCCGGGAGGTGCGGCCCTCTCTGGTCCTCACCCACTATCCGGGATATTCAGTTCATCCGGATCACAATGCTCTGGCTGAAGTAACAATCCGGGCAATTTCCCGCTTTCCCGTTCAGGAACGCCCCATGGTATACGCTCATGCGTTTGCCCGGGACTGTCAGAATGTGCTCGGCCCGCCGGATATTATCAAGGACATTTCCTCTGTGGCAGAAGTAAAACTGGCCGCGATCCGGGCACATAAGTCGCAGTCACAAGTGTTTTACCCTCGTATCGCAAATGGGCCGGTCAAGAAACCATCACCGAAGAGCTCATTTAGCCATATGCTTGAGAGGGAATCTTTCTGGACTTACCGTTTCTCATAAGTTCCGAAATTAGTAGCCTATCTCTAACCCAGGAGTTGATCGATAAAGAAACCATACCTGAATAGCACAACCTAAAACAAAACGCCGAAATCAGCCCCCGCGGTCTGATTTCGGCGTTTTGCTCAGCATCATAGGATTATACCGGCTGATCTCCAATGCCTTCTCCATCAAGAGGACATCCTTCTATACAGATCCAAACCGTACTTAGGCCGCCGCCTCAATTTGGCATTTAGCTCAGGTATACTCGCCCGTCGTCTATCATCTAATCCCCTGCCTGAGAAAACCTGCAATTCAAAGTTCTTCATTTTAATATTTTTTTGATCTCTATACTTGACATAGTAGAGAAGAGATCCGGTTAGAGCAAAGAAGATTGCTAATACAAAATACCCAATGGCAAGGGACGCATTAATCGTAAAGTTATAAGTATTCATAGGTCCTGTCATTGCGCTATTGATGACCGAGGTTTTCCAAGAGCCCAGTCCATAGAATAGCAAAGAGAAACTATAGCTAACAGCGGTTACTTTTGGCATATTTCCACCTCCACCACATATTGCACAGCCCTGACATGGCATTCCGTCTTAACCGCACATGGCCCAATCTCCAGTAATGCACTCGGTACATCCGCTAACATGTATTAGCTTATTCCGGCACACTGGGCATTTGCCGTTCTGGATCAGCCACTGTTCACAGGGGGCTGTGCAATAAGTCTTTCGATGGCAATTCACACATACATCCTTCATTTCATCCGCCTCGCAGTACATGTATTTGTATTTTATACGAACCTATGTTCTTATTATAGCCATATTCCGTACGAATATCAATACAAAACTGCCTGGTTGTAATAAACTTTTTAGACGAATATTCGTTCGCCTAATTTCTCCCGCTCATCTTCCGGAATCCCCGAAAGTAGGAGACTTGGTAGTAGGTCAAATTCGTCAGCGCCGACGAATTTGACCTACTACCAAGTCTCCGGAAGCAAACAATTTATCTCTATTCTTCAAAGAACTGCATCAGCCTGTCCGCTGTACGCTGGGAACAGCTCACCGATTCAACCAGCCCGGGTCTTTGACACTTGCCTTTAATATAGAAATTTCTACAAGCCTTGAAAACAGGGCTTTTTTCATTGAAAAAATGTCAAATTCCCCCCAATAGGTAGTGAGTAATTTATCGTAATGTGTTATAATATAAGGGATTGGAGGAGATCGTACTATGCGACTTAGTATATCCAAGTCTAAAAATGCTACTTCATTTTATGTCATACAATCTGTTTTCGAGAATGGCAGGCGTTCCACAAAAGTTGTTGAAAAGTTAGGAACGCTTGCTGAATTACAACAAAAATTAAATGGGCGTGACCCTATTGAATGGGCTAAATCATACATAGAAGAACTTAACCAAAAAGAGAAAGAGCAATCACGTGAAGTCATCCTTAAATATTCGCCATCCAAAGTCATTTCCAAAGATCAACAACGTTTCTTTAACGGCGGTTATCTTTTTCTTCAGCAAATCTATCACGATCTTAACCTTCATAAGGTTTCCGCTGATATATCGAAAAAATATAAGTTCTCTTTTGACCTGAATGCTATACTGTCTCGGCTCCTTTACGGACGGATCCTTTTTCCTTCCTCCAAACTCGCTACCTACAAGCATTCTTCAAAGTTCATTGAACAAACTGACTTTGAATTGCAGCATGTGTACAGAGCACTAGAAGTTATTTCCAAAGAAATGGACTTCATCCAGTCTTCTCTTTATACTAACAGCCTCAAAATTTCAAAGAGAAACACGGGTATTCTTTATTATGACTGTACCAATTATTTCTTTGAAATCGAACAAGAAGACGGCCTTAAACAGTATGGCGCTTCAAAAGAGCATCGACCGAACCCTATCATCCAAATGGGTCTGTTCATGGATGGAGACGGCATTCCTCTTGCTTTTAACCTCAACAGTGGCAACACGAATGAACAGATTACACTTAAACCCTTAGAGCAAAAAATACTTTCCGATTTCAAACTTTCAAAATTTGTTGTCTGTACAGATGCCGGTCTGGCTTCTGAAAAAAATAGAAGATTCAACAACGAAGGTGAACGCGCATTTATCACGACCCAATCAATCAAAAAACTAAAAAAGCATTTAAAAGGATGGTCTCTCGAATCAAAAGGCTGGCATCTTGCAGATCATGATAAAACTTATGATATCACCGAGCTTGACGAGGAAACTTATAAAGACAAATGCTTCTTCAAAGAACGCTGGATTAAAGAAAACGGCCTGGAACAAAAACTTATTGTCACTTACTCCATCAAGTACAAAAATTATCAACGTCAAATTCGTCACTCACAAATCGAACGTGCTCAGAAATTACTCGATTCGAATCCGACGAAACTTTCAAAAAGCCATCAGAACGACTATAAACGTTTTAATTAAGAAAACCAGCTGTACGTCTGATGGCGAAATAGCTGAAAATGAACTCTATGCCTTAAATAACGAAACCATCGTTGCCGAACAAGCCTATGACGGATTTTATGCCGTTTGTACGAACCTCGAAGGTAGTGCTCAGGAAATCATCCGGATTAGCCAGCGGCGCTGGGAGATTGAAGAATGTTTCCGGATCATGAAAAGTGAGTTTAAAGCGCGACCGGTATATTTAAGTCGCGAGGATAGAATTAAAGCACATTTTACTACCTGCTTTATGTCCCTTATCATTTATCGATTATTGGAAAAGAAACTAGGGAATAAGTTTACATGCAGTGAAGTCATCAACGGATTGAGAGAAATGAATTTCTATGAGATCAAGGGTGAGGGATATATACCGACCTACACAAGAACTGATTTTACAGATGCGCTGCATGAGACTTTTGGTTTTCGAACAGATTACGAGATTATTAAGAGAACACAAATGAAAAAAATTTTTAACATGACTAAGAAATAAAAGATTACTCACTTTTTAAGAATGCAAAAAAAGCTTGAACACCTTGCAAATACAGGGCTTTCAAGCTTTTTATATTTTTCAACTGTCAAAAAAGAGATTATAGCCATATTCCGTACGAATATCAATACAAAACTGCCTGGTTGTAATAAACTTTTTAGACGAATATTCGTTCGCCTAATTTCTCCCGCTCATCTTCCGGAATCCCCGAAAGTAGGAGACTTGGTAGTAGGTCAAATTCGTCAGCGCCGACGAATTTGACCTACTACCAAGTCTCCGGAAGCAAACAATTTATCTCTATTCTTCAAAGAACTGCATCAGCCTGTCCGCTGTACGCTGGGAACAGCTCACCGATTCAACCAGCCCTGTTCCCCATTCTTCATAGGGGAACAGGGCTTTGGCCTCCTGTTCATTCATTTTGAATCCCGCCTTGTTAATAGTTTTAATCACAGCATACGCAGACAGGCTTCTGACGGTGAAGGCTTGGTTGGGTATAACCTATCAACTATTAAGAATTAGGGCACCGTAGTGTCTTAATTGCGGGAGAGACCCTTTCGTCTTCTCTGTTAAAATGACTCCGGCTCTTCCCGGGTAATATCTCAAAAATTTGGTAAGAAGTTCAACCGACTCAGATTTGAGGATGAGCGGTTTTTTAATGGCAAAGCTAATAGTATTGCTGAATCCTAAAACATCAAAGGATTCGGTCATATCACCGAAATCTATTAGCAGGTAATCCATAGCCGCTGTTCTATAGTCTTGCAGCAGTTGATAAAAATCACCCTTCTTTAACATATTGACAGCCTTATCATCCTTTAGGGAAAGCTCTGCAGCCGAATATTCCTTGTCATTCGCAAACAAGAGATGATTGAACGCCGATGCCAGAGCTGAGCTGGATTTCAACTCTAAATCCGGGGCTTTAATCCCCTCAAGTTCTTTCTTCACTGCCCTGATAAATTCCGGGGTCGTTCCGCAGCATCCCCCAATAAGCCTTACTCCATTCTCGATAAATTCTTTAGTGTAGGAACTAAATTGTTCCGGTTTTTGACCATAAACGGCCTCTCCATTCACTAATTCAGGCATCCCGGCATTTGCTTTTACCGAGAGTGGGATTGAGACAACGGAACGCATTTTTTTAATGGGTTCAATTAAGCTATCCGGGCCTCCTGAACAATTGGCACCCACGACTTCCGCTCCTAAAGATTCACACACAATGGCACATACCTCTGCCGAGTTGCCGGACATGGTTCTGCTGTTTTCATTAAAGGTTACTGAGGCAATAATAGGAAGTGACGTGGTTTCTTTAGCAGCCAAGATAGCTGCCCTTAATTCATTCAAATCCGTAAAGGTTTCAAAATTAACAAGATCCGCGCCTGCATCTTCTATAGCTCTCAGCTGCTCTTTAAAAACAGTATAGGCTTGATCAAAACTCAGGTCCCCCGCCGGTTCTAAAATCATACCCGTAGGGCCCACCGAAGCGGCAACATAGGTGGTTTCGCCCGCAACTTCTTTCGCCAATTTCACACCTGCAAAATTTATTGGATAAGTCTTATCCCCTAAACCATGCTTTTCCAAGGTAACTTTATTGCCCGGAAAGGTATTGGTTTGAATGACATCAGAGCCGGCTTGTTTGTATAAATTATAGAGATTTTTCACTTCATCAGGTTTCGATAAGTTCCAGGCTTCAGCGGCTTCATTTCCTGTTAAACCTCTCTTTTGCAGCATGACCCCTTTAGAACCATCGTATAATAGAACCCTTTCCCGGACGGAACTAAGAAAACGTTTCATCAGCATTTTACCTCCATTGCGCAATCATTGTATGATCCAAAAGCATCCTATAAGTCTGCTATCAGCACGAATATTTGCTCTTAACCCTGTTTAGTATACTTCAAAAGTCCCAAAGGAACATCTTTTGCGTCAAAAATATTCAGGAATGCCCTATCCTTCGGTGTCAGTCCAGTCTTATTTGGCAAATTGCCCCAGCATACTGTTGAAAAGAACCTCATTATGCGATAAAATTTTTTAACCCTATTTTAATACAGGGCAAATTCTCCTTGAAGCTTTTTGGGTTAGAATACAAATATACTCAATTGAGCACAAAAGAAACAGGGAGGAAATTACATGACAACCTTAGACCAAGTGGAAAAACTGCGTGCCATGGCCAATGTCAGTTACGACGAGGCAAAGACTGCCCTGGATGCGGTAAACGGGGATTTGCTTGAGGCAATTATTTATCTGGAGAAACAAGGAAAGGTAAATCCGCCCAGCGGAGGCGGTTACTATAGCAGTCAAAACAACCGGGACTCAAGTAACTTTGCCTATAAAGAAACTGATTGGGGAAAACGGCATAACCATTGCCACGGCAAAAAAACCTTTATGTCTCTCATGAAAGGAATAGGAACCTTTTGCTTAGACATGTTCCGTAAAGGCAATCTAAATTCCTTTGAAATACTCAAGGGCCGGGAGAGCAAAGCGTCTTTTCCAGTTACCGTTCTGGCACTATTGCTTATATTCGCCTTCTGGATAACCATTCCCCTGATTATTGTCGGACTATTCTTTGGTTTCCGCTATCGCTTCCACGGACCGGACTTTCAGGGAAACACTGTCAACGACGCGATGAATAGTGCGGCGGATGCTGCGGAAAACTTCAAGGAGTCAATCAGATAAGGATAAAATTTATTTGAAACGGCGGGGCTTCCAATGAGTTCTAAAATACTGATTATTGAGGATGAAGAAAAAATTGCCCGATTTGTCGAGCTGGAGCTTGGCTATGAAGGCTATATCACGAAAAAGGCCTTTGATGGCAGAACGGGGCTGGAACTCGCCGAAACCGGCGAGTTCGACCTCATTCTGCTGGATGTTATGCTGCCACAGTTAAGCGGCATGGAAGTGCTGCGCAGAATCCGCCGAACCTCCTCTGTTCCTATCATCATGCTGACGGCGAGGGACAGCGTAGTGGATAAGGTTTTCGGACTTGACAGCGGGGCGAGTGATTATATCACCAAACCCTTTGCTATTGAGGAGCTTCTCGCTCGGATCCGCACTGCTCTCCGAAAAACCATGCCTGAAGATCTGACGTTGTCCGCCTGTGGTCTGCTGTTGGACACGGGCCGGCGTACAGTGACTTTCAAGGGCACTCCCATCGACCTGACCAAACGGGAATTTGACCTTCTCCACTATTTGCTTAAAAATAAAGGATTGGTCGTTTCCCGGGAAGCACTGCTGGAAAATGTTTGGGGCTTTGATTTTACGGGAGAAACCAATGCTGTCGATGTCTACGTGCGCTTTCTGCGCGGCAAAATCGACGAAGTGTTCAATATTAAACTGATTCATACCGTAAGAGGAGTGGGGTATGTGATTAAGGATGAAACATGAACCGCTAAACAAACCCACAAACCGTATCGGCCATAAACTGCGGTTTTCCCTCGTATGGAAGCTTAACTTCAAACTTTTTCTCCGTTTGCTGGGGATTTTTTTGGTGCTTGATACTCTTCTTTTCCTGGCCTCCGTGACAGGGCTGATTGTGCGCGCTGATCAAACTGCAGCAGCGGCGGCCAAAATGCTGAGCCAGACAGGGCTCCCCAGCCCGGATGCGGAAAACTGGCTTGAGCTGACAGGATACAGTGTTTCTCTGGACACAGGTGAGCCGCAAGGCTTTCCGGTGCCGGAAAGCTTACTAAACCATCTTTCCAAGCAAACTGCTTCCGGGGTAAGGAGTATCGACCTGCCGGACCCGGATGACATAGCCTCTTGGGAACAATTAGACGGTATTACTTATAATCTGACGACAGATTATAACGGACGTTCTTATCTTATTTCCATTCGTCTTCAGGAAACTCTGCAAATCCTTGCAGGGATATTTGTCTTATTATTAACGATGGAACTTTTTATACTGCTCGGGAGCATTTTCTCAGGTGCCGGGACAATCCGTAAAGCCCTGCGGCCCATTGAAGAATTTGCTAAAACAGCGCAAAACCTGCATACCGGTGGGGTCTTTACACCAGAGCAGCTTGAAGTTCTGGCCGGTAAGTTGGACGACATTAATGCCACAAGGCTGGATACGAGAATTCCTGTGGACGATACCCAAAGCGAACTGAAAACCCTGGCTTCCGCCATTAACGGGATGCTGGATCGGATCAATGAATCCTATCGTTCCCAGGTACGTTTTGTCTCAGATGCTTCCCATGAGCTAAGAACGCCGATTTCCGTCATTCAGGGGTATGCAAATCTGCTGGACCGGTGGGGGAAAAAGGACGAAAAGACCTTACAGGAATCCATTAATGCCATCAAAGATGAAACAGCTAATATGAAGGGCTTGGTGGAACAGCTTTTATTTCTGGCCCGGGGCGACAACAATACCATGGCTATGCAAATCGAGCGTTTTGAGCTATCCGACCTTGCCGTAGAAGTACTGCGGGAGACCCAGATGATCGACGGCGGCCACGAATATGAATCGAGTGTTTCACCCGTTTTCATTAAGGCTGATAAAAGCTTAATCAAACAGGGGACAAGAATCCTCATTGATAATGCTATGAAATACACGCCCCCGGGTAAACGGATCAAAGTTTCTGTTTCCAGTGAACATGGCTTTGCCCGGCTGACGGTCCAGGATGAAGGTATTGGCATTCCCCCGGAAGCAGTTCCAAAGATTTTTGACCGTTTCTTCCGCGCCGACGAATCCCGCGCCAGGGCCACAGGCGGAACGGGATTAGGCTTATCTATAGCCAAATGGATCACGGAGCGGCATGGCGGGCATATAGAGGTTTTGAGCAGGCTGGATATCGGCACCCGGATTTCCATTCTCCTCCCTTCTGCACCCGAGGTATAAAGGTTGTCTATAGGAGATTGGTGCTCCGCCGAAGCCCCAAGTTTAGCTGAACGAAGTACTTTGAGGCCGGTTACTAATTGTAACCGGCCTCAAAGCACTTGTTGATATTGGCCGCTTCACACATTAAGCCTGAGCCCGCCCCAGATAAGCCTCTTGGATCAAGGCATCGGCAATGATATCCTGAGAATTGCCGCTATGAGTAATCCCGCCTCGTTCCATGACTAATACGCTGTCAGCAACGTTGAGAGCTGATTTAGTATTCTGTTCGACAAGTACAATTGTGACTCCGGTCTTTTTTAGCTGGACTAAAATAGACATAATCTCCCGGACAACTAAGGGAGCCAGCCCAATCGAGGGCTCATCCAGCATTAAGAGGGCAGGACGGGACATTAAACCCCTTCCAATCGCCAACATCTGCTGTAAGCCACCACTTAAGCTGCCTGCTTTTTCACTCTCTCTTCCTTGCAATGCCGGAAAGAGTTCCAGTATATCTTCAACATCCTTCCTTAAAACCGACTTATTTTTTCGATAACGGTGAAAAGCTCCTAACATAAGGTTATCAAGAACACTTAATGTGCTGAAGATTTCTCGCTTTTCGGGAACCAGGCTAATCCCTTGCCTGACGACCCGTTCCGGTTTTTGACCGGTGATCGGTTTACCTCGAAAAATAATTTCCCCTGCAGCAGGTCTATGCAATCCGGCTATCGTCCCTAAGAGAGTACTTTTACCTGCTCCATTGGCTCCCAGAATGGTCAGCAGCTCCCCTTCCCTGACCTCAAAGGATAGTTCTTTGATCGCCTGCACATAGCCGTGATAGACACTTAGGTTTTTAATTTTAAGCAATCTTTTCATCCTCTCCGAGATAGGCTTTAATCACGTCCGGATTAGTCCGAATTTCCGCAGGCGTTCCTTCGGCAATCATTTGACCGAAATTTAAAACCACAATCTTATCCGCTGCTTCCATCACGGTTTGCATGTCATGCTCAATCAGAACCATCGCCGTTCCTTTGGTCTTAAGCTTTTTCAGATAGCCCGTCAGGACCTCTGTTTCTGCAGGGTTCAAACCGGCTGCCGGTTCATCAAGGAGGACCAAAGCAGGATCAGAAGCCAAGGCTCTGGCTATTTCCAAAAGTCTTTGCTTGCCAAAGGGCAGCTCAGAAGCCAGAAGTCCTGCGCTCGACCCTAATCCAATCTCATCCAGTAAGATCAGGGATTCTTCCCGAATCCTTTTTTCTTCGCGGCAATTTCCGGGGAAGGAGAAAAAGGAGCGGATAAATCCCTTTTTGCTTCTGAGATAGGCACCGGCCATGACGTTTTCCAGCACTGTCATACTGCTGAAAAGCTGCAGATTCTGAAATGTCCTTGTGATGCCGGCCGAAGCAATCTGAAACGGTTTTAGCCCCACCATCTCCCGTCCCTTAATCCTGACTGAACCTTTTTCAGGTGAAAGTGCCCCCGTAATGATATTAAAAAGTGTGGTTTTGCCTGCCCCGTTAGGACCAATTAAAGCAAGGATACTTCCTTCAGTTACCTCGAATCTTATATCCTCAACCGCAGCAATACCTCCAAAATGTTTCGTGACTCCGCTAAGTTCAAGAAGCATTCGCTAATCCCCCTTTCTATTAATTTAGTTCTTCAAGTTCAAAATATCCCAAATATTAAGGTCGTAACCAAAATCAAAGCAATGATGGAGTATATACTTAAGTCCTTAGCCTTTGTGCCTTTCACCTCCGTTTTAAAGAATAAAGAACAAAAAAATAAACACATCTCATCCTCAAGGGACGAAAAGTGTTTTTTCGCGGTACCACCCAGATTGGGCCTATAAAAGACCCCTCCTCATTGAAAGTACGGGAATAATAATATTTTTCAATATCTATTCCTTATACCCCCTTCCTTTTAACGGTGGAAGTCTCCGACCAAACCTACTTTCCCTGGGGTTTCAGTCTGGTAGCTCAGGGGTGAACCTTCGACGGTTGATACTTTAGCAGCGCTTTCAGTCTATGACGCCGCCTCCCTGAAAAGACCGTTCCGTTTACTTTACCCCGTCATCACAAATAAAAATATAAATAATATAAATTTTATTTTACCAGTTTCTTCTTTTAAGGTCAATAGTTAGTGTTGAATCTTTCCGGGCCGGGTCTTTGACAGTTCACTCTAGACAAAAGTATTCTCAAGGCTTGAAATAGGCTAATTTTTTTGTCAATTTTCACATCTACGTATTGGGTACTTTTGAGTACTGTGTTATAATGTAAGGGATTGGAGGTTTTGATTTGAGACTAAAGATAACCAAATCAAAAAACGCATCTTCCCTTTATGTTATTCAATCTACTTACGAAAACAAAAAGCACTCTTCTAAAATTGTCGAAAAACTAGGAACTTATGATGAACTACAAAAAAAGTTAAATGGTGAAGATCCCATCGAATGGGCTAAAAAATATATTGAAGAATTGAACAAAAAAGAAAAAGAAAACAATCGCGAGGTCTTGATTAAATGTTTTCCCTCAAAGCTGATTTCTAAAGATGATCAACGTTCTTTTAATGGCGGCTATCTTTTTCTTCAGCATATCTATCACGAACTTAACCTTCACAAGGTTTCTGCAGCGATATCAAAAAAATATAGGTTCTCGTTTGATCTGAATGCTATCCTTTCACGCCTCCTTTACGGACGGATCCTTTTTCCTTCTTCCAAACTTGCTACCTATAAGCTTTCCTCAAAGTTCGTTGAACAAACTGACTTTGAATTGCAGCATGTGTACAGAGCACTTGAAGTCATTTCCAAAGAAATGGATTTCATTCAGTCGTCTCTTTATAGCAACAGCCTTAAAATTTCAAAGAGAAACACAGGTATTCTCTATTATGACTGTACCAATTACTTCTTTGAAATCGAACAAGCAGACGGCCTTAAACAGTATGGCGCTTCAAAAGAACACCGGCCCAACCCTATCATCCAAATGGGCCTGTTCATGGATGGAGACGGCATTCCTCTTGCTTTTAGTCTCAACAGCGGCAACACAAATGAACAAATTACGCTTAAACCCTTAGAGCAAAAAATACTTTCCGATTTCAAACTTTCCAAATTTGTTGTCTGTACCGATGCCGGGCTGGCTTCTGAAAACAACAGAAGGTTCAACAATGAAGGCGAACGCGCATTTATCACGACCCAATCCATTAAAAAACTAAAAAAGCATTTAAAAGAATGGGCTCTTGACCCAAGCGGCTGGCATCTTGCAGATCATGATAAACCTTATGATATCGCCCAACTTGACGAGGAAGCTAATAAAGACCAATGTTTCTTCAAAGAACGCTGGATTAAGGAAAACGGCCTAGAACAAAAACTTATTGTCACTTACTCCATCAAGTACAAAAATTATCAACGCCAAATTCGTCATTCACAAATCGAACGTGCTCAGAAATTACTCGATTCGAATCCGACGAAACTTTCAAAAAGCCATCAGAACGACTATAAACGTTTTATTAAGAAAACCAGCTGTACGTCGGATGGCGAAATTGCTGACAATGAACTCTATGCATTAAATAACGAAACCATCGTTGCCGAAGAGGCCTATGACGGATTTTATGCCGTTTGCACTAATCTCGAAGGAAGTGCTCAGAAAACCATCCGGATTAACCAGCGACGTTGGGAGATTGAAGAATGTTTCCGTATTATGAAAAGCGAGTTTAAAGCCCGCCCTGTGTACTTAAGCCGCGAAGATAGAATTAAAGCACATTTTACTACCTGCTTTATCTCACTCATCATTTATCGATTATTGGAAAAGAAACTAGGCAATAAGTTTACATGCAGTGAAGTCATCAATGGATTGAGAGAAATGAATTTCTATGAGATCAAGAGCGAGGGGTATATACCGACTTACACAAGAACTGATTTTACAGATTCACTGCATGAGATTTTTGGTTTCCGAACAGATTACGAGATTATTAAAAAAGCAGAGATGAAAAAACTTTTTAATCCGACTAAAAAAATTAAATAAATTACTCACTTTTTAAGAATATGAAAAAAGCTTGAACGCCTTGTAAATACAGGACATCCAAGCTTTTTATAGTTCTTAAACTGTCAAAGATGAGATTTTACCAGTTTCTTCTTTTAAGGTCAATAGTTAGTGTTGAATCTTTCCGGGCCTGCTGTATGATCGTAAGATCACTCTTACGATCATACGCACTGAAACAGTTTAAAGAACACCGGGCGATACGATAGTATTGACTTGGAAATTACTAATTATTAACGTTTATATCACTTCCACTATATACCGTGCTATAAGCAAGATAAAGGAACAATAGTCTCAGAACGATACTTAAATCAACTTATTAGAACAAGCTTTGCGCTGCGGCAATGGCCATCTTAGCCAGCGGAGTCGGATAAAGACCAATGGCAATGGTTATTAACATGGTAAATACCATCGTAAACTTCGCAGCCCCATGGACTGGAACCTCAGGTAAGCCCTCGCCATCAGCAAGGAACATCACCTTAACCACCGACAGATAATAATAGACGGAAATCATGCTCATGACGAACCCGATATAAGCAATAGCCACATATCCTTGATCCATCGCTGCTGAGAAGAGATAGAACTTCCCTACGAATCCGGCAAGCGGCGGAATTCCGGCTAAAGACAGCAGCGATGCCGTCATGACAACCGTTGACAAGGGAGATCGGTGCCACAATCCGGCCAGATCCCTGATTTCACTGCTGTCCTGCTTCTCTGCCACAAGCGTCGCTACGGCAAAGGCTCCCATATTGGCGAAGACATAGATCATCGCGTAGAAAAGAACCCCTTTGATACCCGCTGCCGATTCAGCAATGATACCTACCATTAAATAACCGGCTTGAGCAATACTGGAAAACGCCAACAGACGTTTGATGTTGGTTTGAGGAATAGCGGCCAAGTTTCCAACAATCATGGTGATCGCCGCCAAAACAAGGAGAAGGGTTTGTCCCGTCGCCGTAAAGGCTTGGCTATTCATGGTCAAGAGGTAAACCCGGATCAGCACGGCAAAGGCTGCTGCTTTGGAGGCGATCGCCAGGAAGGCTGTGACCGGTGTCGGTGCCCCTTCATAGATATCCGGTCCCCAAAGATGGAACGGAACCAGGGAAATCTTAAAGCCCAATCCGGCCAGCAGGAAAACCGTCGCCAGGAAGCTTGCGGGGGTAAAGGTGCCGCCCAGCCTGCCGGCAATTTCTATAAGCTGAGTTGATCCGGTCAGTCCGTAAATCAGGCTGATGCCGTAGAGTAAGATGGCTGATGATGTAGCACCCAGTACCAGGTACTTAATTCCAGCTTCTGAAGAACGCGGATCATCGGCCAGATAGGCCACCAGAATATAGAAGGAAATCGTCATCAGCTCCAGGCCCACATACATGGTAATCAGTTCGCCCGACCCGGCCATGAGCATCATTCCCAAGGTTGCCGCTAAGAGCAGGGCATAGAATTCCCCGCGATGTTTCGGCAATTTCTGCACATACCCGCCTGAAGAGAGCACCACGAGCAGGGCAGCCGACAGGAAGAGCACTTTGAAATAGACGGCAAACTGATCGTGCATATACAATCCGCCTAAAAAGGCTGCTTCCGGACCACAGAAAAAGTCATACAAGGTATAAGCAAGAACGCCTAATAAGGAGAAAACCGTGAGCGGCATCATGCCTTTCCGAGCGCCGGCTGGAATCAGTAGTCCAATGGCCAACAGAATCAAGGACAGCAGAGCTAAAGCTATTTCAGGTGCCAGCACTGTAGTGATATTGAACTCTACCATTAGAACAACCCTCCCATCTTCGCCTGACTCACCGTCTCAAGGACCTTGGCAAGGCCTGAGGAGGTAACTCCGGTATCAATCATACCCAGTAAAAGGTTCGGGAATATTCCTGCAGCAAAGATCACGACAGTGAATAATACCAGCGGAACTAGTTCAGGTCCGCGAATATCCGTCAGATGATCCCATTCGGAACGGCGCGGCCCGAAGAGAACGTTGGCGATCGTCCGTAAAATATAGACGGCTGTAAAGATTATCCCGGCAATTCCCAGCACGGTGTGGACCGGCAATACCTTAATGGCTCCCATAAAAATCGTGAATTCCGCAATGAAGTTGACGGTTCCCGGCAAGCCCAGGGAAGCCATACCTGCAATCACGAATCCGATGGCCAAGCGCGGCACCTGATGGGCCAGTCCGCCCAGATCGGCGATATTGCGGGTATGAGTCTTCTCGTAGATAAAACCGATCATGGAGAAGAACAGCGCTGCCATGACACCGTGGGCAAACATCATGGCCACGGCACCGGTTGCTGCGGTGGGCGTCAAGGCTGCGACGGCGATGATTACATACCCCATATGGCTGACGGAGGAATATCCCACGACATATTTGAGGTCTTTCTGAGCCAGGGCGATGAACGCGGCATAAAGCACACTGACAACGGCCAGAGTCGCAATGTACGGAGCCCAGAATTTTGCTCCGATGGGCAGGACATAGATTCCTAAACGGATTAAGCCATAGCCCCCGATTTTCTTCAGGACACCCGCGTGAATCATACTGACCGCCGTAGGCGCGCCGGCATATCCGTCCGGTGACCAGGAGTGGAAGGGGAACATGGAAATCAGAGATCCGAATCCGATGATCATTAAGGCAAAGGCGACCTTTTGGAAAGCGGGGCTGTAGAGGTCTTGCCTTGCTGCCAGCTGATCAAACATAAAGGTCGGGTTGCCATTGGCACCGGCTGCCAGGTAGAGAGCCACCATTCCGACCAGCAGGAAGGCTGATCCGATCAGCAGGTAAATGGTCAGCTTCATGGCTGCGTATTCTTTGGTAACCCGTTTGGTGCTGCCCCAGATGATCACCATGATATAGATGGGAATGACCACGATTTCATAGAAGAGGAAGAAGATAAACAGATCCCGGGCAATAAAGGTTCCCATAACCCCGGCAATCAGAATCAGCAGTAAAATGAAGAATTCTTTAACCCGCTTATCTATATTCCAGGAAGCATAGATCGAAGCGAAACCGATGAGGTTGGTCAGCAGAAGCATGGGTAAGCTTAAGCCGTCAACACCCAGGGCTAAGTTGACGCCAAGATCGGGAACCCAGGGAATGGTCAGGGTATACTGCATTCCGCCCAGTGCCCATTGATAGTTAAAGAAGGCGTAAAGGGAGAAGGCTAAGGAGACAAACATCCCCATGGCTGCCACTAGTTTTATGGTTTTGGTCTCTTCTTTGGGCAAGAAGACGATCAGCAGCATGGCCGCTAAGGGTGCCAGTATGGTGAAGGGCAGCAGCATGGACAGTGAACCCACTGTTGGTAGTGCAGACATTATTTCACACCTCCCAGCGTCGCTAAGGGGTTAAGCGCTGTCAGCTGACCTTCCCCGAAGGCGAAGACCATGAATATAGCGACGACCGCGATAAAGAAGACCATAGCATAGGTTTGTAGTTGTCCTGTATTGGTCCGGCGAAGAACTTTACCGCTGCCCCGTGTCATTAAAGCAAGCCCGTTAACCACGCCGTCAACGATATAGATGTCAAACCAGTAGAGAACTTTTGCCATTCCATCCATGATGTGATGGATCAGCCAGAGATAGATCTCGTCGATATAATATTGTTTTTGAGCAGCTTATACACGCCTGAGAAGCGTGCCGCTACATGATCCGCCGAGATAAGGTGCTTGACGTAGGTGACATAAGCCAAACCGATACCGATCAGTCCCGCGAGAACGGAAATTCCGGCCAGGAACCAGTCGATTGCTTCATGATGATGGACTCCATAGTGAACATAGTAAGCAAAGTTATGCTCCGGTAAGGCTACAAATCCGCCAAATACACTAAAGAAGGCCAGAATCATCAGGGGAATGGTCATGCTCCAGGGCGACTCATGGGGATGGTTTTCCGGCTTTTCCGGCCCCATAAAGACGACAAAGAACAATCTTGACATATAGAAGGCTGTTAAGAAGGCCGTAAACAGACCTACTGCATAAATAATGGGATGACCGTTATGCAAGGCGTTGGCCAGAATTTCGTCTTTCGACCAGAAGCCTGCAAAGGGCGGCATTCCGGAGATGGCTAATACGCCGATGAAAAAGGTCCAGCCTGTGATCGGCATCTTTTCCAAAGCCCGCCCATATCCCAAATGTCTTGCTTATGATGCATGGCATAGATGACAGAACCGGCACCTAAGAACATTAACGCTTTGAAAAAGGCATGGGTCATTAAATGGAACATGGATCCCGAGTAGGAACCGACACCGAGGGCAAACATCATATAGCCCAGCTGGCTTAAGGTAGAGTAGGCCAAAATCCGCTTGATGTCGTCTTGAGCGATGGCAATGGATGCCGCAAAGATGGCCGTAAACGCTCCTAAACCTGCAATAAACTGTAAGGCCATCGGGGAGGCGTGATCAAAGAGAAAATACATTCGCGCCACTAAATACACACCGGCAACAACCATGGTTGCAGCATGGATCAAGGCACTAACCGGTGTAGGGCCTTCCATAGCGTCCGGGAGCCAGACGTGAAGGGGAAACTGTCCGGATTTCCCGATGGGGCCCATAAAGACAAGGAACGCCATGATGGTCACATAGCCTGCCGTGCCGATGATTGCGACGTCTTGGATGTTGGTATTCAAGACCGCAGAGAGTGCCGCAAAGTCGAGGGTTCCAAATTTCGTATAGAGGAACAGCATCCCCAGCAGTAAGCCAAAGTCTCCGACACGAGTGGTAATGAAGGCTTTCTTGGCGGCTTCCCGGGCAGATACTTTAAAGAACCAGAATCCAATTAAGAGATAGGAACATAAGCCGACCAATTCCCAGAAAATAAAGAGTTGCAATAGATTGGTTGCCAGAACCATACCCAGCATCGAGGATGCAAACAAGGATTGGTATGCATAGTAACGGGAAAATCCTTCATCTCCATGCATATATCCTAAGGAGTAGATTTGCACCATTGAGGCCACCAGGGTAACAACAAACAACATCATGGCACTTAAGGGATCGACAATGGTTCCAAAATCGATCTGCAGTCCCACAATATTCAGCCAATTCACATTGACGATCGCTGGATGTTCCACAATTTTTTCACCCGCTTGAATAACGCCTAAGCCTATAGCAATGGCCAGGCCGAGCGCGGTAAGAATAGCGAGAATCGACACTGTGGAAGACAGTCGTTTGGATCGTTTCGTGATAAAGGCGATGATTAGAAACGACAAGAAGGGCAAAGCGGGAATTAACCATGCCCACTGAAAGAGATCATGCATTTCCTTGAACACCTACCTTCTCCATAGTCTCTCTTACCACTTTAACCAATTTAATTCGTCCACGTTGGTTGACCGGCGATTACGATAAATGGTAATAATCAAAGCCAGTCCAACGGCTACTTCAGCAGCTGCGATGACAATTACGAATATGGCTGCCACATGCCCGGTCAGCAAGTAGTGCACATCAATCTTCTGGTTCCAAAGGAAGCGATTGAAGGCCACAAAGTTGATATTGACGGCATTAAGCATCAGCTCAATGGACATGAGCAAGGCAATAATATTTCTCTTGGCAAAGACTCCGTACAGCCCCAAACAAAAGAGCATGGCGCCAACTAAGAGATAGGTAGAAAGCCCAACACTTAAATTACTCAAATTCATCATTTGCTTTCTTTCACTCCCTTCGCCAGGATTACGGCTCCAATTAAGGCAACGGTAAGCAAAACAGCTGAAGCTTCAAAGGGAATCATAAATTGGGAGAGTAAGAGTAATGACATGTCTTCAGCCGACCCTCCGCCTGTCCACGGTGTCGGTAACACCCGCCAGTCCGCATTGGTGAGAACGACCAGCGCAATCATGGCAAACACGGACACAGCTACCAGCGCACCTACCATCCAACGACGGTTTTCCGGACTGCTTTCCCGAACATCACCCCGCAGGGTTAACATGACTGCAAAGACAACCATGACGGCCACCGCGCCTGTATAAATCAGCAGTTGTACAGCCGCCAAAAAATCCGCATTCATCAGAATGTAAAGGACCGCAACCCCTGCAAAGGAAAGTGCCAGATAGAAAGCGCTATGCACGATGTTCTTTGATGTAACGACACCCCATGCAGCAGCAATCGCCAATATGGCAAATACAAAGAAAACGATAGTGCTCACGCTTAATCCTCCTTCCTGCTTGACCTGTTCGTTTGCCTAGAACGCGCCATCATATCCCAGATTAATTCTTCACGGTGGTAGACCGCATTTTCATAAACCTGGCAGAGTTTAAGTGCTTTGGTTGGGCAGGCTTCCGTACATAATCCACACAAAAGACAGCGGCCCATGTTCATTTCGTAAGTCTTTAATACTTTTTTATTCTTCTCATCCTTTTCGCTGGTTAGACTAATAACCTGATTCGGACAAGCGTGGACACAAAGCCCGCAAGCAATACACTTCTCGGGTTCAAGAACCATAGAACTCCTTGTACGAGAAGGAAGAACCGGCTTTACTTCAGGATAATATTCCGTGAGATTGGGACCGTAGAGACGTTTAATCGTAATACTCAAGCCTTTTAATAAACCTTTGCCAAACACTCTTTTACCCTCCCATCCGCATAATGAGCAAATCATAAACATAAATGCCCAAACCCGTTAAGAAAATATTCACCAACGTTAACGGAAGCAAGATCTTCCAGGCAAAATGCATAAGGTGATCAATTCTCATTCGAACGAAGGTCCAGCGAACCCACATCATCAAGAAAATTACCAGCCAGATTTTGAGAATAAACCACAACCAGCCCGGCAAAAATTCAGGACCGTGCCAACCGCCCAGGAACATCGAAACAGCGATTGCCGAGGTGGCGACCACATTACCATATTCAGCCAGCATGAACAGTCCCCATCTAAGTCCGGAGTACTCCGTGAAAGGTCCGGCAACGATCTCCTGCTCCCCTTGAATATGATCAAAAGGAGCCCTGTTAGTCTCAGCAATCCCGGCTATCAGAAAAATTACAAAGGCCAAAGGCTGCAGGTAAATAAAGGGAATCGTTTTCTGAGCATCAATGATGGAGGATAGATTAAAGGTCTGCGTAATCATGACAACACCAAGCAAAGAAAAGAGCAAGGGAATTTCATAACTTATCATTTGAGCTACCGCTCGCAGTCCGCCAAGTAAGGAGTATTTATTATTAGACGCCCAGCCGGCCATTAACATCGCTAACGTAGACAGTGACGAAACCGCAAAAAAGTAAAATATACCCAGATCCAGATCAATAGCCACCATTCCTTCTCCGAAGGGAATTATCCCAAAGACCATCAAGGTAATCCCTACCAGCATCATGGGAGCCATTTTAAAGAGGAATTTATCCACATTAACAGGTGTAATATCTTCCTTACCCAACATTTTGACCGCATCGGCAATAAATTGGAACCAGCCGTGTGGCCCCAGTCGATTAGGGCCTGATCTCTGTGATACCCAGTGGGCAAATTTGCGTTCCACCAAACTAAGAAACAAAGCTGCCACGACCATAATTAAGAAGAGCACAATAAAAGCAATAATATTAATGGTCAAGTCAGCCCCAAACGAGTGGGAATCGGCAAAAAGTCCACGGATGGCAGCCGCAATATTGACAAACAGTTTATTTAAAGCGTCCATCTTCTTCTCCCCTCATTGAATCGTTCTTACTTGTCAACTTCACCTAAAACAAGATCCATAGATGCGAAAATAGTCACAAGATCTTGTATCTTCCAGCCGGTAACAATATCCGGCAGCATTTGAACATTAACAAATGCGCCGGTACGAATGCGAACCCGAGCCGGCTTCGTCGTCCCATTACTGACAATGTACCAGCCCATTTCTCCCTTAGGGTTCTCAACTCGATGGTAAACCTTGCCGGCCGGCGGCTTAATCACCTTGGAAACCTTGGCCATCACAGGCCCGGCTGGGATTTCTTTAAAGGCCTGTTGGATAATCTTTTTGCTCTCTTGAATCTCCAGCAGCCGAATAAAGTGCCGGTCATAGGTATCACAGCCATACAACACCGGGATATTGAAATCAAACCTGTCGTAAATGCCGTAAGGTTCAGCTTTGCGCACATCATACTGTACTCCGGAAGCTCGTAGATTCGCTCCGGTTATAAGCAGATTTTCTGCCCATTCCTTAGGGAGAATGCCGACACTTTTCATGCGTGACTGGGCAATTTCATTACCGAAAAAGATACCGTAGTACTCCTCAATCATCTCCGGCATATCTTCCAGAAAGCTCTTAAGGGCAGGCATAAATTCGTCAGGAACATCCTGACTGACCCCGCCGATTCGAAAGTAATTCGGGGTCATACGATTACCCGCCGTCATCTCAAAAAGGTCGAGAATCCGCTCGCGGTCACGAAAACAATAACTCCAGGGAGTCCAGCCGCTAATATCTAAAGACCCACTCGCAATCATAACTAAGTGGCTTGCAATCCGTCCCAATTCCGCGAAAATTATCCGGAGGTACTCAGCACGTTCCGGCACTTCTATGTTCATCAATTTTTCAACTGCCTGGACGTAACCAAGACTGTTATGCGGGCCTGCAAGATAATCTAAGCGGTCGGTGTATGGAACAAACTGGTTATAGGTCCGGCTTTCCGCCATTTTTTCCAGCCCACGGTGGAGATACCCAATTTTAGGTTCAATTTTGGTAACAACTTCTCCATCCAAATGGACCACCATGCGAAACACGCCATGGGTACTCGGATGTTGGGGGCCCATGTTTATGGCGTACTCTTGAGTTCCTTCAATCATCATAGTTTCCCCACCTCTATTCCCCTTCTTTTCTTACTCGCATAACAGCACGCTGTTCATAACTCTCGGTAACATAATCTTTCCGCAGTGGATACCCATCAAAATCATCCCACATATAGATACGCTTTAAATTAGGATGTCCTCTAAACTGTATACCGAACATATCGAAGGCCTCACGCTCTAAAAAGTCCGCTCCCTTCCAAATGTGGGTAGCCGAATCAAGCACAGGATTGTCCCGTTCAACTCTGGCTACAATTCGTAAACGCTGAGGACCGCGAAGACTGGATAATTGATAAACAACTTCGAGGTGATCCTCCAAATCCATTCCACATAAGTCATGCAAGAAATCGCACGGGGCATCCGCAAAATTCTTAGCTTCTGTTAACGCTATTATTGAATATCCGCCGTCAACGGTTAATTCGAGTTCACCAAGGCTCTCTGCAACCTCTCCGTTAACCCTAGCTGCTAACTCCCCCACTCGAACCTTCAAAATATCATTTGCCATACTTAATTAACCTCGCCTTAGCAGGATTTTGGATCTTCTGTTTTAGCTGCAACATTCCAAAAATCAAGGATTCCGGCCGGGGAGGGCATCCCGGTATATAGACATCAATTGGAATTATACTATCCGCCCCCGGTACCACCGCATAAGAATCTGCAAACGGCCCCCCCGAGCAAGCACAATTGCCCATAGCGATAGCCCATTTTGGCTCCGGCATTTGATCATAGATACGCCGTGCCACCGGTGCCATTTTCCTCGTCAAAGTTCCCGCCACAATCATCAAATCAGCTTGTCTCGGAGAGGCTTGGAACACTTCATAACCGAAACGGGATAAATCATAGCGTGGATTTCCTGTTGATGCCATCTCAATAGCACAACAAGCCAGGCCGAAAGAATTAGGCCAAAAAGAATGTACCCGCCCCCAATTCAAGAACTTTTCAATGCTGCTAAGCAAAATGTTTTTTTCAGCCGAAGCCTCAGCGTCGCGCAACGCTTTCTCTATTTTTACATCCAATTTAAAGCACCTTCTTTCCAGGCGTACCAAAAACCGACGATAAGAATAATCATAAAAATAAACATTTCAATAAAAGCAAATGTTCCTAGTCTCCGGAACGTTAATGCCCAAGGATACAAAAAAATCACTTCCACATCAAAGGCGGCGAAGACAATCGCATATAAAAAGTAGTTGCTCTTGAATCCTATCCAGGCCTTACCAATTGGCTCATTACCGCATTCATAGGTTTTTAATTTCTCCTTATGCGGTTTATGGGGTGCCAACAGATGAACTACAGTCATAACGACGATTGGTAAAACTACTGCAAACACGAGCAATAATCCCACCGCAGCAAAGTTGTCTGACATTTTTCTCCCCCTTTCGCTTTAACTTCAACGTTAGTTGAATGAGTTCGCTTCCATTCGCGTTAAGGTTGTGACATAGTTCATATCATCTAACCTTATTTCCTCCTTCCTTTATATCTACCTTAAAACTGATATTAATTTGCTAATATCAGTCTCGGCGCTTGAGTTATTCATAAATTATGATTAAAACCATAGTTGCACACTTTCAAACATATAGCTAAAAGTATATATATAGCTATTAGTATATACGTAAAAAATATTGACTACAATTAATAGATAATTTGTAAACTTGTAAAATATCCTATTATATTGCATAAACTGCCAGGACATATTAATTAATTCCTAAATTCACGGCATAAAATGGGAAAACGACAAGGGACATTTGTTATAAAAAAACTTCGGCCCCCCTTCTCCAATTGGATAGGGGGACCGAAGGAAACTTACTCAAAAGAAAAGCATTTACGTCTTGGCGTACTCAAGGATCTTAGCCTCTACATGGTTCAGCCACCGGACATCGGCTTCCGCGTGAAACAATGCCGCATCCGTGAGCAGATCAGTCATCATATTCTCCCGGTTAATGCCGTCTTTGGCCAGACGGTACTTAGTTTTAGTCAGTTCTCTCATTTGCTCCATGTATATTTGAGTCTGTCGCTCAATGAGACGAAGGGCTAGCTCCGGATTCTCCCTGCTAATGAACAATAGTTTGATAAACAGTTCATCTCGCAAAGGCCTGGGTTTGGTAGCCGGTTCCTGGAGCCAACGCTCTAACTCCTGGACCCCTTTTGGGCTGGTATTGTACACTTTCTTGTCCGGCCGGGAATCTTGCTCTTCTTCAGTACCACTAACGTAACCCTCCTTTTCCAGCCTGTCCAGTGTCGTGTATATTTGTCCGTAATTAAGGTTCCAAAAGTTCCCTATCCGTTCATCGAAAATACTTTTAAGTTCATATCCATGGCGTGGGGCTTCTTTTAAGATACCTAAGATGGCGTGTTTAACCGGCATTCCTAACTACTCTCCTTAGCTTTCTGTTTATTCGTTTTTACTCAGAACGCAACGCTTTGACTGGGTCAATCTTTGAGGCCAACCAGGCTGGATACAATGCACTCAGGCCAACTGCCAAGGCCATGGCGACAGCGATGCCGAAATTTTCAACCCAAGGGATAGTTACCTCCAAGACCCACCCGTTCACGTTTTTATCAAACATTATGCCCGCCATCTGAATACTAGCTGCCACTGGAATGGCTAGTAGAATTCCGGCTATGAATAAAGACCCTACTTCAATCATCAACATACCTTTAATTTGCCCGCGTGTAAGCCCCACAGACCGGAGAGCACCGATTTCACGGCCCCTCTCCAGTACTGAAATCAGCATAGAATTGGCAGTCCCCACTGCTGCCACCAGAAGGATCACGATAATCATCAAGTTGAAAATATCGCATAAACTTCTGTTTAACTCAATCATGCTTTCCCTGAATTCTGAAGCTAAGGTTACCTGCACCTGAAAGTCACTTTTAAGATTTGCTTCCAACCGATCCCGTACTAAGGCAGGTGGCACGCCCGGTTCTACGGCTAAGTAGATATGATCAATAGAGTTGTCACCCCAATACCGGGTATAGTCTTGGCGGTTCATATACACACTGCCATTATAGCTATAGAAATCTTTCGTTATGGCAACAACCGGAAACTCGATAGTACCGGCAGGAGTAGGAATCTCCAGATTTTCTCCTATGTGCACGCCATATTTTAAAGCCATTGATTGAGAAACCCAGATAGTTCCTCCTCGTTCAATGGCATCCCAGGCTTCATCCTTCCCAGGCTCAAGCACAGGGGGCTTGGTTAATTGGCGGCTAACTGAGGAATCGTACAGTTGAAGATCAATAGGATTGCCGCGCCATTGAATACCGGTGGTACGTAATCCGCCGGCGACTTTTACCCCGTCCACCTTACTGACCCGTTCCAGCAGCTCTTCAGGTAAACCTACTTGATTACTGGAGAAGGTCTGTAGTCCCTGGGTAATTACAATGTCTGACGAAATTACGGCATTAACCCAGTTGGAAAATGTCTGATTAACACTGGCGAGTATTCCCAAAAAGCCGAACGCCACAGCTAACCCCAGAAGTATTGGCATCCCGGTCGACACCGCGCGTCTTGGATTACACCGGAAGGAGCTTAACCCCAGACGGCCAGTTAAACCAAAGAACGTTTCAGCTGCGGGTTCCAACTTCTGTAAAGCTATAATCAAAAAAGGCGGCATCAAGACGGCTGCCCCAATCACAATACCGGATAACGCGGCTTGGAATAATAAGGACATGTTATTCACATAGATCAGAATCAACCCTGACAAAAGACTCAGTATGGCACCGGCCGCGACCCGCCAGCGAGCGTAACCGAGTTCTATTTTAGAGTATCGGCTATTCATAGCCTCGATCGGAGCGATATCGGCGGTCTTCCAGGCAGGCAGCCAGGCGGAGATAATACATGTCAACACGCCGGTCAGCCAGATTATGGCGTAATCAGTCGCTGCCAAACGAATGCGGGGAATAGAAATCTTGAACACTTCAAGAAGAGTATCGCTCACTGTGCTCAGCAACCCTTGAGCCAAGTAGGTTCCTAAGAAGAGCCCCAGAGTGCTGCCGGTCACACCAATTAGGATAGCCTGGGTAATGATTAATTTGTAAATTTCCCAACGTCGCCAGCCTAAGGCACGCAGGATGCCAAGTTGACTGCGTTGTTCGGATGCCGAGACTCTCATGGAGTTATACATGACATACAAAGCCAGGAACAATCCCATAAACCCATAGACATTATTAAGGCTCTTAAGGAAAACCAGCATTTTGTCATCATTCCCACTCCGACTCATGGGAGTGAGCACTTCGACGCTATTACCCAAGCTCTCCTGTAAGGCTTTTTGCACCGCCAGTGTATTGTCCGGGTTTTGTAGGACAACGCTTATGTGTGATAGTTTGCCCTCCAGCCCGAAAGCTTTTTGAGCCGTAGTCATGGGCATAAAGACCACTGCGCTGCTACTGGTCTTGGCCACTGCGCTGGCTTCCAAGATCCCAACCAAGCTAAATTCCTGCATGCCCTGCAGGGTCTGGATTCGCCAGCTATCCCCTACTTGCCCTTGCGTACCCCACAACAATTCCTCTGGTACGGCTATTTCCCGCTGACCCTCTTCTGGCATCCGACCTTGCATTAACCGGTAAGTTCGGATCTTTACATCTTCTCCGGGTACAATGCCCATAATCGTGGCAAATCCCGACAATTCTTTAACTTGCGTGGAGCTCTGTACGAAGGGAACTGCCGATTGTACCCCGGCAGTCTTTTGTACTGCAGCCAATAAAGAATCACTTATACCACCCAGAGGAGCTTTTACCTCCAAATGGGCTTTGCCCCCTAGTAAACCGGATAACTCTTCACTCGCATAATCAATACTACTATTCAAACCCTGCAAAGCAACTAAAGCCGCTATAGCTACCGCCACACTCAGCGTGGTTAGAATTGCCCGCAATTTACGACGCCAAAAATAGGCCAGGGCCAACTTTATACTTAACACAAATCTCTCACCTCGCCGCCGGATCGAGGATTCGTCCGTCTTTCAGGGTGATCAGAGTGTGACCATAAGCGGCAACCATGGGGTCATGGGTGGCTATGATGACTGTAACTCCCAGATCCTCAGTTATTTCTTTCAATATAAACAGCATCTGATCCCCGGTTTTAGAATCTAAGTTACCGGTAGGTTCATCAGCCAGAATAAGGGAAGGGTGGTGAATGAGAGCGCGTATGATGGCTATCCTTTGCATCTGTCCCCCTGATAATTCTGTCGGATAGTGTTTACGTCGACTTTCGAGACCCACTCGCTTTAGCCAGTCACTTACTTTTGGTTGCCAAGCTGAGCGGGGCTGGCCGGCCATAAGTAAAGGCAAAGCGGCATTCTCCTCAGCACTTAAGGTAGGGATCAGATTGAATAGCTGAAAGACAAACCCGATTTCCCTTCTCCGAAAAAGGGTCAGCTGATTATCCTTCCAACCGGAAATTGACCGCCCGTTAAGAAAAATATCTCCTTGAGTGGGCTTATCTAATCCTGCTACCAAATTTAACAACGTAGACTTACCCGACCCACTTGCCCCCATAACTGCCAGGAATTCGCCTGTTTTCACTTCTATACTCACTTTATCCAAGGCTGTTACCCGCTCCTGACCCTGAGTGAATTGTTTAGTTACTTGAACTAACCTAACCTCACATCCTCCGATTTGGTTTTTTCCTGCTGATTCCCTACCTTTTTCTACTGTCATTTCCACCATAGCTGCATCCCCTCCCCCTGTAGCTAAAAGTATATATGATGCTAAAAGTATATCCAAAGGAAGTGCAAACATCAATAGCCGCCTTCCAATAATTGCAAGGAACTATATGCCCTAGAAACCATCTGTAAACGAACAACCAAACCCATTCGTACTATAAGTATATTTAGTAAGTGCTCAAAACAAAGTAAACTCGTTTGCTAAAGCTTCCTATAGACAATAGCAGAATGTGGAGACACCCACTTCTATAGAAGTAAATGTCTCCACATTGTTAAAGGAATTCCCTCAGGAAGCATTCGCTAATCCCCTTTTAGCCTATTTAACACCCGTTTTCAGTTCCTTTCTGAGTGGCAGTCTGAAATATTGAGTGATACTGCTCAGTCCTTTAGGCTGAAAAATCATGAGTCCGACTAGGATAATTCCATAAATAATAATCTGATACTCACCGCCCGCCCCCGGTATCAATATGGGTACAATTTCACGCAGCAGTTCGTTTATGGCAACCACCACAGCCGCGCCAATCACAGGCCCCCAAAAAGTACCCAAGCCGCCGATGACCGCCATCAGGACAAATTGGACCGACGTATGAAAACTGAACGGAGAGGGACTGATGAAGGTCACGAAGAAAGCATATAATCCTCCGGCAAGACCCGCTAACAAGGCACTGAAGATAAACGCCTGGAGTTTGAGCCGGGCACAATCAATCCCGGCATTTTCCGCCGCATACTCGCTTTCCCGAATTGAGCAGAGCGCCCGGCCGGTCCGGGAATGGACCAGATTATAGATCCCGATTAGCAGCAGCAGCACTAATATCCAAACAAGTATATAGAATTTAAGATCATTGTCAAAACTGAAGCCGCCGATCGAAAGATCAGGGATTCCACTGATTCCTGAAGGCCCACCCGTCAGTTCCCCTCCCTCATTGAAGAAAATATGCACTAAAATACCAAAGCTCAGGGTTGCTAAGGCCAGATAAAGTTCGCGCAGCTTAAGGGTTTGCCGGCCGATAAGAAGGGCAATCATTCCCGGAAGTATTACCGAGGCCAAAAGCGCTAGCAGCGAAGGCCAATTAAATTGGGTGGTCAATATTGCCGCCGAATATCCACCTAACCCAAAAAAAGCTGCATGCCCAAAAGAAACCTGACCGGCATATCCCATTAAAATCCCTAAACCTTGGACAATAATCGCATAAAGACCGATAATGACAAGGGTACTGTACAGGTAGTTACTGTCGATTATCAGAGGAATTAAGAGGAGCAGCATTAAGAAGATCAAGCCTCTGTGATTTTTCAGTTTCATTGTTTCACCTCTCATCTAAGCTGTTTAGCAACTTATATCTTGCGTTCTCTTATTGCCCCAATAATTCCCTCAGGCCGAAACAAAAGAACTGCCAGCAAAATAATCATGGAGATAGCATCTTTTAACCCCGAAGAAATAAGTCCGGAACTGAAGGACTCCAAAAGCCCCAGGAGAATCCCACCTATAACTGCACCGCCAACATTGCTCAAACCGCCGATTGTGGCAGCCACAAAACCCTTGACTCCCAGCATAAACCCCATATCATAGGTTACCATGGTAATCGGACCGATGCTTACCCCGGCTGCTGCCCCCAACCCTCCTGCTCCAACAAAGGCCAAAAAGGAGATAGTATTTAAGTTTATGCCTTGCAGCCTCGCTCCGGTTTGGTTATAAACGGAAGCTTTGACAGCTTTACCCCAGAAGGTATGCTCAAAAAAACCATATAACCCGGCGAGGGTAATCCCAACTAAGGCAAAAATCCAGATACTCTGAGGATTTAGGGAAGCACCTCCCAGGAGTATGGGCCCGCCTTTAAAAAAGGCGGGCAGGGAATAAGTTTCGGTTCCCCAAATCAGGAGGGCTAATCCCCGCAAAGCAATGGAAAGGCCGATCGTAATTATCAGCATGCTTAGACTGCTGGCGCCTCGCGCTCTGTAGATTGCCACTCGTTCCAGCAACCCTCCCAGGATAGCGACCAAGATCACTGAAACTATAAAAATTACGGGCATGGGCATCCCGGTTCCCTGTAAACTGACGGCCAGCAAAGCCCCGATCACGACAAACTCGCCCTGAGCCAGGTTCAATATGCCCGTAACATTAAAGGTTGTAACTAAGGTTAGCGCAATAATGGAGTAGATGCTTCCCAAGGTCAATCCGGTGAATAATAGCTGCAATAGTTGTTCTCCCATCAATAAAACACCCCATTATTCTATAAGCTTCCATTTTCCTTGATCGACCTGTACCAAAACAGCAGAATCTTCCTTCAGACCATTATGATCCTGGGCAGTCATGTTAAACACTCCTGAAATACCGACAAATTCCTGGGTCTTTTCCAGCTCATCCCGGATCGCAGCCCGATCGGGGCCAGCCTTCTCTAAGGCATTTACTAACAAACTAAACGCATCCCAGGCATACCCCCCAAAGGAATTAGGCTCAGTGTTGTATTTGTTGGTATAGTCGGCGATATAGCTTTCCAGTACTTTTTTCTGAGGGTCATTATCTTGAATTTGCTGTGCAACGGAAAGTTTACCGATTGGCAAGATAACACCATCCGCTGCGCCCTGAGCGAGTTCAATGAATTTTTGATTGCCTACTCCATGGCTGTGAATCAGCGGGATGGAAAGACCTACATCTTTGAAATTTTTGGTCAGAATTGAGGCGGAGGGAGGTATCGCCCAAACAATTGCGGCTTGTGCCCCGCTCATTTTTACGTTGGTTAACTGGGCTGTCATATCCTTGTCATTGGCATCAAATTTTTCTTCCGCGACAATCTTAATCCCGCTATCCTTTACTGCTTCAGAGATCGCTTTCTTCCCATTGTCGCCGTAGGAATTATTCATATACAAAAAAGCTACGTTATTTAACTGATTGTTCTTAAGATAGCTAATAATCTTATTGATCATTACAATATCGCTTTGGGCAGTTTTATACACCCATTGCCGTTCATTGCTTGGCTCAACAATGCTGCTGGCGGCAGCCAGAGAAATCATAGGAACCTTTTCACTTTGAACGGTTTTAATCATCGCCATGGATGTTCCGCTCGAACTGGCGCCTAGAATGGCCAGCACATCTTTCTCGATCAATGTTTTAACCGCCAAAACCCCTTCTGTCTCATCACTTTTGTTATCCATGATCATTAATTCAACAGGATGTCCGGTTATCCCGCCATTGGCGTTCAGCTTCTCAACCATCATTAACAAGGTGTCCCGTTCGGGAACCCCCAGAGAAGAGGAATTGCCGCTGATATCTAACACCGCACCAATCTTATAGGGTTCTTTTCCTGTTGTATTAACTTGGGCCTCCTTGGAAGGGCTGCAGGCACTGATTAGTAAGCTGAATACCAACAAAAGAACAATCCCCAGTTTACCTTTTAATCCCCTTATCATCTTTTTCATAAACATTTATCACTCCTCAAGTTTTTATTTCAACAACGGTTCATCACGTATACGGTCCGCTTTCCCCCTCTCACCTTCGGTTTGCAAAATCAGGACAAAAAAATAAACACATCTCATCCCTCAAGGGACGAAAAGTGTTTTTTCGCGGTACCACCCAGATTGGGTCTATAAAAAGACCCCTCCTCATTTCAAAGTACGGGAATAATAATATTTTCCAATATCTATTCCTTATACCCCCTTCCTTTTAACGGTGGAAGTCTCCGACCAAACCTACTTACCCTTGGGTTTCAGTCTGGCAGCTCAGAGGTGAACCTTCGACGGTTGATACTTTAACAGCGCTTTCAGTCTATGACGCCGCCTCCCTGGAAAGATCGTTCCGTTTACTTTACCCCGTCATCACAATTAGATGATTAAGTTATTGGGTGGATTCTATCAGGTTTTTCCTCCCAGGTCAATAAGAAGTTTTGTGGTTTCTTAAATTCTCAGACCCAAATCATCTCGCTTTAATGTAACGTCGTTTCGATCATTGTATCAATTACCGGGTATTGATGAAATTCTTGATTGCCTTCTTCGGAGGTTTTTAGAGTTGGAGATAAATAGTCATTAGCCGGTTCTATATCAAACAAGGAATCGTCCCCAAGTTTAGTAATAGCAATTCCACAGATCAGCCCATAGATTCCGTTAATCACGACATAAGACAAATTGCTGACGGCATTGATAGGTTTCATTTTATTCCAGGGCAAGTAAGCCTGGAGCAGCATTAACGAAGCTCCATGAGTGATTCCGGAAATTAATCCCTTTAAAGCATAGAAATCCCGACCGGTTTTTGTGATTAGGCTTGAGATAAGCCCCGCCCCCAAAATGCTCGCAATGCCATTCATAATGAATCCGAAGGCTTGTCCGCTTTTAGATCTTGCACCAAACTTGCTGTTAACAAACAATCCTGCTGCGGTGTGCCGGTACGAACGACTTGAGTACCCTAATTTCAGTGATACTCTGTCAAGAAACGTAACTCCCAGTAAACCCAATAAACCTGTGACTACCGTCAAGACATATCTATCCTTAATTTTTCGCATTCAATTGAGCCTCCTTATTTTCAACTCCTTTTTGTATCGTTTGATTTTCAACTTAGATCTATACTAGGAAATTTAAACAATAAAGCGTTCCTTACTCACTTTGATCGTGAGAAAAGAACGCTTAATCATTTCTGTTATAGATTGTGTGTAGCTTTCTTTTGCAAATATTTTTCTAACCCGGCACTTCGAAGCTTGCAAGCCGGACATTCACCACACCCCACACCCATAATACCGTTATAACAGGTTAAGGTGTTTTTCTGGATGTACTCCAATTTTCCCAATTGATCCGCCAATTCCCAAGTATCCGCTTTATCGATCCACATCAGAGGTGTATCAATGACAAAAGTATAATCCATGGCTAAATTCAAGGTCACATTTAAGGACTTTATGAATATATCACGGCAATCCGGGTAGCCGCTAAAGTCAGTCTCACAAACACCCGTAACAATGTGGCGGATACCTTTTTGTTTTGCCGAGACCGCCGCAAAAGACAGGAATAACAAGTTACGTCCATCTACAAAGGTGTTGGGAAGCTGTCCATTATCGCCGGATTTAATTTCAAGATCATTTCTGGTTAGTGCATTAGGTGCTAACTGATTAAGCAGGCTCATATCCAGAACCAAATGGGGTATATGTAACTCCTTGGCAATTTTACTCGCACAATCAATCTCTGCCCTATGCCTTTGATTATAATTGAAGGTGATTGCTTCTACTTTTTCGAAGTTCTCCATCGCCCAAAACAGGCATGTGGTACTATCTTGTCCGCCACTAAAGACCACTAATGCTGACCGATTCACTGTTATTTCCTCCTACCTGGCTAACATAATTCTCTATAGGGATATTTTTAATCATAGCACAATACCGATTCTAAATCATTTCCCTTAGCTTTTAATGTCCAATTTTTCGTTATGCGTCCGTATTCATTAGTTTAGATTGAACAACTACCTCGATCTCGGCCTCTAAAAAACCTCCTGGCAATTCTCTTTAACTTTTTGCCGGCATTAAGGTTAACTCGATGCAGTTTTCGCATACAACCTAAAAAATTAGAACCGGGTTCTTTTGCTTTCTCAACCGCAGCCATACATATCTTCCGAAGGGTCAGTTACTAGGTAATTTTCCGTCTTTAGGGATTTTTATGTATGGACCCATGTATTGGAAACCATGCGGGTCCTTTTTTGACTTTTTCAGTCTTTTTAGAATTATAGAACTTTAACAAACCTTAACTATTGAACCTCAAAACGTTGTATAATTAGCCCTGTCAATTTTGTTATGACGGTAACGACAATACAACTTAAATAGGGTGGTTTTAATGAGTATCTTTGAAGTCATTATGCTGGTTTGTTTCGGAGCTGCCTGGCCCTTTTCCATTTATAAGTCCTACACTTCCCGATCAACCGAAGGTAAAAGCATATCGTTTCTTATTGTTATCCTGGTTGGTTATGTAGCCGGGATCTTGCATAAAGTTTTTTATCAGTTTGATATTGTCATGTATTTATACATTCTGAATTTCATGATGGTGTTGACTGATCTCTTAATTTACTATCGCAACCGTCGAATTAATGCCATTTCTGCCAGCCTTTATCCGCCGGAAAGATCCCACTCTGCGGCATCAGCTAAGTAACAAGGAATGAAGTCCCCTTCTATAGCCATGGAAATTGATGGCGATGGGAGGGGTTTTATATTGGGCAGACCTCTATGCTGCTGCAGCACCGGACAGAGGATGAAAACGAGAGTGCTCCCGGGTCGGGCAGCTTCATCCACATCCGTGCAAGATTAGTTAATTCGTGCGAAGACAGTGTCTTCGTACCGCAGCACTCCGAGGCTCGCCCACTCGCCGGTGCGGGAGCTACCTTCAGCGGATAAGTATTCTTTGGAGATAGCCGCTTCGGCGAAACTGTCCACCGGACACTTTCGTGCCAAACCTCAGGGTAATACCTGATGTGAACCCGTGGCTCCGTCTCCCCGCACCGTCTTGTAGGCTTTTACCGCCTCTCCATGCAATGGGTTCACTTCTGTGGACGAAGCTGCCCTGCTTGCGGGTCTAGGGATTCTTCTGCATGTCCTTAGGGTCTTTTTTTTCAGGGTAGCCTGCCATGCCGCTGTCGCAGCACCATCGGAAGATGAAAAAGATTCCACGAAGCCTTACCAGCCTCCCCCCAAAGTTCTGCTTACATTCCCAACAAACTGGCTGAAGGAGCGCTTATCTGCTAAGCGGATGCGTCAGTGGAGCCGCGCTAAGGCGAGCGCAGACGATTCACGTCCCCCTAGCGCGCCGCAGGTTCACATGCGACGGAACACGATGTTCCTAGTGCCGCATGCGCCATGGATGGCATAGCATGCGGCCAGAAATACCCAGAGGTTCGGACGCGCTCGCGAACCGTCCAGCGAGCCAGCGGCGGAACTCGCAGACGCGTGCAGATCGAAGACACCGTCGACCCACGGGTTAACACAGCTGAAAAGCGCTCCGCCCTAGAGCCAGACAGTAGAACCGACCCCCTGTCTAACCCAGGAGGCTTTTTTCGGAGTAGACACGAACAGCTAAAATGATATTATTAAGGCGTGAATGCTACGAAAACTATAATCATATGATTTGAAAACTTACCTATCGTCACAGAGAGGAAGTGTGAGTTGAGTTTTGTTAAAGCAAGCGCTTACGCAACTAGAGGACAATTTATCGATCTCTAAGACTCATATCTTAACAATCGCCTCCCGTTTTCAGGAGCACATGGAGCAAGGCTTGAGCGGGAATATAAGCTCGCTTAAGATGTTTCCTTCCTATCTTCAAGCTCCAAGGGGCAATGAATCAGGAACCTTTTTGGCCCTTGATTTTGGTGGTTCAAATGCCCGTGCTGCAGTCGTTGATCTTAAAGGAGAGGGAAAGTTTCTGCAATTCAATCGAGTTGTCCGGTCTTTGTCAAACCCTGACTCCGGTTATGACCTCCGTGCCTCAGACGTGACAGGCGAGGAGCTTTTTGATTTCCTGGCAGGAATCGTCCATAAAGCACTCTCAGTTTCTTCTTTCAGTCCCGTCCTGAATTCCAGCACTTCAAAACCAGTTTCTTTGGGCTTTGCCTTTTCTTTCCCCTATCACCAACGAAGGATAGGAGAAGGGTTTCTCCTCAATTGGGGTAAAGAAATCCAAACATCCGGGGTGGTTGGGAAAGACGTTGGCCAATTGCTCTCAGCGGCTCTGAGACGCTTGGGCATTGGCAATGTTGTCAGACCTGACGCCATTATTAATGATACTGTAGCCGCTTTCCTGACCGCGGCTTATCAAGACCCCAGCGTGGACATCGCTTCGATCATCGGCACCGGGCACAACACCTGCTACCTGGAACAAAGAGCACCGGGCTTCACTGAACCCGTTATCATCAACACCGAGTCCGGGAACTTCTCAGTTGTTCCCGAAACTGCTTACGATCATAGCCTTGATCAGCAAAGTAATAATCCCGGGGAACAATTATTTGAAAAAAAGCTCTCCGGCAAATACCTCGGAGAGCTTTTTCGTCAGATTGTCCTGGATTTTTTCCGGAGGGGATTCCTTGGAAACTTTGCTCCTCCTGCCTGCTGGAACCATCCTTATGCCGTCAGCAGCAAAGACATGACTCTAATCCTGACAGGGGAGGGTAATCACTTATTCCCTTTACCAGAGCATGAGCGCTATGCCCTCCGAAGGATCGCCCTGCTGCTCTCAAAACGTTCGGCACGGCTTGCAGCGGCCAGCTTGATCGGAATAATTCAGCATCTCGACCCACACTTCACTAAGCCTCACACTGTGGCCATAGACGGTTCCCTGTACGAAGGCTTGCCTGGCTACGCCGGGGAACTGACTGCTGCCTTAAGTGAAGGGTTAGATAGTAACGCCAGCCCAGTGAGAGTAAAATTATCAGCCGGAGGCACCCTTACCGGGGCAGCCATCGGGGCAGCCCTGGCCAATCAGCCTAAAAACCTATAACATTTCAACAACGGTTGCCATAGCCGGCCCGCCACCGACACATAAGGAGGCAACACCATATTTTCCGCCGCGCCGTTTCAATTCGCTTAGCAGGGACACAATGATGCGGACACCTGTACATCCCACAGGATGGCCTAAGGCAATTCCGGAGCCATTGGCATTGACTTTATCCATATCAAGGTTCAGCTCTCTGTTGACCGCCAAAAACTGTGCAGCGAAGGCTTCATTTATTTCAAAATAATCGATATCCTTCAATTCAAGATTGGCATAGTTTAGAGCTTTAGGGATAGCATAGGCCGGCCCAATTCCCATAATTTCAGGAGCTACGCCATAGGAAGCTGTAGAAAGAACTTTAGCGATCGGTTTTATTCCCAGTTCCTTTGCTTTCGCGGCTGTCATTAAAACTAAGGCTGCTGCTCCGTCATTCATGCCGGAGGCGTTCCCTGCCGTGACGGTTCCGTCTTTTTTAAACGCGGTCTTAAGTTTGGCCAAACCCTCCATGGATATATCGGCCCGGGGATGCTCATCGACTTCAACAACGGTTGTGACTTTACGTGTCTTTATTTCGACGGGTATAATCTCATCTTTGAACCGGCCGCTTTTTATAGCTTCTGTGGCCCGTGTATGACTGAGGTAAGCCAGATTGTCCTGTTCTTCCCGGGTGATGTTGTATTTTTCAGCAAGGTTTTCAGCCGTCACGCCCATATGATAGCCCATAAAGGCATCCACTAAGGCATCATACGTCAGATGATCTTGTAATGTATCCGGCCCCAGCTTAATACCTTTTCTGGAATTAAGCAGTAAATGAGGAGCTCTTGACATGCTTTCAATTCCTACCGCAACACTGATGCTCGATTTACCTAAGAGCATTTGTTGGGTTGCAATCTCTAAAGCCCTCATGGCTGAACCGCATTGCTGGTCAACTGTCGTCGCTACAGCTTCAATGGGAATACCAACTGCCAGCTGTATCTGACGTGCAGGGTTTCCTTTCACTCCCGCTTTGTAGACCATTCCTCCGACAACATCCTCAACAAGGCCTGCCTCGACTCCCGCCTTGTCTAATGCGCCTTTTACCGCGATCGTCCCGAGTTCCACTGCTGAAACATCTTTTAAAGATCCCAGAAAATCCCCAATGGGTGTTCTTGCCGCGCCTACTATAACAACCTCTTCCATTTGCTTGCTCCTCTCCCTTATGTTTTTCTAATCCCCGGTTTACTGGATGAAGACTCCCACTTTAGGAGATAGGTGATCCCTCTGCCTAAAATTGGATTCCTTTATAAGCTTATACTTTGAGGCAATTATTTTCAATTGTTTGATAAAGAAACTTAATTAAAAAGTCAAAAGGAGCGAACCCCTAAATTTCCTTTAGGGATTCGCTCCTTACATTGTTATCCGACATGGGTCAGCAGTGAATGATTTTACTCTGCTTTTTGAGCAGATGGAGAATCTTTAGAGGATTTATGACCGCAGCCTTTTTTGTGCCCAAAACCATGAAATTCGCCTTTGTCCATATCCTGCTCAATCTTCTGTTGACGTTTTTGCATGGCTTCCTTGATTTTTTCGGCTTTTGTTTGATCCAGAATTCCGGCCTCGACTTCCTTATCAATAATCTGAGCTTTGATAGTGTACATTTGCTGATGGAGGGTTTTAATCTCCTTCAATTTACCCTGATCAACAGCCCCTAAGGCAGGCACAGCTCCTACAACCAACATAGCCAAAGCCAAAATGCTTGCAGCCAATCTTCTCATATGCCGTTCCTCCTCATTCATTTTTTTTGCCGGAAACAATCTTAGAATGCCCGATCAAAGAATTCTTATTACATGATTTAATTTAATTTCTGCCTATAGCATACCTCGCCTTTATTCTCTGCCCAATATCTCTTTAATAACCTCCGGAACTTGAAAGGGCAGTTCCACAACCCTTGCCCCCGCTTCACTTAGGGCTTTAGCTTTGCCCTCATACGTCCCCATTCCCCGTTCGATGATAGCTCCCGCATGTCCCATCCGTTTGCCTGGGGGCGCACTTTTCCCTGCGATATAGGCAATCACCGGCTTTGTCATTTCTTTTATATAAAGAGAAGCCTCTTCTTCAGATTTACCCCCGATCTCACCGATTAAAACAACGGCCTTGGTCTCCGGGTCTTGCTCAAACATCTTTAAAACGTCCACAAAGCTCAGACCCACGACTCTATCCCCACCGATCCCCACCACAGTGGACTGTCCCATACCCTGAGCGGTGAGGTTGCCGACGATTTCGTAGGTGAGAGTCCCAGAGCGGGCCACAACCCCCACTGAACCTGGGATGAAAAACTGATTAGGCGGGATCCCCATCTTGCATTTACCGGAGGAAACAATACCAAAGGTATTGGGGCCGATAATGACAGCTCCTACTCGTTTGGCATAAGCCACAATAGCCATTTCATCATGGACCGGTATATGCTCAGTAACCACTACGACAACTTTTATTCCTGCTTCCAGGGCTTCCAAGGCAGCATCTTTGGCAAAGGCCGCCGGTATAAAGATCACAGAAGCATCAATCCGCTGACGTTCACAGGCAGCCCTTACACTATCATAGACAGGGATACCCTCGATGACGGCACCGCCCTTGCCCGGGGAAGTGCCGGCGACGATCTTGCTGCCATAAGCGAGCATTTGCTTTGTATGGAAAAGACCTTGTTTACCGGTAAGCCCCTGAACTAATACATTCGTATTTTCATCAATTATTATAGCCAATAACTTGCCCTCCTTGTAAAAACTTGCCCAGATCCATTATTGAACTACAACTTGGCTAATTCAACGGCTTTCTCGGCGGCATCCTGCATGAAGTCATAGGCTTCTATGCCTGCTTCCTTAAGTATAGCCCGTCCGGCTTCCTGGTTGGTTCCTACCAGTCGAATAACCACCGGAACCGGGATCCCTCTATTTTTTTTCACAGAGGCAAAGGCCCTTGCAACATCGTCGCAACGAGTAATGCCTCCGAAAATGTTGATAATAATTGACTTAGGGTTTCTGGACAAAATAAGTTCAAGAGCCTTGGCCGTGCCTTCCTCCCCTGTGCCGCCGCCGGCATCAAGGAAATTGGCCGGTTTTCCGCCGTAGTAAGTGAGGGTATCCAGGGTTCCCATGGTAATCCCCGCACCGTTCGCCATAACTCCAATGTCTCCCTCCAGTTCTACAAAGGAAAGACCCAGGTCGTGAGCCGCTTTTTCTACGGAGGTACGTTCTTCCACCCTAGGCAGGTCTGATTGTCGGTAGAGGGCCTCATCGTCAATTGTCACTTTAGCATCCGCGGCAATGACTTTATCCCCGCTGATCACCAACGGATTAATTTCCACCAGATCCGCATCTTTTTGAATAAAAATTTGGTACAGGGTTCTAATGATTTGCACAAGTTCCTTACCTGGGGCGGTATTCAAAGATATGCCCATTCTTCTGACCACATCCCGGGCAATGAAGCCTTGCATACCAAGTTCTACATCGATATGTTTCTTGACGATATACTCTTCAGCGACCTCTTCAATATCCATTCCACCTTGAGCCGATGCGATAAGCACCGGCATTTTGGCTGCCGAGTCGATGGTGATGGACAAATATAATTCCTTGTCGATTTGAAGTTTTTCTTCCACAAGGAGGGTATCAACCGCCAGTCCTTGGATAGTCAGGCCAAAGAGTTCCCGGGCTGCAGCTTTTGCTCCGTCCGGATCATCGGCGAACTTGATGCCGCCTGCTTTACCCCGCTTGCCGGACAAAACCTGGGATTTAATCACCACAGGGCCTCCAATTTCCGCTGCTGCCCGAAACGCCTCGTCGGGACTGGCAACCATTCTGCCCTTCGGTACCGGAAGGCCGAACTTGGCGAAAATTTCCTTGCCCATATATTCAAACATTTTCACTCGCCTAATCTCTCCCCTCGTCAGAATACGCGTGTCTTTATCTTCCGCCCTTTGCCCCACCGCACGCAGCAATCCTACCTATCTCGGACGGCCGATCAGCCTTCCTTTACCGATAGCATAGATATCATCGACAACCATTTGAAACGACGGCTCTCTGCCTTCTTCCTTACCGCGCTCTGCGATACGCTCCCTGTGAAAATCCAAACATTCCTTGCTAAGGGGCAGATTTCCATGATCAAGTATACGCACTGCACCTTGGGAGTCACGAACCGGCAGTATTCTTCCCGCATTAAACCTGCTGGGGGCAAAGGGAATATCCAACACCCCTGCTTCAAATCCCTTCACAGTGCCCAGAGCTATATCTCCCTCTCCTAACTCCAAGACCTTATTGAGGATTGACCTGGTTTCTGACTTGATTAACTCTTTTTCTCGCAGCAGTTCGGGAGTATCGGGGAAACTTTGGTCTTTAAGCATACTCAAAATTTGTTTTGTCGCTTTAATCCCGGAAGCATTGGCCTCTTTCGTTGAAATTCCTATGGCTTCGTAGGGGGACTTGACGAGTACTTTAGTCGCTTTTGCCAAGGCTACTGTAGCAGCACCCCAGGAAATCACTCCGAAAGCCTTGCTTTCATCTTGAGGGAACCCTCCCATCCACTGATGGAAGACACTGGTCAACATGACACCTTGATAATGAAAGCGTGCTAAGTACTCTTCCCCCAGTTCAATTAAACTTTGTACTGCCGCTATATCTTGAATCAAATTGCCGCATTGCCCATACCCCAGGGAAATATTTTTCACACCCTGTTCGGCCGCCAGCAAAGCCTCAATCATTGAGACACTATGAGAGATACAGGGAGGAACTAAGGTACCTGTTAAAGGGCCAAAGGGCTCGCGATTAATTCTAACTCCATACTCCTCGTACATACCGACTAAGCGATCCACATACTGCCAGTTTGTTATGGTTTCTTCCAAAGAAATGTTCTTGGCGTAAGGAATGTTATAAGAAATTCCGCCGCCCTCGAAATCCGTAAACCCACCGGCTAATGTAATTTCCGCCAATAAACGGGCATCAGGTGTACCATGGCGTACCTGACAAGGTAACTTCACTGACTCATTGACCTCACGGCAAGCCACTACTCCATAATTGATCGCCGGAAAACCGGTCAGCATGGAGTGTCCGGCGATCTTGCCTTCGTCCATCGCTTTTCCCGCTTCCCCATAACGGTTTTGTCTGGTCAGGGAATCAATGGTCGTGGGCAATAAATCCGCTCCACCCTCCTCTTGAAGATATTTGAGCATGGCTATATGTTCATCGATTAAAGAGACTCCCGCCCTGGGTTGGGCCAGGGTTCGTCCTTCTGCCTTAGCTTTAGCCAACACTTCCGCAAATACGTTCTCTCTTGGCATAGCCTTATGATAGGCGACTGCTTCTTGGAAATTAACCCCTTCTCCCGTTGGCCATTGCTTAAGAACCTCTTGGCGCCGGGCCTTAAATTCATCCGTTTCGAGACGCTTATTTCTCATGAGGAAAACCCTCCCCACTATGTCTTTCAATTGTTTGAATCGACTCCCGTGCCTGTTCTCTTACATTAATTGATTCACCATAATCATCAGCTACTCTCGATAATTCTTTGACCGCTGAAACAGCTTCCATTTCCCCGAGAGCTTTAGCGGCCATTTCCCTCACCCCAACCACCGGATCCCGCAGCAATTGGATCAGGGAAAAAACAGCTGCCTTATTTCCTATCCTTCCCAAGGCTTCACAGGCCCCGGCTCGAATTAAGCTGTCATTATCAGCCAAGCATTTCATGAGCAGATTAAAAGCCAGGGGCAGGCCGGCAAACACTTTTATCAGGTATATATCCACCCGTCTGCTAACCTTTTGATAAATTCCGTTTAAGACTGCAAACGCTTGTTCCTGACTTAATTCGCCCAAAGACCAATCAATCAGCCGCACTAATACCGCCTCATTCTGACTAAGCAAAATTCCTTTCGCCAATTCCAGATCATGGATTAAAATTGCCTTTTTCAATTGTTCCCCCAGTTTAGGAAGCAAAAAGCCGGCAATTGTTTGGGCGCTTTTTTCACTAAGGGTTAATTTCCCGGCTTTATTCTTCTGAATATAATGGAGTGAAATCAGCCCCTCTATGACGGCGAAGGAAAATAAATTACCTCGTTGGTCTCCTCCGTTGCCTCCTATTCCGTATCCCCATATTCCGGAGGCCTCACCCATGGCTGAAATCAGCGAATCCTCATCCAATTGGCCCTCATGAGTATGAATAATCTCCAGCAGGGCCACTAAATCCGGAACTTGCATAGGCATTCCCAGGTCCAAAATCACTTGTTCCAATTTTAAACGTTCCCTATATAAAGGTTCTCCCTCCACCGCTGTTTGGAATTGGTAGAAGAAACTTAGCTGTTCAAAGCCAAATTCTCTCAATTCAGCGTTCTGCTGGCATTCTAAAAGGCTTGCCCTGGTATTGGCCGTAAACCCTTTAAGTTTTTTTAATCTCAGGATCAGCAAATCCAAATAATCTAAGGGGTAGCCGGTCCTTTCAGCTATACTGGGCAAGGATTCGCCGCCGATCCAGAGCCGGAAAATTCGCCGCCAGGGTTCTTTAGGGTCCATAACCTGCGGACGTTTGATGATCCCTTGAGCAGGCACAAGCAAGTCTTTGGCTAAATCCGCGACAACTGCCGCAGGATTAGCAAACTGGTTTTTAAGTTTCCATTGAACAATCTCGGCAAAGGTAGGATTTGTCAGCAAATCCGCATTGCTGAAAAAACAATGCACCAGATCCGGAATGATGGTTTCATCAATATATTTAAGAGCCAGCGGGCTTCTGGGCCCGCCCCATTCCTCTAACAAAACTGCCGAGAGGCTTTCTTTTAAGCTGGCTAAATCATGCTTGGTCCAAGCTAAGTTTGTTATTTCCGCCACTGTTCATCACCTTCCCAGCTTCCATGCCCATTTGCCACCCCAATTCCAGAGCTTTGAGGTTTCGTTCCGCCGTCCCTTTGGGAGCCCGGCTCTCGACGGCCTGCCTGAGGTGCTCCCAAGGTATTTCGCTGCTTAAGGAGGCTACCACTCCCAAAGCTACGACATTAGCGCTTTGTTCAGACCCAAAATGAGTGCGGCACGCTTTAGTAATCGGCAGCGAATAAAAATTTTTACTCCTCGGCTTAACTTCAGTGACTAGAGAATTATCCACAATCAGGACGGCCTCCTCATTGAGGGGCAGCCCATACTTTTTATAAGCTTCCTGACTGAGGGTTAAGACAAAATCAGGTTTTTCGACTTTTGGATAATGAATCCTTTCATCGCCAATGATGACCTCTGCCCGGCTGGCACCCCCCCTGGCCTCAGGACCATAGCTTTGACTCTGAGCTACATTTTGGCCGGCACTGATTCCTGCCTCAGCCAACATAATCGCCGCTAAAATCAACCCTTGTCCGCCCGTTCCGGTTAACAGAAATTCCTGCTTAGCCATCAGATAATGCCCTCCCTTAACCTCTGTCTTAATTTCTCATATTCTTGCGTATACTCCGGGGCTTGTCGCTTGAAAATCTCGCCGATCTGAAAATCCTCCTCACTGACGGCCTGCTGCCCCGCTTTGAAAGCGTGTTCCTTTTGCCAGAGCAGCATATCGGCCGGGGTTTTAAACTTATTTCGGCGGCCATAGGACACAGGACACTGAGAAACCGCTTCTACCAGCGAAAAACCAAGATTATTATACGCGTCTATAACCAGCTTAGTGAGGAGTTGATTATGAAAGGCCGAAGCCCTTGCGCCATAAGTAGCACCGGCTGCTTTAGCCACCTCCAAAACCTGAAAGGGTCTCTCCAGGTTGCCAAAAGGAGAGGTGGTTCCCCGTTTGTCATGAGGGGTTAAGGGAGACGTCTGACCACCCGTCATCCCATAAATACTATTATTGATAACTATAGCTGTCAGGTCAATATTCCGCCTGGCAGCATGAATTAGATGATTCCCCCCAATAGCCGTCGAATCGCCATCTCCCATGATGACGAAGACATCCAGCTCAGGGCGGGCCGCCTTAATCCCTATAGCGAAAGGCAAGGCTCTTCCATGGGTGGTATGAATCGTATTAAAATCCAAGTACCCCGGCATGCGGGAAGAACAGCCGATTCCGGAAACAAAGATCACCTTGTTCTGGTCAAGCTGCAGCGTTTTGATAGCTCTGACAATCGCTGCCGTTATAGTTCCTATGCCACACCCCGGGCACCAGATATGGGGTAATGTCTCGGTTCGAAAATACTGAGCAATCTCCTTGAACATTTATATTACCTCCCGGATTCTTTCAAGAATTTCCTTGGGAGTTATTAGCTCTCCGTCAACACGATTGAGACGTTCAACGGCTTTATAACCAAAGATGCGTTCGATTTCGCCCACTAACTGCCCGCTGTTCATTTCCACAACCAGGTACTTCCGTTCAGCATACGCCTCCAGTTGTTTGTGCGGAAAAGGCCAAATTGTGATGGGACGGAAGAGTCCCGCTTTTAAGCCCATGCCCCGGGCCAGATGAACTGCCTCCAACGCTGAACGGGCCGTACAGCCGTAGGCTATCACGATCAGTTCCGCATCCTCAAGTTCCGCCTCTTCGACTAACTGAATCCGATCTAAATAAGGATTGAGCTTCTGGGTTAACCGCTGCATAAACTTCCTGGTCACTTCCGGATTTCCTGTGGGCAATCCCTTTTCATTATGCGTTAACCCTGTGACATGATAGCGGTAACCGTCGCCAAAGTTCGCCATCGCCGGGATCAGGCTCTCATTATTTTCATAAGGGATGTACTCACCGGGCGGCAAATCAGGCCGCTTCCGGTCAACAATCCTTAATCCTTCCGGTAAGACAACCTTCTCCCGCAAATGCCCAATGACTTCATCCATAAGTAAGATCACCGGAATTCTAAACTCCTCCGCCATATTAAAGGCCTGGACTGCAAGTTCATAACATTCTTGGACTGAGGAGGGGGTTAAGGCAATGATCGGGTGGTCGCCATGAGTACCCCACCTGGCCTGCATAACGTCAGCTTGAGCGGGAGCCGTCGGCAGTCCCGTACTGGGTCCTCCTCTTTGGACATTAACCACAACACAGGGAACTTCTGTGGCAATGGCATACCCCAGATTCTCCTGTTTGAGTGAAAATCCCGGCCCGCTGGTAGCCGTAAGGGATTTGGCCCCTGTCAGAGAAGCTCCGATGACGGCAGCCATGCTGGCAATTTCGTCTTCCATTTGGATAAAAGTGCCACCTATTGAAGGCAGCCTCCCGGCCATTATTTCGGCTATTTCTGTGGAGGGAGTAATCGGATATCCTGCATAAAAACGAACCCCGGCTGCCAGAGCACCTTCGGCTACAGCTTCATTTCCTTGCATTAGTCTGGCTTCACTCATTGTTTTTCACCTCAATGTTGATAGCATAGTCCGGGCAAAGCCGTTCACAAATCCTACAGGCTATACACTGATCGGGTTTGGCAACCACAACCCTGCCTAATTCATCACTTTCCAGGACTTTTTTAGGGCAAAACACGATGCATATTCCACACTTTTTACACCAATGGTCAGTCACAATTACGTTTGTATCGAGAATTGAAGCAACCAATGTTTTTCCATCCCCTAACTCTCCACAGTATATGTGTCTATTTTCTTATTCTTTTACAAATATTTTCCGAAACTTTCATAATTTCTTAAAAAATCTCTCTGCGTTAACCCCTTTCTTATCAGTTAAATTGGAAATCAGAGCCAAACCTTCGTATAATCCCTTTTTCAATTATCTTAATTAAAGAATATTATAATTTTTTCGAAAAATCAACCGGTTCCTGAATTCCACCCACCATTTAGAAGGGGGGATTATCAAGGCTTCATTAAATTAAAATTTCCATAAAATGGAGTAAGATTCAACTTCACATAGAATGTATGTTCTGGTAAAATGAGAACAAATCTTCTATGTACCGTTGAAGATGAGGAATATCCAATGATGTCCAGTCTGCTTTAAGGAGGATACTAAATGAAGGTGCTCATGAAACCCGTCGAAATGGTCGCTCGTTTTTCACAAGATGGTACCCCACGCCCTGTGAAATATAGGGTCACGCTTAAAGACGAACCAGTAGTAATTCAAGTCGATAAAGTTCTCTTCAGAACAGAAGAAACCTTGGCTGGAAATAGAAGGATCCTTTACCGCTGTCAAAGCGAGATTAATGGGGTACTCAGGCTGTTCGAGCTGAAATATGAGTTAAGTACTTGCCGCTGGTTTTTATTCAAACTATAACCTTTAGTCAATTACAGAATTGGATGAGTGAATTACCCAGTTATATTAAGGCTTTTCTCTAAAATAATTTTTATATTAATTTGATATGTATAACCTGGTTAAATCTTGGATCATACTAGGCGAAACTGCTTACCAGTTTAAGCGCCGAAAATCCTATAAAAATTCCAGACTTAGATCTTTTATTAAATAGAAACGTGGTGATATTGCTTGGAACAAAGACCCATGAATACCGTTGAAGCAGTTGAGGAAACCATCAAAGTGGGTGAAAAAAAGGCTGCTAAAACTCATATCTTCCAAACACTCATAGCTGGAATCCTGGCTGGTACGTTTATAGCACTCGGAGCATTTGCCGCAGCCACAGCATCTCATGCCATAGCAAATCCCGGGCTGGCTAAGTTTATGGCAGGCGCTATTTTTCCCGTAGGACTAATACTTATCGTAATATGCGGAGGAGAGCTTTTCACAGGAAATACTCTCCTCATATTGGCCTTTATCGAAAAAAAGATAACCGCCAGACAAATGCTTAAAAACTGGACGATTGTGTACATTGGCAACTTTATTGGGACCTTTATAGTAGCGGTTTTAGTATTCAGTTCAGGACTGCTGTCTGCAAATGACGGACTGCTCGGGGGGTATGCTATCAAGGCAGCCACAATCAAAGGGGGGCTAACCTTTTTCCAGGCATTTTCGAGCGGCATCCTTTGTAATCTGCTGGTATGCCTTGCAGTTTGGGGATCCTATACCGCAAGTGATGTCTTTGGCAAGATCCTGATCATTTGGTTTCCTGTCATGACCTTTATCGTTTCCGGATTTGAACATAGTGTTGCCAACATGTACTATTTCACTATAGCTACTCTAGCAAAATTTAATAGCACATTTGTTGCTGTTTCCCATGTCGGAGATACAATCACCAATCTTCAACTTATGCCAATCCTCTGGAATCTGATACCTGTTACCCTGGGCAACATCGTTGGGGGTGCTTTCTTTGTAGGACTAGCCTATTGGGCCGGCTACAAGTACATTCCAAATCTATATAGGTTGGAAAAGGGTGCTTCTAAACAACGCTTCAAAACTCAATTCCGCAGAATTCGATTTCGCCTGACCGCAAAGTGAACATAATAGAGGTCAGTTCATTCGGGAGTCTCGATAAAACTTAAAAACTCCTTCCAAATCTTGAATAGACTAGGAGGAGTTTTTATTTTGAGCGTTTTCACAACCATCTATCATGGCAGGGAGATCAGTACGCTTGCATTTCTGGATTTAGAACTTAAGGGATCAGGAATAACCGTTAACTCAAAAGCCTTTGCTCCTTTTGACACTTCATATCCTAATTGTCCTGTTATCTTGCTTCCAGCCTTAATTGTCCCGTTAACAGCATCCTTAACGGCCAGAGTGGCTCCCAGACTGGATTTTTGCTTTTTGCCATCCTGATCTTTAAGCTTAAAACCGATCTTGCTTCTGACCTCAATATCAGTATTTCCTTGATTTTCTATGGTTAAATCCACAAGAAGGAACGTATTCCCGGATCTAGGCGACTTGAATATATTGCCATTGCCATTCGAAGTCCCTACGCTGTTTATTTTGTATTGAAGATTACCCAGCTTAAAGGTTTCTCCCAGAACATAAATTTCTTGCTGAGGTATGGTTTCAATTTGCTGTGTCCGAAATAGTGACGAATTAGTATGAGCTTGAGTCGTTAAAGCGCCGGCTCCCAGTAAGAAAACTATCATCGGAACAAGGAGGACAAGCAAACAATATTGAAACTGTGAGCAATACCTACGCTGCCTTCCCGCCTTACGTGTCGCCGCAAATTTCCACATATTCTTTATCCCCCTTCATCTTAGTTTGTCAACAGGAAACTGCTGTAAATACCTTGTTAAACGAATATTAGCACGATAGCACTTTTTTGTCTATAGTTTCACAATATGATACAATTAATTAATTTAATGACTATTTTTGTTAAATTGAGCCAACTGTCTCCTAAATCAGGAAGATTACTCATTTCTTGATAGTTAAGTTCCATTAATTATGTTTATTACATAAATAGCCATAAACTATGATAACTAATTCTTATAACGTTAACTAAACTTATACTTAGAATACCTAGTTCAAGATCTAATACGTCCTTAACTATGTCTCCTAAAAGGGCGTCATCCCCTTATCCGCCTGAAAGTATCCTTCAAACTATACGCTTCATGTAACAGTGAAGACCTTTGATCACTCATCATAATTCCAGGCACCATATAACAAGTTTACGCCTTCAGATAGTTCCTTTTTACTCAATGCTCCGTACCCTAATAAAAATGTATTATCATACTTGTCTAACCTTGCACCGATCAAATAATCTGAGATGGGATATACCTTAACACCATTTTCAGCTGCCGCTTTACACATATCCCGTCCACTGTCTCCTGTTTTCAATTTTATCAATAAGCGATTCCCTGCGCTCTCACCAATAATCTTGATGCTATCTCCGAAGATCGATAATTCTTTGGTTAAGTGCCTCCTTTTGTCCTTGTATAGCTTGCGCATTTTATTGAGATGTTTTTCGTAATTCCCTTCCGCAATAAATTTCGCAACTAACCTTTGTTCAAGAATCGACACGTCCGAACCGAACTCACTAAATATTCTATGATAACTGTTAAGTAAGGTTACAGGCAATACCATATAACTTATTCTGACGGATGGCGCAATTGAGGTTGAAAATGTGCCAATATAAATAACTTTACCATTTTGGTCAATACTTTGCAGTGACGGCAGGGGTTTGGTAATATATCTGAACTCACTGTCGTAATCATCCTCAATAATATATCGTCCATCCGCTTTGTTGGCGAAATTAAGCAGCTCAACCCTTCTGCCTATGGGCATGCTGATTCCAAGGGGAAACTGATGTGAGGGGGTTACATAGACCGCCACATTCGAAAGGTCTTTAAGGGGTTCAATTTCTATCCCTTTGTCATCGATGGGTATGGGTATAATTGAATGACCCATATGATCAAACATTTTATATGCCTTCCGATAAACGGGATTTTCCAGGGCGACGCTGGTATTTTTAGTTAATATAAGGCTTAAGGTATGCAGTGAATTTACAGTCCCTGCCCCAATGATGATTTGTCGTTCATCACAGTTGACCCCTCTTGAACTATGCAAGAAAGAAACTAATTCTCGTCTTAGATTCCCATCTCCCTGAGCTGTGGTTTTCTTTAAAATACTCTGATCAGATTCATCAAAGCAACTTTTAAAAAGATTACGCCAGATTTTGTAGGGAAATGCACCATGGTCTATATCGCTCGGCGAAAAATCGATTCTAAGTTTGCTGCTTACTTCTTTGGGCTGTGTGTTTTCGTGAGCAGCAACGTTTATACTGTGATATACGTCAATATCACAAACAAAATATCCCTTCTTTGGAATAGCTACAATATATCCTTCATCTATTAATTGGCTATATGCTGTATCGATGGTGTTTATACTGACGCAAAGGTGTTCCGATAGCTTTCGTTTTGATGGTATCTTATGGTGAGGTTTATAATTTTTACTCTGAATTTCAGTTTTCAACCATTGATAAATTTGCTGATATAAGGGTGCTTTATTCGTACAAAGTGGCAGCGTAATCATGGACATCCCCCAAACTGTTACTATACATCTATGCAAAACTGATACTTTTTTAGGTAACAGCTATAGTCTATAATCAATTCATTAATTGTCAAGGAGGATTTGTTTTCATGAATACACAAAAGCGGGTAGCTGCAATTCATGATATTTCTTGTGTGGGAAGATGTTCACTTACAGTTGCACTGCCAATTCTTTCAGCGGCAGGATTTGACACGAGTGTCTTGCCAACAGCGATTTTATCCACTCATACCGGTGGTTTTGAGGGCTTCACCTACAGAGATTTAACCGAGGATATAAAGCCTATTTCAAATCATTGGCAATCTCTGAATATAAAATTTGACGCTTTATACAGCGGTTTTTTGGGCTCCTTTGAGCAGATTGATTTAGTTGCAGACCTCTTTGATACCTTTAGAAATGACAACACACTCGTAATGGTTGACCCTGTGATGGCGGATAATGGAGTTTTGTACTCGGTTTACTCCCCTGAAATGGCTATGGGAATGACTAAATTATGTGCCAAAGCGGATATTATTGTCCCAAATCTGACAGAAGCTGCTTTCCTCTTAGGGGAAGAATATATCGGAGAAAATTACTCGAAGGAGTATATTGAGACCACTTTGAAAAAGCTTTCCTCTCTAGGTGCAAAAAAGGTTGTTCTTTCCGGGGTTTCGTTTGAAAAGGACCAATTAGGAGCCGCCGCCTTTGACAGCGGCACCGGTAAGGTCAGCTATGCTTTCAACGATAAGATCGAGGGTTATTTTCATGGTACAGGAGATGTCTTTGGAAGTACCTTATTATCTGCACTATTAAATGAGTTCCCTCTTGAAGAAGCTATCCAAATAGCCGTTGACTATACTCATGAGTGCATAAGTTTAACCCACAAAGCAGAGCTGGAAAAACGATATGGCGTCTGCTTTGAACGAGCGATACCCTATTTGATAAAACAATTGGGTCTTTCTTAAGATAGTTATTACCTCTGAATAGTTTGAAAACCTTAAGGCACACAAATCAGGCTGTGCCTTAAGGTTTACCAAAAATAATAAGTATCATTATAAGCTCAGGCTTAAATGATACTTATTATTTTTGGGTTATTTTTCAGACCCACACCATGGGTGTGGGTCGTTTGTGATCAAATACTTCGCTCAAATTCTGAATCGTCCGACCACAAGCTTAAGTTCACTGGAAAGATCATTTAAGGCATTCATATTCGAACTTACTTCTTCAAACGAAGCTGTCTGTTCTTGTACTGCTGCAGCAACGTTTTGTGTATTGCTGGAGTTATTGGTCACGACTTCTGAAATCTTGCCGGCCGACTCTGTAATTGTCCCGAAATTGTTCTTAACTGCCAAATTAATCGATTCAATTTCTTTGGCATCTGCATAAGTAGTTTCCGCCTTTTGAACAATTTCACTTAACTTACTCATTACAACATCCATACTCTGGGACTGACTGTCAATACGTTCAGCCATTAGGGTCATGCTATCTCTTACCATACCGGTTTGCCCGGTAATGTTTCCTATAATTTCAGCTATTTGAACGGTTGCCTGACCCGTTTTCTCTGCCAGTTTTCGGATTTCTCCGGCGACTACCGCGAATCCTCTTCCGGACTCACCTGCACGAGCAGCCTCTATAGCAGCATTCAAGGCCAGCAAATTAGTTTGGCTGGATATATTATCGATAATTTCCAAGATATCTTTAATATCGTTGGAGTATGTTTCAAGACGTCTTACAGCTGCATTGGCATCCGCTAAGCTTGATACAACTTCCGTCAGACCTCTTGCCTGCAGCTCCAGGAGTTGATTTCCTTCTCCCGCAGACGCTTTAGAACTTGCTGAACCTTGAAGCAGTTTTTCCGCCATATAAAGCACCTTGCTTACTTCCTCATTCATCTGCTCCATCAAAGTATTTAGATTGCTGATCATCTCTGTTTGCTCGACGCTGCCGTTAGAAACCTCCATTACGGCATTGGCAATCATTTCGGTAGATTTAGTTAGTTCATAACTAGTCCCGGAAATACCCTGCATCGAGTTACTGAGCACCTCAGATGAATTAGCAATAGTATTAACTATACCCCTGATGTTAGCTACGAAGCTGTTGAAGTGCATGATCAATTCTCCAAGTTCATCCTGTCTTACAATTTTGATGATCTTGGTTAAGTCCCCCTCACCAGAGGAAATATCCTTCATTTCCATGGAAAGACGTTCAATGGGGCGTATGACTTGAGCCCTAACCATAATCACACCAAATATTCCAAAGAGAACAGTGGTTAGAAGCATAAGCTCGCTGATTACTTTGGCATTGGCTACTTTACCTTGCGATAAAGCCGAATACCCGCTAACGAGCTGCTCCACTTCGGCAACAAAGTCATCCACTGAACCTTCAATACTGCTTAGTCCTTGTCTGTCTCCATTCTTGGCTATATCCTCATAGACAGGTTTATATTGATTTTCCCATTTGTTCTTAATAGCTTGCAGTTTTTGCAGCATTTCTGGTTGTTCCAGCTTTTTTAGTCCGAGCTCAGTATCTCCATTGATCAATGACTTAATTAAATTGTCGAAAAATGCAATTCTTTCCAAGAGCTGTTCACTTGCTCTTTGTTGACCAGCACCACTGTTAAGAATCTGCTCAGAAAGGTATGCCATTCTGTAACTGTTCGCCCTTAATTTCCCGGAATTGTTTACAAAGACAGCATCACTGTCCAACGATTTATAGGTCATTAAATTCAAACCCACAATGGCAACTGATAGGAACATCATAATGGAAAACACTAATAAAAGCTTCACCTTAATTCTCATTTTCTCACCCCTTCTGCTCAATGAGGTTTTCCCACAGTGCACTTATTCTCCAGTTATCGTTTTTCGGCTGGTATAACCTGCCATACTTATTATGTAAACGCAGTTTCTCCCAAGAACGCATATTAATTATAAACCAAAATTATCTATCTGGATTTGACTCATATCACACTTTGTATAGATCTTTTATCACATTTAGTTAATTTAATTAAATTGAATACTGTTAATTATTTAACATTTATTTTTTAGCTACCATGTTAAAATTTCTGAGATAGCTGATCTGTTTAAGTCCAATTTAATGAGGTTCGTAGAACGGGAGGAGGTGATATCAATATGGAGGTGCACATAATTGCCTGCGGCATTTTTCAACTAGAGTTCGAGAGAGTACTAAAGGAACTAAAAACAGAATGGTCATCTGATGCTGAGTTTAGAGTTACATTCACCGAACCAGCTTTGCATGTAGACTACGCTAAGTTAAAAGATGGCATCACCGAAGCTCTAAATAATACTGCGAGCGAAGAAACGATAATTCTTTTCTTCGGCTCTATGTGCCACCCCGAAATCAGCGAATTTACCCAAAACTCTTCCGTTATCAAGTTACAACCCCAAAATTGTATTGAATTAATACTAGATAAGGAAAAACAGGTTGAGCTAGAAAAATCGGCCAGGCTTTTTTACCTAACGCCAGGATGGCTAAAGAACTGGCAGAAAATCTTCAGGCAAGGACAGGGCTGGGACGACATTGATGCCAGACAGAACTTTGGTTTTTACGATAAGATTCTGCTTCTAGACACCGGCGTTTGTGAGTTCGATGACGAGGATATTCTGGAATTCTTCGAATATACACAGGTACCTATCGAAATTAAAAGGGTTGAGCTGACAGTTTTCAAAAAGCATATGGCTGAAACCCTCGAAAAAGCATTAGCAAACTTTAAGGAGTGAATTTGTTATGATAATAACACAAGAAATTAAAGATTTGGCAGCAAAAGCTCCATTTATCCCCATAACAACTGTTTCCACTCAGGGGGAACCACACCTGATCGTTGTCGGAAAAGTAGCGGAAATAAGAGAAGAGGATGTACTAGGGTTTGGTATTTACAAAATGGAGCTGACCCGGCAGAATATCAAGGAGAACGGACTAATGCAAGTTATAATAGCATCAATGGAAGGCGGCCCTAAAGGCTTCAGGCTTACAGGTAAAGCATGCGTAGATGAAAAAATGGTTTTGTTTAAGGCAGAAAAAGCAGAGGGACTCCTATAGGAGCCATCTGAAACACAGAATAATCCCGCTCATGATGGGCGGGATTATTCGTTCTGTTTATCTAGTGGCATCGGACATTTTTTGATACACTCAATTTATGGTAACCTTATAATCTTTAAAGAGGAAAGGAGGAAAAGTATGAAACATTGTATCATCTGTTTGCAGGAGTTAGACCTATTTCAAGGGCTAAAACAAGAACAATTTTCCGACTTATGCAAATGCACAATGAGAAAGAGATTACCTAAAGGACATTACCTCTTCCATCAAGGTGAGACAATAGGCACAATATTCTTAATAAAATCAGGTAAGCTGAAACTTGTACAAACTGCAGAGGATGGCCACGAAATAATTCTTGATGTATGCGGGCCAGGTGAAGTCCTGGGTGAATTGTCCTTATATCAGGAACAAAACTCACATTCCAGCGCCAAGGCTATGGAAGAAGTTTGTGTCTGCTGTTTTAGCAAACGACAATTTGAGAAGTTAATCAAACAAGACTCTTCTTTTGCTATGAGGATTATTGGCTACCTAGGGCAAAAGCGTTATGAAACCCTGCAGAAGTCAGGAAAAGAATCCGGGCTCCCTGTTAAAGAAAGATTGTTGCAGCTTTTTTACCGTTTTGCCGAAGAATTTGGCCTAAAAACATCAGCCTCAACATTAATTGATCTGAAAATAACTCAGCAGGAATTGGCTGATATGATTGGCTCTTCGCGTGTAATGGTTGTCCAAGCACTTAAAGAGTTGAAAGCAGCTAATATAATTGACCGGGAAAATAGATATTTTGTCTTGAAAAACGATCCTTGCCTTAAGGTTCATCGGTTTGATTAACGACCTCTTGGTAAATCATGATAGTCTGTCAGGTCTGTTTAGTGTTGTCCCATTTTTACCAGTTGTTTAGCCATATTCTCTATCCTTACCAAACTATTAGCAATCTCTGTCACGTCATTAGCATGACTTTCAGTTACCTCGGTTAGTTGCCTGATAGCTTCGATTAAAAGTCCTACAGATGATTGAACCTCCTGAACATTATTTTCAATCGCTTGAGTAGAGGCATCTGTATTCTTGGCGAGCTTTCTGACTTCTTCCGAGACAATAGCAAACCCCTTGCCATGCTCACCCGCCCGGGATGCTTCTATGGCTGCATTGATTCCCAGGATGTTGCTCTGTTTAGAAATTTTCTTAATTTGCTGTGTTAATTCGTTTGTTCTGCACATCTCCGTGCTGACTTGTTCTGTTTCATTATCCATATTGCGCAGGGTTGCTGCCAGCTCTTCAGTTGAAGCCGACAAATTGTGTGCTGAAGCCGAAATCGCTATCACAGACTCAAGAATTTCCTGACCGGTTGCGATAAGGTTGTCATAATGCTCAAGGGAACAGGCAATGGCAAGGCAGCCAGCGATCTTTGACTCTTCGAATATAGGTAAGGCAATACCGACAAAAGGAACGCCAAACACTTCCTTTGATACACGCCGCACAACCCGCCTTCCACTTTCCAGGGCTTCCAAAACATTTGAACCCGGCGTAGGCGGATTCCCAAGCTTGGCTTTAGTATCAATGGTCTTTCCAGGATAATACGCAACAATCTCCCCCGTATCGAAAAGTGTGACGGCAACATCTTCATCGAAAAACTCCTGAACCTCTGCAGCAATAATCTGGTAAGCCTCAAATTTTTTCACTTAACTTCCTCCTAAACCGCCCATATTAATTTTTGTTTTTCACAGATGTCTTTCATAAATGAACGCTGAGAACCATCATTGAAGCGAACCAGAATCATATTTCCATCTTCTTTGGCTATGACACCCTCGCCAAAGATTTTGTGCCGTATTACTAAACCAGCAACTAAATCACTTTGCAGATTTAATGCTTCTTTTCGGCTAACTTCTTCGGGATCTTTCCCTTTCATAACCAGAGAAACCTCACGAACAAAACGCGAAGCGTTAACACGTTTATTGTTAAAATAATCCATCGAACATAGTGTCAAGTGCTGTTTGGCTCTAGTCATACCTACATAGAACAGGCGCCTTTCTTCTTCTAATAAGTTTACCTTCCCATTTTGAGCGGCCTTGATTGCCTCCCGCTCAGGTATAACCCCTTCGACGAGGTCAAGTAAATATACCTGTTCCCATTCTAAACCTTTAGCCGAATGGATGGTTGAAAGGGTCACAGCATTATTGTACTTATTCTTATAAGAAGACTTCATTTGCTCTTCAAGATAAGTTAAACGATTGGCAAAGCTCACAATAGTAGGCTCATTCTGAGCAATTAAGATCAGAATATCCAAAAGACCCTTAACATACTCTTCCGAAAATCCTAAGGAATCACATACTTGTTCAATCGCTTTATCATAGCCCAGCTCGTTTCTGATAAAATGAATAGCCTTATCAGGAGGAAGAGTATTAAGTACTTTAAACTGTTTTTTAAGTTCCAAATACTCAATTTTGCGCTTTGACGTGACCTCCGGTTGTTCTGCTAAAACATCAAAAATTGAGCGGTCAATTGGCTTTCGCCTTAGATAATCGAGCTGTTCTTTTCTAATATAACAATTAAGCTTAGACCAAATCCGTTCTAAGATCAGCAAGCTTTTATCACTAAAAGAAAAGCGCAGGTAGTTCAGAACATCATTAACAGCCCAGTGTGAGAAAAACTTCTGTTTGCCTGCTTCTCTCATATAAAAGGAAATAGCCGCCCTGCTTAATTCCTCAGCCAAACAAATTGCGGATAGATTATTTCGGTAAAGCACTCCGATCTGAGATAAATCCTTTTGGTTCCTGAATTTCTGGATTAAAAAGTGATATTGCTCTCTCATTCCTTTAAAGTGCCTTATTTGAGGAATGCCTCCCTTGGGATTCCGGGTAAACATCTGCTTATCAAAACGCAGCTTATTGGTGCGAATGAATCGGCAGGCGACATCCACAATTTGAGGAGTAGAGCGGAAGTTTTGTTCCATGCGGAGAATCTTTGCGCTAGAATAAGTATTCTTAAAATTCAATAAATAATCCGGCTCAGCGGCTCTAAACCCAAAGATGCTCTGGTCATCATCCCCAACGACAAAAATATTCTCTTTGGGTTTTACGAGAATTTCTATGATTTTATGCTGGAGAAGAGACGTATCTTGGCTTTCATCTGTGAGAATATAATTAAAACGCTTGCGATATACCTCAAGACGCTGAGGGTTTTCACTTAACTCCCGGAACGCTATGGAAAGCATATCATCATAATCGATTAACCTTGGCTGGCTATTTTTCTTATACCCCTCGTAGTCCTCATAAATTACGGGGAAATTCTTAATATCTGCCTGCTCAAACTCTTCGGCTGGTTTTAATGTATTTTTCACATAACAAATGGTATTCTGCAGCCCTTCCAGCTGCTCGTCCGTAATCGCTAAGGCATTATGCTTCTCATAGATTCTGCGCAGTACCCCGGTCTTGCTTTGAGGACCTTTCTGCTCCTCCATAATCTCGCAGCGAATGCCCTTTTCACGAAAAACTGACCGAACCACTTCATAGGCAAAACTATGAATTGTGGAAAATTGAATTTCGTCCTCGTGAAGTTTTCTATACCGCTCGCGCATCTCCTTGGCAGCCGCCCTCCCGAAGGTTAGACAAAGGATCGTTCGCGGATCTACCTTTTTAACCAATATTAAGTAAGCTAGGCGAACTGTTAAGACCGTCGTCTTTCCCGCACCGGGAACTGCCAAAAGCAGCAGCGGACCCTGATCATGAATGACGGCTCTTTTTTGTTGGCTTGTCAGATTAAGGCCTCTCGATTTAATTTCCGCAAAGAATTCGTTTTCGTTATACAACTCAACTCTCCCACTTTTATTCAGTAATCAATACTCATTATTGTATCATTGCCTTTAACAATAGTACATAATCTTAGGCCGCAAACACAGTTGGAGTACGGTAAAAAGCACTCAATTTCTTGAGTGCCTCTGAGGACTTATGCCAATTTTTCTAAATATTACTTGTTACCCTAGTTCATTGACCCGCAGAAACAGATTTGCCCCTCCTCTGCTAAATCATCTTTAATACTTCCCTCATTGATAACAGCATAGCTAAAATCGGGTGTTTCGTAGCCAAAGACTGTATCGAAGGCGTTCTTGTTATTTATCAGGATATTTGAAATAGCCAAGGCAACTTCTGCCACCGATTTAAGTCTTTCAATCCACTGGAAGCAATAAAAATGTGTAACTGGGTGACGGGATCCATCCTTAGGAGGTGTACAGTACCATACTGTATAACTATACCCGTCATAAAATTCATCCTTACTGCGATTAAACGTGGCATTGTCAGGAATTGAAACCATATAGCGCTTAGATTTGGCTTTTTGTGCGTCCATATTCTCTTTAAGAAAATTGAGCACAGCAGCATCTGCCAGAGTGCTGGTATCCCCTATTTCCCGGCCCTCTGCGATGTCCTTGAGAAGGCGTCTCATAATCTTTCCACTTCGGGTCTTGGGTAATTCAGTACTCAAAAAAATGTCATCCGGCCGTGCCAGTGAGCCGATTTTTTGGACGACATGGGTTTTTAGTTCGTTAATCAGCCCCTCATAGGCTGAAATTCCTTCTTTTAAGCTGACAAAGGCAAACACTGCCTGACCCTTTACCTCGTGTGTTCTGCCGACACACGCTGCTTCAGCAACTAAGGGATGATCTGTCAAAGCTCCTTCTACTTCTGCCGTTCCAATCCGATGCCCCGAGACATTGATGACATCATCCACGCGGCCGGTCACCCAAAAATATCCATCGTCATCCCATTTTGCTTCATCCCCGGTAAAATAAGCCCCTGAAAATTGGCTCCAATAGGTATCCGCATAACGTTTGTCATCACCATAGACCGTTTTAAGCATCGCCGGCCAGGGCTCACGAATCACTAAATAACCACTCTCACCTTTTGGGACAGGATCACCCATAGGATTCACGATTTCTATATGGACCCCAGGGAATGGTTTCGTACATGATCCGGGCTTGAGAGCAGTGATCCCTGGAACGGGTGCCATCATAATCATACCTGTTTCTGTTTGCCACCAGGTATCTACTATGGGACAGCGTTCTCCTCCAATGTGTTTGTAGTACCACATCCAGGCTTCCGGATTAATCGGTTCACCAACTGAGCCCAAGAGCCGCAAACTTGAAATATCCTTACTTAAAGGATAGCTTTCTCCCCATTTCATAAACGTACGAATGGCAGTTGGGGCAGTATATAAAATCGTGACTCTATTTTTCTCAACGATCTCCCAATAGCGATCCTTTTCCGGATAATCCGGGGCTCCTTCATACAGAACGATTGTTGCCCCATTCGACAATGGCCCATACACCAAATAACTATGTCCTGTAATCCAGCCAACATCCGCTGTACACCAATAAACATCCTCTTCTTTGAGATCAAATATCCATTCATGGGTTGTGGATACTCCTACCATATAACCCCCTACCCTATGGACAACTCCTTTGGGTTTGCCGGTGGTTCCACTGGTGTAAAGAATGAAAAGCATATCGTCCGCTTCCATAGGCTCGGCTGGACAATGAATCGAAGCATTCTTTATAGCCTCGTGATACCAGATATCTCGTCCTTCGATCATGTTTACTGTCTGACCGGTCCGCTTCACGACAATGACACTTTCTACACAATTATTAATACAAGTTATTGAGGGCAGCGCTTGATCCACATTGGCTTTCAAAGGGATAGTATTTCCCCGTCGATAACTCCCATCTGTCGTTATGACAACCTTTGACTGTGAGTCCTGAATTCTATCTTTCAAAGCTTCTGCACTGAATCCACCGAATACAACGCAGTGCGCAGCGCCTATTCTGGCACAGGCGAGCATCGCGATAACTGTCTCCGGAATCATGGGCATATAGATTGTCACTCGGTCTCCTTTTTCCACATCAAGAGACTTTAGGAGATTCGCAAACTGGGAAACTTCACGATAAAGATCCTGATAAGTGAGAACTCGCCGATCTCCCGACTCTCCTTCAAATATTAAAGCTGCCTTGTTCCGGCGTGCCCCTTCCAGATGACGATCCAAGCAATTATAAGCTGCATTTAACTTTCCGCCGCCATACCACTTGGCAAATGGATAATCCCACTCAAAAACAGTATCCCAAGGCTCAAACCAATTCAATCGTTTCCCTTGTTCGTTCCAAAACCCCTCTCGATCTTGCCCTAGCTCATGAATCTCAGGGTTTTGAATGACGGCTTTTGAGCAAAATTCCTTAGGAGGGAAAAATAGTTCTCTCTCCTCCACTGATCCGAGTTTCTCTTTCATATAATCCCCCTCCTTTTTCTTATTAGTTCTATAATACACCTTTTCGGGCAATAGTTAAGTCATTATTATTGCAATTCTGAAAACATTGAGTCTTTTTAACATATATATCTGCAATCTCAGCATAGATATTGTTTATCAATATTATAGAACCTTTTCCTATCTTACCTTAAAGTCCACAGTATTGTATTGACACCGGAAACTTCGGTCATCGAAGTCGTGATGTTCAGCTTTCGATGATGGAGCTCACTGTCCAAGGATCAGATACAAAAAAGTTGAACAAAATGCCCGGCATAATACGCCAAAGCACTTTGTTCAACTTAGTTTTGATGCGATATTATATTAGCTTTTCCAGCGTGGAGGAAATCGTTTTCAAAGATCTGAGAAGTTCTTGATAGTCATCTTTATTTAAATCAGAAGCAAACACCTTATTAGCATCATCAGATAGTTCAATCAGCTGTTCCAGGACCTTTTCCCCTAACTCCGTAAGGGTAATGCTATAGACTCTGCGATCATTCATATCAATATTTCTAATAACATAGCCTTTTTTGACTAACAAGTCCAAAATTCGTGTTACGTTTGTCTTATCTTTAAGACAAGCACGGGCTAAATCAGTTTGTGAGGCTCCCGGATTGTGATACACCGCATTTAGAATGGCCCATTGTTCTGTCGTAACGTTTAAGTCGTGGTCTTTTATTGACTTGCTAAAATAAGTTTTCATGTAATAGTTTGTTTTTGCAACTATAAACCCCAAAGAATCATTTATATCAAAATCTTTCATATATATCCCTTCTTAACCCTAGACATCTAAGGACATTAATTGCCTGATTTTCAACCCGCCTGGAGTAGGACGAAAGGGGTAATAGCCCCTTTACTCCAAGGCTAGATCCTTTCCGCAACCTTCAGCCAGGTTTCTTTCGTCAAAAAGCTTTCTTCCGCTTGCTCTTCCAACTCTAAAAAACGTTTGTAAGTGAGACTAAACGACAGGATATCTTTATCGATAAATTTACGTGCCGAGGGATCAGTCAGCCCAATAGAACATTTGGGATTTTCCTCCTCCACTTGATCCAGCGCATAAAGTATAGATTGATGACAGCCGGCTCCAAAGTCTACTTTAACATTATCCTGGCTTGGTTTGTCATAATTGGCCAAAACCACCAGGGCCGATATTTGATCAGCATTGGCCAGAAAAACGATAACCTCCGGCGTTTCATCCTCTGCTAATTCTTCCAATGGTTTAAAGACAATATACGTCTTGGCAGCCACAACCGGCAGCCCTGTAGCAAACTTAGCGGCCACTTCAGGATTCTTTTTGTAATATTCTCCTTCCTTATTACCTACCCCGCCAGTAGACAAAAAATACTCTATATATCCTAAGCCGAACTGATTAAATCCCAGACCAACGGAGCCGCCTCCGCACCCAGTGGTTTTAGCATCAAACACTGCGCTCCGCCCCTTAGTTGCGGCATTTAACATCGATATAACACAGCCCCACTTTCCCTCCTGAAATTGTAGGGCTCCCTCAGGTTTTTGATCCGTCCGAAATACTGCTACAGGTTGTGTTTTAAGTTTAATAGCCTGGGCGATCTTACTTTTCAATTTCAACACTTCCTTCATAATAGTTTGTTCTATAGCTATGCATAATGTAATATTGTTACAACAATTGTAGGTACAGCAACTTTATTTGTCAATCATTTTAACATCTTATTCCATTAAAAAATTATAAAAAATAAATACCTTATACCTACTGTAATACTGGCAGAATAATTTGGTATGATATAAGAGGCTCAATAGTCTCACGGGATGTTAATCTGGTTTCATTCAAGTTCTAGGAGTTGGTATTTAGTACATAATTAAACTTTTCAAATTCAAAAATTTATTTTGAGGGGGACAATGGTAATGCCGAATTTTACCGAAATTAATCCTGAGCTTTTTGAACAGAGTCCATTTAAACTGATAGGTAAAGATTGGATGCTTATTACTGCTGAAAAGGATGGGAAAATGAATACCATGACGGCCTCTTGGGGCGGTTTTGGCGTAATGTGGGGAAAGAATGTTGCTTATATTGTCCTCCGCCCCCAACGTTACACTAAGGAGTTTGTTGACCAGTCGGATACATTTTCACTCTCCTTTCTGGATAACAGCTTTAAAACTACACTGACTTATCTTGGGACCAAATCCGGCAGAGATGAAGATAAAATCACAAACTCCAAGTTAACTGTCCTCCATAGTGAGAGTATACCGTATTTTGAAGAAGCTAATATCGCCGTTCTCTGCAAGAAACTATACGCTCAAGACTATAAACCTGAGTGTTTCATCACTCCCGAACTGAATGAAAAATGGTATCCTGAGGTTGATTACCATACTTTATATATCGCGGAGATTACAAAAATACTTATTAAAGAGTCGTAATGAGGAAAGGCAGGAAGCGAACATGCTTCCTGTCTTCTATATCACCATTTGACAACGATTAATAAATTTTCCGCACACTCTGATTTTATACCTATAAAAAATACCTTTAGAAGGCGTTATTGATCTGCATAATTATTCGTTAGTACTTATAAATTTGCATTCTTTCTGATATAATTACTTTGCTGCCTTTATTTAGTAAAAATAGCTCAGTATATATAGAGGAGGAGAATTATGCCAATCCGAACTGACATCCATAAAATATTAATTATCGGTTCAGGTCCGATTATGATTGGGCAAGCGTGTGAATTTGACTATTCCGGAACCCAGGCTTGCAAGGCTTTGAGAAAATTGGGATATGAGATTGTCCTGGTCAATTCAAATCCTGCAACGATCATGACCGACCCAGAAATGGCAGATACAACCTACATAGAACCCTTAAATGTGAAACGTCTTTCCGAGATTATCGCCAAAGAACGCCCTGACGCACTGCTTCCGAATTTAGGTGGTCAGTCCGCTCTTAACTTATGTTCCGAACTGCATAAAGCCGGTATTTTAGAAAAATACGCTGTCAAAGTCATCGGGGTTCAAGTAGACGCCATTGAACGGGGTGAAGACCGCATCGCTTTCAAAGAGACGATGACCCAGTTGGGGATTGAAATGCCCCGCAGTAAACCAGCTTACAGTGTTAAAGAAGCGGAAATGATTGCCCAAGAACTGGGCTATCCCGTCGTTATCCGTCCCGCATACACGATGGGAGGCACAGGTGGGGGGCTGGTCTATAATCTGGAAGAGTTAAGAACCATTGCCAACCGGGGAATTGCCGCCAGTATGGTTGGTCAAATCCTTGTTGAGGAATCCGTGCTGGGTTGGGAAGAGCTGGAATTAGAAGTCGTTCGGGATTCTAAAAATCAGTTGCTGACCATCTGCTTCATTGAAAACATTGATCCCATGGGTGTGCATACTGGGGATTCCTTTTGTTCGGCACCAATGCTGACGATCAGCCCTGAACTTCAACAACGTTTGCAAAACTATGCCTATGCCATTGTCGAAGCAATCGAAGTCATCGGCGGGACGAATGTACAATTTGCCCATGATCCTAAAACCGGCAGAGTTGTTATTATAGAAATTAATCCCCGTACCTCCCGTTCCTCCGCTTTAGCATCCAAAGCCACCGGCTTTCCCATCGCTTTGATTTCAGCGATGTTGGCAGTCGGCTTAACCCTTGATGAAATTCCCTACTGGCGGGAAGGAACCCTGGATAAATACACCCCATCAGGAGATTATGTCGTCATAAAATTTGCCCGCTGGGCCTTTGAAAAGTTTCCCGGCTCTGAAGATAAACTGGGAACACAAATGCGCGCTGTCGGCGAAGTAATGAGCATTGGCAAGAACTATAAAGAAGCCTTTCATAAAGCTATTCGCTCCCTTGAAACTAATCGGTACGGTCTGGGCTTTGCCAAAGACTTTAACCTGAGATCCTTGGAAGAATTGCTGGCACTCTTGGCGGAGCCAACGAGCGAACGTCAGTTTATCCTTTATGAGGCTTTACGCAAGGGTGCGGACATCGAACAGCTTCACAAGTTAACCCATATTAAACATTGGTTCCTTGAGCAAATGAAAGAGCTTGTTACCCTGGAAGAAAAACTTCTCCAGTATAAAGGAGGATACCTGCCTGATGAACTGCTGATCCAGGCTAAAAAGGATGGTTTTGCCGACCGGTATTTAGCGCTGCTCTTAACAACGCCCGAAACAGACATCCGTGAACGCAGAACCGCCTTAGGCATCGTCGAAGGATGGGAAGCCGTCCCCGTAAGCGGTGTCGAAAATGCTTCCTACTATTACTCTACCTACAACGCTCCGGATCAGACTAAAAATACGGATCGCCGGAAAGTCATGATTCTGGGCGGCGGACCAAACCGGATTGGCCAGGGGATTGAGTTTGATTACTGCTGTGTGCACGCCGCTTTCGCCCTGCGTGATTTAGGGTATGAAACAGTTATCGTCAACTGTAATCCGGAAACGGTTTCTACCGACTATGACACATCTGATAAGCTGTACTTTGAACCTCTCACAGTCGAAGATGTCTTAAGCATCTACGAAAAGGAAAAACCGCTGGGAGTTATTGTTCAGTTTGGAGGACAGACCCCCTTGAATATCGCAGCCGAACTGGCCCAAGCCGGAGTGAAAATTCTCGGCACGACACCTGATACGATTGACCTTGCCGAAGATCGTGATCGCTTCCGTCAGATTATGGAGAAGTTGGATATTCCTATGCCCGAATCTGATATGGCGGTCAATCTTGAGGAAGCCTTGACCATTGCCGACCAAATTGGCTATCCTTTGATGGTTCGTCCATCTTATGTTTTAGGTGGTCGCGGGATGGAAATTGTACACGATGAAGGAATGCTTCGTCAGTACATGGATGCAGCCATCGGAGTTACTCCGGAAAGACCGATTCTGATCGATCGCTTCTTGAATAACGCAATCGAAGCTGAAGCAGACGCCATTGCGGACGGAACCAATGCTTTCGTTCCGACGGTTATGGAGCATATTGAACTCGCTGGAATCCACTCCGGAGACTCAGCCTGTGTGATTCCACCGATTAGTATTCCCGCCCGGCATATTGATACTATCGTAAGCTATACTCAGAAGATTGCCCAAGAGCTGAACGTGATTGGACTAATGAATATGCAATACGCCATTGCTGACGACCGGGTTTATGTTCTGGAAGCCAATCCGAGAGCTTCACGGACGGTTCCGCTTGTTTCTAAGATCTGTAATGTTTCGATGGCCAGAATCGCCACTGAAATTATGTTAGCCTCCCTTACCGGCAATGAATCTCCTGTCAGTAGTCTAACCGCTAAAGAGATCCCTCATTTTGGAGTCAAAGAAGCGGTCTTCCCCTTTAACATGTTTTCAGAAGTCGACCCCATTCTGGGACCGGAGATGCGTTCTACCGGCGAAGTATTAGGAATTGCCGATTCCTTTGGGCTTGCTTACTATAAAGCACAGGAGGCTATCCAATCTCCTCTTCCCACATCCGGAAGGGTTCTGCTTAGTGTGACAGATCAAGATAAACCAGCAGCGCTGGAAGCTGCCCAGGCATTTGTCAAGCTGGGCTTCAAAATCAAAGCAACCGATGGAACCCATAAATTTCTTAGAGAAAATGGGATTGCTTCCGAAGCAATCAAAAAGTTACATGAGGGACGCCCAAATATAGTTGATGGTATTACAAATCAGGAAATCAATTTAGTGATCAATACTCCCTTCGGAAAACGCAGTCAGTATGATGACTCCTATATCCGCAAGGCCGCTATTAAATATAAAGTTCCGTATATTACCACCATGGCGGCAGCCTTAGCAAGTGCTAAAGGGATTGCAGCCTATAGTGAAAAAAGTTCCGCCCCCTTAAATTCTTTACAAGAATATCATTTAAATATCATGAATACCCAAACAAACTAACCCGGTGCATGTTCATTGACCCGGCAAAACATTTGCCAGGGGGTCCATGGCCCTTGCCCTTTTTCTTCTAAAGTGGAATTGATCCTTTAAACCTTGTCAGAAATCTTCACCTCCACAGGCCCGGCCACATATTCTATCAATAAAGTTCCAAAAAAGGACGGGCCGAAAACATGAACAATGTAATCTCCAAACGCACACCGCTGGTTATCGCGGCTGAAATCAATACTATTAAACATCAGACTTCCAGAGTCCTGCTTGCCAACGCCATTGAGATAGGCCGGCGTCTAAAGGAAGCCAAGGATCTGTTCCCCCATGGGGAATGGGGAGATTGGCTGAAGGAATCCGTCAGTTACTCCCAGCGTACGGCCCAAAGGCTGATACAGCTCTTCCAAGAGTATGGAAAGAAGCAGCTGGCTTCTCTCGACAGTAACGACGGCTCAAATGCGTCACTGGTGACGCATTTGACCTACACCCAGGCGATCATCCTCCTTAGAATCCCGGAAGAGGAGCGGGAGGAATTTATCGAAAAGCATGATATCGAGAGTATGACTAAATCGGAACTGCAGCAGGCGGTCAAGGACAGAGACCAAGCCATTGAGGATAAGAATGCCCTCCAAAAGGATCTGGACGCGAAAAGCAGCGAAATCACTCAATTAACCGATCAAGCCAAACGTCTCAAAAAACAGGTGGAGGACTGCCAAGCGAACTACGTGGCTGAACAAGAAAAAGTCACGTCGACGCTAAAAGAACTGGAAGCAGCAGCCAAGGAAGAGGTCCCCTCCGCCAAAGAGACCGCCGAACTGGAAAATAAGCTTCAAGCTGAAAAAAGCCAATCCCCCATCTCGAAGGCTGATGCACAATTCACCATTCACCGGGATGTCATTCTCAATGCTTTCAACGAGCTTTCACAAATCCTCTCCGCCTTAAACAGGATCGATCCTGAGATCAAGGAAAATTACAGGGAGAAATTGCATACCCTGCTTCAGAACCTGGCTAAGCAAATAGAAGTGTGGCCCCCCATTGTCAAGACAAATTTAGAGATTAATACCGGCTCTTCCGGGAGTTGAACCTTTAACAAATATGGCCTCGCACTCATGCCCGATACCTGAATCTACAAATTATAGGATTATTAAGTTTTTATGGTTGACTTAAAGCCCAAAAACCTCTACAGGCATCTGTAGAGGTTTTTCCAATTCCGTTAGCCGGACATTGATCGCTGATTTCCGGACATTAACGACACCTGACCTATCTTCCGCAGGCTCCTGTGTGACCGCAACAAGCAGATCTTCTGGCTTAAGTTCATCGCAGCCTTACTCCTTCCCGGGTAACCCAGCGGCATTATTGTAAGGCCGCTTTAAAGGCTGCCTGAATCCGCCTGTCTGAATTGATCTTCCGGAATACATAAACGTTGCTTGAGCAACTCTAATATTTGAGGCTTATCTTCAGGGATAGTTCCATTAACCCAAGCAAAATTCAAGTAATGGTCACTGAGCAGTTCAAAAGGCCCCTCTAAGTTTTCAACTAGGAGATGAGTTTCTTTTAAAGCTTCATGAGGGCTAAGTAATTGGAAGTGCCCCTGTTGATAATCCTCATATAACGGAGTTCCCCTCAACGGGACAAACGTACGCAATCTAACAAAGTCTGGGGTAAAAGCGTTTAGTACCCGAGCGCTTTCTATAGCATGTTCTTGGGTGCGCTCACGTCCGCCAATCCCAATGAGAATATATTCACTCAGTTCAATACCTGCTCCTTTCACCTTGAGACCTTGTTCAATCATTTCTGAAGATGTGAACCCTTTATTAATTCTTCGCAAAACCTCGTCATCCCCGCTTTCCATTCCGGAGTGTATGCGGGCTAAACCTGCCTCCTTCAGACGGCGAAGCTCGGCTGAACTTTTCAATTTGAGATATTTGGCAGAGCCATAAACTGTCATGCGTTTCAAGAAAGGAAACAATTCTTGAGCATAGTTCAGGATTTCCACAAGCTGGTCCGTCTTCATTAAGATCGTGTTCCCATCGGGAAAAAAGATCGACTGAACGTTCTCGCCATAATAATTTCGGGCTGCTTGGAGGTCCTCTTTAATATCTGATACTGACCGGATACGAAACTTTGTTTCTCGATACATACCGCAAAAAGTGCATTTATTATGAGGGCAGCCGATGGTTGCTTGAATCAGTAAACTTTCGGCTTCACTGGGCGGACGATAAACAGTTCCTTCGTAACGCATTTTTCTAAGCCCCTCTCTAACAAATAATTCAAGAACTCAGCTGCCTTATGCACAGATGAACTCTTGTCACAAGGTTAACTCCAATCCATCCTTTATTATACAAATACAGGGAAATCTCCTGCAACAATAAACCAAAATGCTGCTAAAAATATGTCAAAACAGAAGGATTTAACCCATTAATACAGAATAATCTGATTAATAAGCACTAAGCAGGAGGCACTTTATGAAAAATATCGCTCAGCGCAATTGGTATACGGAAGTACGACGCAGCGGCAATGGAGAGCTTACGGGAAAAACAAGTTATGTAGATACTTTTCGTGAAGCTGCAGCATATCTTTTGGTTGATGTTCATTCATTTATTATTAATGAGGCCTGGTGGGAAGAACAGAGATCTTCAAATCCAATCCCCGCCCAAACCCGTCAGGTCACACCTCTGCAAGGTACAGAAGCCTACTTCAGTTCCGGCCCAGCTCTTAAAGAGGCAGGAGCATTCCTCAAAGATCCTCTTGCGGCTGCTCTGTTTTCCGAAACCGTCAAAGGGATTATTCAGGCAGAAACCTTTCTTCTAAGCGAGCGGGGCTACAATTCAGAGGATGACTATACAAAGAAATGGTCTGACTTCTATGCCGGTTCCTGCAGATATTACAGCAACTTAGACCAGGTCGCCAAGGATTGGTATGAATATATTGGGGGAAGTAAACGAACCGGCAACTTGTTTGTACGTTTCAAAACCCAAAGCCTCTTTGAGTTGGGAGAGAATCAATACTTATTAACTGGGAATTTAAGCGACTCATTCCATGAGGTTAATGTAAGTCTTAGGATAGATGATGAATTTATAGTTAAAGAGGCGGATGGGGTTCTTTTGCGTAGCCCAGACATAATTTGCCGTGAGACAGCCTCTTTACTAGTAAATCTGGAAGGCATCAAGCTAAAGGGGATGGTTAAAAAAGAACTGGCAAGCATTTTGGGCAATGGGCAAGGATGTGTTCATTTAATTGATTTAGTGAACGATTGTATGCAAATGTTAGACACCTTCTCTTTCAGGCTCTAAGCCAACGAAGGAGAACATCGAATGATTGGCAGCTCGTAAGAATGAAGCTCCATTAGCAATTAAAGACCAAAATCAAACTAATTAAGGAGTCTCTAAATGAAGACCCCCAAACCTTGGTTAAAGGATTGGGGGTTGTTTTAATAGCTCTGATAATCTATGCCGACTTTAACAGCAATTTACGCCCAAAGCAGTCCAGGTTTGTATATTGACAATCCCATCCGGCACAAGCCCCATGCACTCTTGGAAAGCACAAACAGCCGCTCTGGTAACAGGTCCAAAGATCCCATCAATACAACCTGTATAGAAACATTTTACTGTCAGGAGTTCCTGCAGGGTTACTACAGCCGGCCCTGTGCTCCCTTGCTGGAGGATGGGACAGTGATTGACCGGCGGAGGGGGTGGGGGTGGCGGAGTTGGAGTATGACAATTTACGCCTAGTGCTGTCCAGGTTTTTATTCCGACAATCCCATCTTGTAATAGACCCATGCTCCCCTGGAAGGCAACGACACCCGCTCTGGTAACAGGCCCGAAAATCCCATCGATATTTCCTGCATAGAATCCTCTGGCTTTCAAAAGCCCTTGTAGATTGACTACAGCTGGCCCGGTGCTCCCTTGCTGAAGGGTCGGACAGTGATTGACTGGCGGCGGCGGTGGTGGTGGCGGAGTTGGGGTATGACAATTTACGCCTAGTGCTGTCCAGGTTCTTATTCCGACAATTCCATCCTGCACCAGACCCATGCTCCCTTGAAAGGCAACAACAGCTGCTCTGGTAATAGGCCCAAAAATTCCATCAATATTTCCCGTATAGAATCCTCTCGATTTCAATAGTTCTTGTAGCCGGACTACTGCTGGTCCGGTACTCCCTTGTTGAAGTGTCGGGCAATAATTTGCCGGAGGTTGCGGTCGCGGTGGTGGCGGCGATGGTGGAGCTGAGGTATGGCAATTTACGCCTAATGCTGTCCAGGTTCTTATCCCGACGATTCCATCCTGTACCAGACCCATGCTTCCTTGGAAGGCAACGACAGCTGACCTGGTAAGTGGCCCAAAGATACCATCAATATTTCCTTTATAGAATCCCCTGTTTTTCAATCGTCTCTGAAGATCTGAAACTGCTGGTCCGGTACTTCCTTGTCGGAGAGTCGGACAATGATTACCCGGCGGCGGGGTTGGGGTATGACAATTTACGCCTAGTGCCGTCCAGGTTCTTACCCCGACGATCCCATCCTGCGCCAACCCTTTGCTTCTTTGAAAAGCAAGAACAGCTGCTCTGGTATTTGAACCAAAGATTCCATCAATTTTCCCAGGGTTAAAACCGGCTGATGCTAATTTTCTTTGTAATCGTTTAACGCTGGCGCCGGAGGAACCCATTTTTAATAAGGGACACTGCGATTGTATGTTGTGCAAGTCAAAGCCCTCCTCTTTTTTTCTAGCATATGTTGGATAGAGAAACAATGTAAATTGTCCACGGTTAAGGGAAATCAAATAAATCGGGTAATCACGAACTCTAAAAGGTGCATAAAATAATAAAATCCCAGCTAAGTGACTTTTAATTTCAGATGAAAGAGGTGACGATATTGCCAACCTTACGACGAGGATCTCGGGGAAACGAAGTCAGAGAGCTTCAAAAACTGTTACTGAAATGGGGTTACAACCCGGGACCGATCGACGGCATTTTTGGAGCCAGGACGGAACAGGCTGTCCTTCAGTTCCAAAGGGATCACGGATTAGCCGCAGACGGAATTGTCGGACCCCTAACTTGGGGAGCTCTTCAAAGTCAACAACCAGGCTACCAAATGTACACAATTCAAGCGGGTGACACTTTCTATAAAATTGCCTTGAGATTTCAAATCAGTTTATCAAGTTTGTTAGCTGCAAACCTTGGGATCGACCCCAATCAATTACAAATCGGCCAACAAATTAGGATTCCCCTCCCTGGGCCTGGACCGGAGCCAGGTCTTACACGGGTCGTAACAGGATGGCTTCCATATTGGGTCCAATCTTTGGCTTTTCAATCCGTTCAAAACCATCCGGAGATATTTCGTTCAATCTCTCCCTTTTGGTATGTAATGACACCCTCTGGTGAGGTCTTAAATCTTCCTAACGCAGAAGACAGCACCCTTCTTTCCTACACTACTTCCCGCGGCATCAAGGTCTTCCCTCTTATAACCAATAGTTTTGACAGTGATCTTATCTCGACCGTTCTCAATAACCCCCTTCTTCGCCAAAGACACGTTCAAAACATCGTCAATAAATTACTCCAAATGAATTATCCCGGAATCGATATTAATTATGAGAATTTGTATGTCCGGGACCGCGAACTGTTTGTCGTCTTTGTACAAGAACTCAAGGCTGCTCTTTCTGCCTTAGGCAAACTGCTCATCGTAAGTGTTCATGCTAAGACGGATTCAACGGGAGCCTGGAGCGGCTCCGAGGCGCATGATTATGCAGGAATCGGGCAAGCAGCTGACGTCGTCCGGGTAATGGGGTATGACTTCCACTGGCAAGGCAGCGGCCCAGGCTCGATTGCCCCGGCTGATTGGGTTGATGCGGTCCTGGCCTATGCTGTCTCAACCATTCCCAGAAATAAGATAGAACTCGGTGTCCCGGTCTATGGTTACGATTGGCCGCAAGATCAAACTGCAACCAGTGTTACCTATGCCACTGCTGTTGCGAGAGCCAACCAGTATAATGTTCCAATTATTTCAGATACTTTGCTGGGTCCGCACTATACCTACATCAATGCCAGCGGAGTTCATCATGAAGTCTGGTTTGTGGATGCACTTTATTTCGGCACACTTTTAGACCTGGTAAACAAATATGATCTGCGCGGGATCTGTATCTGGCATCTAGGTGCTGAGGATCCGAGGATTTACGAAACTATCAGAGCCAAATTCTAGACTGCCTATCACTCAATATCACTCATCTAAAAAGAGCCCCTATAGTACAGATAATTTAACATCTGTACTATAGGGGCCCCTCTTTAACTCAACTTATCTAACTAATATAAAAATTTTGATTATTGTAAAATATCTAAATCCATGGTAAAATTCAGTAAATGAACCTTCATTCACTTATTTTTAGCAACCTTTTTGTTGTTTAATAAAATTTAATGAATGGCAGGCGAAGCTATGAATAAAAAATCAGGGGCAATCTATACTGACGTCAAAAAATGTGTCGATGAAGTTATTCAATACGTTGGTAAGGATATAGTCTTTACCATGACCCTAGCCTTAGGCAAACCTGTACTCTTTATGAATGAACTCTACCGCCGGGCAAAAGAAGACCCTGAAATAAGGCTTAGAGTCATCACCGCTCTCACCCTTGAAAAGCCTAAAGGTCACAGCGACCTGGAAAAGCGATTTTTAGGCCCTCTGTCAGATAGGATCTTTGCCGGTGTTCCGGAATTCGATTTTATGCTTGATTTCAGAGCCGGCAAACTCTCTAAAAATGTTGAAGTGCTTGAATTCTTCTGTAAAGCGGGAGGATATCTTTCCTTCCCCGAAGCCCAACAAAATCATTTAGCCACCAACTACACCCATGCCAATCGTGATGCTGAGGCCTTGGGAGCTAATGTTTTTGGTCAGTTGATTGGTTATCAGGAAATCAATGGAAGAACAATGTACTCAATGGGATGTAATCCGGATGTCTGTCTTGAGGCTTGTAAAAACTTTAAAGAGTTAAGAGCCCAGGGAAAAAAAGTTGCTATCATAGGAGAGGCAAACAAAAACATGCCCTTTATGTATGGAGATGCCGTTGTAGAGGCGGATACTTATGACATTATTCTTCAAGGGTCACAATATGATTATGAATTGTTCTGCCCTCCTAAAGATCCCGTTGCCCTGAGTGATCACATGATCGGAATCAATGTCAGCACCTTGATCAAAGACGGGGGCACCATACAGGTAGGAATCGGCGCTTTGGGCGATGCTATTGTATCAGGACTTATTCTGCGTAATGAACATAACGATTTATATCAAGAAATCTTGGAAAAGTCCGGTATCATGAAGCGCTATGAAAAACTAATCGCCGCCTGGGGAGATACAGGAGTTTTTGAGAAAGGACTGTATGGCTCCTCTGAAATGTTTGTTGATGCCTTCATGCAAATGTATAAAAGTAAAATTCTAAAACGAAAAGTCTTTGAAAGCATCCCCTTAATGAAACTTATTAATGAAGGAAGACTCGCGCCAGATAACATTCCTTTAGACATCATAGATCAACTTATTGAAATGAAAGCAATTCATTCCAAACTAAGCGAAGAAGACTTCACATTTCTTACTGAATCTGGAATCTTAAAAAAGGGACTCTCCTATGAATCAGGCTGCATTCTGGATGGAGGAACAAAATACTCCGGGGATATGAACAATGAACAAAATCTCCTGGAGATTCGAAAGTTGCTTGGCAAAGAGCTGCTGGGCGGTCAGGTTATCCTTGGTGCTTTCTTTGTCGGCCCAAAAGCTTTTTATCAAGCTCTCAATGACATGAGCGAAGAAGAACGAAAACTCTTTGGTATGTCCGGCGTGCAAAAGGTTAATCAGCTTTATGGCGGAGAAGAGCTAAGAACCCTGCAGCGGAAAGACGCGAGATTTGTTAATACCGGAATGGTAGCCAGTGTTCTAGGCTCGATTGCTTCTGATCAGCTTGAGGATGGCCGGATTATCAGCGGAATTGGCGGTCAGTATAATTTCGTGGCTATGGGGCACGCTCTGCCGGATGCCCGGGTTATCATAATGATTAAAAGCACAAAAGGTTCCGGTAAAACCCTTAAGTCTAATATTGTGTTCAGCTATGGTCATTGCTCTATACCCAAACATCTGAGAGATATCATTGTTACAGAGTATGGGATTGCCGATGTTCGCAGCAAGCCAGAAAAGCAAGTTATCGCTGAAATCATCAACGTCGCTGATTCCCGATTTCAAAAACAGCTCTTGGATCAGGCAAAAAAAGCGGGTAAAATACCTTTAGACTATGAGATCCCAGAAGAATACCGGCATAATTACCCGGAAAAGATCACTTCTCTGCTAAAACCCTATCAACAAACCCACGGAGTTTTCCGACCCTTTCCTTTCGGAACAGATTTGACGGAGATTGAAATTGCTCTGGGGGGAGCTTTGAAGGGTTTGAAGAGGCTCAGCACTGGCAACCGTCTTAAGATGGTTACAGGGTTGCTGCAGGAATTTCTTAGACCGATCCCAGAATCTGCTTATCCCTACATGGAACGATTAAACCTTCTCGCGCCGTCGTCTATCCAAGAAAGAATCACGCGAAAACTCGTCGTATTCGCTTTAAGGAACCATAACCTTCTCAAGTCGCCTCCTCCTCAAGGAGCGGTTTTAAATCGGGTCTCGGATAAACACTCAGTTTAATTTCTCACCCAGGTGAAGAAAATTTGGCTGTACCTGCGAAGATACTGTCTTCGCAGGTATTAAGTTTATTTTCAGGATAGCTGCCCATGCCGCTGACGCGGCACCAGCATGAGGATGAAAAGGAGCTGTGTCCGGGTCGGGCAGCTTCGTCCACATCCGTGCAAGATTAGTTAATTCGTGCGAAGACAGTGTCTGCGAGAAGGGTAATCCGTGCGAAGACAGTGTCTTCGTGTACCGCAGCATTCCGAGGCTCGCCCACTCGCCGGCGCGGGAGCTACCTTCAGCGGATAAGTATTCTTTGGAGATAGCCGCTTCGGCGAAACTGTATCCTACGCCGGTGAGGATTCCTTAAGGGATCACAGCTTCGGCGATACTCTCCGCCGGAGACTATCGTACCGGACACTTTCGTGCCAAACCTCCGGGTAATACCTGATGTGAACCCGTGGCTCCGTCTCCCCGCACCGTCTTGTGGGCTTTTATCGCCTCTCCATGCAATGGGTTCGCTTCTGTGGGCGAAGCTGCCCTGCTTGCGGGTCTGGGGATTCTCCTGCAGGTCTATCATCGTGTCTTCAGTTTTTCAGAGTATTAAAATAAGCTTCCTCTCAATTAGCATTGCTAAGAGGAAGCTTATTTTTGATCGTTATGCTCATCAAGGATTCAACTCCCACTTATAGCTGTGGGAGTTGAACGATAGATAATGCTTGGAGCGTTTTGATTATTGGGGACCAATATAAATAGGGCATTTCACCTTTTTGCTTAAAGAATTGAGATTATATCGAAGACCTGCAGTGGCCGCCGGAGCGGTAGCATGAGGGTTTGGCAAAACCAGCAAGGCGGTTTCCTGTTCAGCGGTCAGTTCTACAATGACTTTCTCTGTTTTCCCGACCTTTATCTCAGTCTCGACTTGTCCGCCCTTCTCCTTGACCTTTTCTGCAACCTCAGCCAGTACATCTTCAGAATGCTTATGAAGACCATCCTCGAACCAGTGAAAAAATTTCATTCGCGTCGAAGACGTATTGATCCATTCATCCCCGAGAAAGTTTTTCCACCCTTCATCTAAAATGAAGACTGCTCGCAAAGGCTGCTTGAGACCCAGGGACAGCTCGGTCGCCATTTGCACGGCTGCATCTGCCGAAGGTGAGCCATCGGTAATCAATAGAATTTGACCGTTCATTGGAAACCCCTTTCTTACTAAAAAATCAAAACTAGAATCATTACAAGGGCTGCCCCAAAAATAGCTACTAAATCCTCATGTTTATCATTACTAAATAGGGATAATTGCTTTTCTTCTTTTTTCTCTGACATATCATTACCTCCTTAGATTATAACCCTTTAATAGAAACTCTAATTAAAAGAGCCATAGAACCACGATTAAGGAAAGTGCAGCCTTCAAAAAGCCTGCTACAGAGCCGATAACCAGCGGGGTTCCTCCTGCTTTTCTCATTTCGGCAAAGGAAATTTGCAAACCTAAGCCAGTAAGACCGATGGAGAAGAACCAACCATAAATTTCACGAAATGCTTTCAGATCTGCGGAAACAGGATTTGTAGGGCCGAAAGCACCAAAGGACGTTAATGTAACCGTTGCGATAAAACCAAGAACGAATAAAGGAAACTTGCTAAAGAAGGTTTTCCCTGCATTAGCCGTTGTATCTACGGTTTTGTCATCAGACATACGAGCATAAAGAATCGTGATTAATAGAACGACCAGGGGCAGGAACACAACACGGGTCAAGTTGTAAATCTCTCCCACCTTTAAACTGATGGAAGGAACATCGGCAGTACCGGGGTCAAAGGCCAGGGCTGCAGCTAATACCTGCCCGGAGTTTAAGATACCTGTGCCAGCCCACATTCCGAACTGCTCAGGGGTTAATCCTAATAAGTGACCAAGAATAGGAAAGGTAAATAAACAAACGATACCAAAGGAAAGAATTGTGGCAATGGAGTAGGCAATGTCTTCCCCTCGGGCCTTAACAGCCGGAGCAACTGCCACGATAGCGGAAACACCGCATACACCGGCACCGGCGGCCAGGCAAGCTGCGGAACCGGGATGCATATTATATTTCTTACCTAGCCACATCGTAAAAATAATTGTTGAAAACATAAAGGTGGCAATGAGTAAGACAGACGTCGAACCCAATGTAGCCAATTCGGTTAAGCTATAAAGCGATCCAAGCAGGATTACACCCATCTTAATAAAAATACGGGATGTTTTTACACCGGCCTGAGCCCAAGAAGGAATTCCAATGGTATTTCGAATCACCATACCAATGATAATAACAATGATAACGTGATTGATTTTCAATACATTGCCCAAAAAGTTGGAGTTGGTTTTTATCCACCCCTCTATACCGGTCCACTCACCACCGAATGTTTTTGTACCCATGGTTAGCAAGGCAATAATAAACATAAATAGAAGTCCGGGGATAACTTTAGCCCATTTACTAGCTGTACTCTCGTTCACAAAAATGCCTCCTTTAAATTTTCGTTCTCTTTCTTATTCTTGACTAAACATTTTCACTTTAACAAAACACCCTCTTTCCATTTTAATTAATTGTAACTTCTTTCACTAAATTTCATTGCAAGTCTTATACCATTTTTTCATAAGTACTATTGAAAAATTTTATAATTCCACTTACAACTGCTTCGCACCTTGCCTTATCTCAGTGATACTATTCATTTTTCAACTTGAAACTTCGTCACAGAAGCTGAGTCTGGGTATTTATTCGACATTTTAGAACGTAAAATTTTGTTTTCATGTTATATAGGAAAAACGACTCGAAGAGTCGTTTTTTAGGTCAATAATTATCCTTATTTATCACCTATTTATCAGTTCACACTCGTGCCAAGATGTCACCATGACATTATGTCATGACATTGTGTCACTTCATTGCTAGCATACGATTCTATTTTGCGATATAAGTTTCGTACGCTGATGCCAAGTAATTTTGCCGCCTGGGCTTTATTTCCCTCGACTAATTTGAGAGCGGAAAGAATGTATAGTCTTTCCACCTCTTCAAGCTTAGGATTACCCTGGGTCTTTTGAATTTGAATAAAGGTTTTCACAAAATCCGAGTCGCATACCTTTTCTTGTTCAATCTGATCTCTCTCTTGTTTTAAGTCCTCCCGGTATTTCTCAGGCCATATATCTTGAGGATGAATTACATTACCTGTCGCCAAAATCTGACCACGTTTAATTAAATGCGAAAGTTCTCGAATATTCCCCGGAAAATCATAGTCTAACAACATTTCTTTAGATTTCTCAGATAGCACATACTTATCGAAACCATCTTCTTGATTGGCCGGGGATGTCTTGAGAAAATAATCTGCCAGAAGAAGGATATCGCTCTTACGTTGGCGCAGGGATGGAACGTCTAAAGAAATAGCATTTAGACGATAAAACAAATCTTGGCGAAACCGTTCCAGATTCATCTCATTCTGCAAATCCCGATTGGACGCCGCAACAATTCGCACATTAACCTGACGCAGCCGATTATCTCCAACACGTCTGAATTCCCCGGTTTCTAAAAATCGCAAGAGTTTAACTTGAATGGATAACGGCATTTCTCCGATCTCATCTAAAAACAGCGTCCCTTGATCTGCCATTTCAACAAGACCTATCTTTTTAGTTCCAGCTCCGGTAAAAGCACCTTTTTCATGACCAAAAAGCTCACTCTCAAAGAGAGTCTCGGGAATTGCTCCGCAGTTTATTGGGATATAGGCACGGTCGGCACGCGGACTCCAAAGATGCACCGCCCGGGCGATGAGTTCTTTCCCGCTCCCACTTTCTCCCTTAATAAGAGCAGTTTCATCCGTTTGAGCAACTTTCTTCGTAATAGCCAAAAGGCCTTTCAGTAAAGGACTTTCCCCGATAATCTCTAATCCAGGGGTTTGGCGGTGAAGAACTTCTCGAAGTCCTGTGTTTTCCACGAGCAGCTTGCGCTGCGCACAGGCTTTTTGCAGGGTAATTTCCAATTCGGATAAATTACAAGGTTTCGTCAGGTAATCAAACGCGCCTAACTTCATCGCCTCAATTGCGGATTCGATCGTACCATGTCCGGTCAGCATAATAATTTGCACATCCGGTTGTTGAACTTTTATTTGTTCCAAGAAATCAAGTCCATTGCCATCAGGCAACTTTAGGTCTAACAGCACCCCGTCGAAAAGATTTGCCCGCAAAAGAGCAAGCGCATCTTCGATCGTCCCTGTTTCGAGAACCTCATACCCTTTACGACTTAAACGTTTGCTAATGACGGAACGCAACTCAGCTTCATCATCCAGGATCAGGATTCGATGCTTATATATCACTGTTTAACCCCCCTTATAAGCAGGCAACGCAATACTCACGATAGTCCCCTTACCTTCTGTACTTTCTATACTTAATCGTCCATTCATACGTCGTACGATGCCGTAACTTACAAACAATCCAAGACCGGTCCCTTTGCCCACAGGTTTCGTGGTAAAGAACGGATTCAAGACATACTTTAGTTCATTTTGAGGTATACCTTGACCATAGTCTTTTACAACAAAGTAAATACTCTGACCGCTGGGATAAGTCTCTATTTCAATTAGGGCATTAGCTGGGGAAGCATCTAAAGCATTTGATACTATATTTAAGACCACTTGCTGCCATTCATTTTCATTGCCCATAATATATAGACCCGGATCCAGCCGCTTTTTAAGGGTTATATATCTTTGTTTCGCTTTATATTCTAAAAGCTTAATCATTTGAGAACTGGAAACCCCAATATCCAGTAAATTATATTCATAGGTGCGTTTGCGTGAAAATTGCAAAAGACCATTTGTAATTTGTTTGCAGCGAACAATTTGCTCAGATGTAATTCGCAGACTCTCCTTGATTTCGTCAATATCGACTTTATCCGGTTTTTCATTTAAGCAATCCAGCAAATCCTCACTGTAGGCTGAAACGATCGCCAGGGGATTATTGATTTCATGGGCAATCCCTGATGCCAAAAGCCCTAAAGTAGCCATTTTATCTGTTTCGATAACTCTGGACTCCATCTCAACCTGTTGGGTGACATCTTCCAGTATGACGAGGTATTCCGCCCCTTCACTATTTCCACTGGGAATTTGATAGTGTAGCTGCCTGAGATATTTCCGTTCCCCGTTCAAATTAAAGGAGCTCACACGACCGCTTTCGAGGAGCAAACAATCAACGTCTTCTTCACTCTGCATAACGTCTTCACAGGAAAGATTTAAATAATTGTTCTCTCCAAACCATTTCGAAAAGGTCGGATTCCACCATATGATTTGCTTATGATAGTTTAACAAAACCATGCCTGCGCCAATGCCATCGACAACCGTTCTTAAAAGCTCCTTTTCTGATTTGATGTTTTGATTTTTTTCATCCAACATCGCCATAAGTTGTTTAAATGAGTAGGCCAGTCTACCGATTTCGTCTTGAGTTGAATGAGAAATATCTGCCTGTAAATCTCCTGTTGCCCTGATTTTTTGGACTTGAGCTTCAAGGTCTTCAATTGGCCGTACCAGCCTTAGTCCAAAGACAATGCTAAGCATTGTCACCACCGCAATGGTTAGGAATAAAACCCCCCCCAAGTTCCTCGCCAGCGCATAAATCGGTTCGTACGCTTCTTTAGCAGGTTGCTCAATAAAGACTCCCCAATTAGTTTTTTCCACACGAGCAAACAACCCAATAACCTTCTCTCCTTGTTCGCCTGTATACTCATTCGGGGGATCCTCACTATTTAAAAAACTACTTACTGCCGGATTTTCTCTAATATCCTCCCGGCGCAAGACCCTGCTAAAATCGGTATGACCAATTAGGGAACCCTTTTCATCAACAAAAAAAACATAGCCTTTATGCCCTATACGCGTATCTATATATTGGGTAATCATTAATTTCAAATCAGCTTTAGCCTGAAGATATCCGAGGGGTTCACGTGTCTGCGAATCCCTTATTCCTAAGGTAATATAAAATTGAGGCCGTCGGTCTTTAGAGAAAAAAATATCACTTACAACGTAGTATTCAGGTATTGTTTCCGGGCCAATGTAATCCACATTTTTAAGATTAGCATTTGTTATGACTTCCCGCCTGGAGACTTGAACCAAAATCTTGTGGTTTTTATCCAAAATCTTAATATCCTCTAAGTAAGGTTCCTGACGCAATACGATATTCAGGATCCCCTCTTGTTCTTTATCCTTCCCTTTGATTAGGGCTGAAGAATTTACATCGGTAAGATTAGACAAACTTTCTACAATATTCGTAATTGAAACCTGGAGCTTTGTGGCAATGAGTGTAGCCTTTTGTAAGTTTTGTTCTCTAATACTTTCTTTAAACTTGTACGTTACCGTATTAAAGGTAGTCAGGGAGATAAACACCATCGGAATAATTGACATTAAGATTCCAAAAACTAACACTCTAATTTTAATATGCTGCTTCCAGGGCGTCTTTCCCGCTTTCAATGATAACCTCCTTGTCCAATCACTTCATCTGCGAAACCTAAATAAGCTTCTTCAAGAGAAATCCCTAATTTTCGAGCGACCTCTAGGTTAACCTTAAAACTTAGTTTTTCGGCTGTTTCAACAGGGATAGACTTAGGAGAATACCCAATTATGATTTTATGAACCATATGTGCGGTTTGAGCGCCTTGATTGTAATAAGACGTCCCGTAAGAGGCAATACATCCTCTCTCAATATCACTAGGGTAAACCCCAAAAACGGGCACACCCTTTAATAATGCATAGCTTGCTATCTCTTCTGTATGTGTTTCCAGAAAAGATCCCGGCATAATGAGAATAGCGTGGCTATTTTTGCTGATTTCATCAACAATTCCAGGAATATCTTGCTCGTTAGTTATGTCATACATCTTATACCTGATATTCAATGCCTGAGCTGTCTGACTAAGACCCGGCTGAGAATCCTGAAAGTAAATTGTGCGCTGATCTCCCAGAACTGCGACCTCTTCAACCTGAGGAATCAACCGTTTGAGCAGATCAAGTCTTTTCGAGATGAGTTCATAATGATAGTTATTGAGTCCTGTAACATTTGTTTCGGGGAAAACCTCGTTTTCTACCAAGCCAATGGCTATCGGAGAAAGTGTCCCCATAAAAATGATCGGCGGAGGATCGTTAAGCTTTGCTACTGTCTTTGCCAGAGAACGAGTCTCCCCCTCCCCGGAAGCAACTAAAACATTAAATTTCTTAGAGACTAATTTCTCCGCGAGCTGATCCATTTCCGTATAATCGTTTGGGGCAGTCATTACCTCATAGACAACATCCTTACCCTCTTCATAATTTAAGTTCTTCAGTTCGTCCTTAAGCCCTTCAAACTTCTCCAAACGACCCTCATTCTGAGACAGAACTCCAATTCTGATAACCTTCTCATCACCGATGGACACTTTACTCATATAAAAACCCGCTCCAATTAAGTATAATATATAAATTATATAAATAATACGTCCCAAATTCAAAGCGCCTCATCTCAGTTTTAATTTAAAGTCTATAATAACCTAGTTGGTTATTCTTCATTTTATCAGAAGTAAAAGAATATAGCACCACCTTCATTGTAATGTAAAAAATTCCATACTAATTGGATAAGAACCAAAATAATCTCTGAATAATTTGTGATTCCTGATTCTGCACCTACTCTTGCATTTTGTAATGCTATTATGATAAAGTTTGGACTTAGGAAACTAATTTAACCCATCCTATCCCAGTAATGGGGAAAACCTGCCAAAAATAGGGGGTCAAATGTTGCTTCAAAGGATTTCAAATCATAATCCCAACTTTAAATGTCATACTAGATTCCTTAATCTGAGTTTGATCACTTGTCTTCCCCTATCAATGCTCTTAGCCCTGGAGACAGCTTATAGAGGAGCATTCCCTAGTGCACTCTCCTGGATGATAAATTATCCCAAACAATTCTTGGTGAGCTATATCCTGATGTTTGGATTTATTAATTTTTTTTATATTTTGCATCGAAAACTATATCTGGTGATTGGCGTCTTATTAATTTCTCTATTATCGATTATAGGCCTGATTAGCAGACAAAAATTAGTCCTTAGAGGAGAACCCCTTCTGCCTTGGGACCTTATCCTCGGTAAAGAAGCTCTTAATATAACGAAAAATTTCAGCGGTGCTATTGAGATCATTCCCCTATTATACATAGGTGTTTCTGCAATTGTTCTTTTAGCATTTATTCGATTGATTCCTAGGGAAACTTTCAGTTGGCAAAAGAAACTAGCAACTTTTACCTTATCCTTAGCCGTGCTTGTCTCCTTTTCAACAGAAATACTATCTCTGGAAAGGACCTTTTCGCTGCGTCAGATTAACTGGAGCCAAAAACTTAACTATGACGAAAATGGTATGTTTCTGGGCTTTATTCTTAACACTGCTTATCTGACCGTTGATAAGCCGAAGGATTACGAACAGGAACTTGTAAAAGAGATCATGGACAATACAGAGCCGGCTTATGCTGTTGACCCTGACTTTAAGCCAAATATTATTTTCGTTATGAGTGAAGCCTTTTGGGATCCGACTCTGTTAAATGAAATTTCGTTTAGTGAAGACCCCCTTCCCTATTTTCGATCTCTGCAAAATGATTACACCAGCGGCATGATGCTTTCTCCAGTTTATGGAGGTGGTACGGCTAACACTGAATTCGAAGTATTAACAGGGCTGTCAACCCAATTTCTTCCTAAGGGTGTTATTCCTTATGTCGAATATGTTCGTAAACCTATCGTCGCTTTACCCGCCATCTTAAAAAAACAAGGGTATACAACAACAGCTATTCACACCTATGATAACTGGTTTTATGGCCGTAATAATGTTTATAAAAATCTTACCTTTGATAAATTCATCAGCAAAGAGTTCTTTGATCAACCCGAATACTACGGCCAATATATTCGTGATACGGAGCTTTCCAAACGAATTCTCGAAGAAATTAAGAAAACAGAAAAGCCTGATTTCGTTTATGCTATTTCTATGCAAGCCCATGGGCCATACTCTACAGAAGAAAACCCAGATAAGTTAATTGAAGTAAGCGGAAATATAAGTCCCTCATCCAAGGCTATTTTAGCAAACTATACTCAAACCATTTCCGATGTTGATCAATCCCTTAAGCTCTTAATTGAAGGATTAGAGCAGTTGAACGAACCTTCAATCGTCGTTTTCTTTGGAGATCACTTACCTATGCTGGGAACGAATTTTGACGTTTATAGTGAAGCAAATTTCTTCCGGGATGAACTTAATTACCAGGATTATTTGAATATGTACAGTGTCCCTTTTGTCGTTTGGGATAACTATTCCGGCAACAAGGAAGAACTTCGTATTTCCGCCAACTTTTTAAGTTCCTATATTTTAGAACGCACTAAAAAAACAGGAAGTCCGACGACAGACTTCCTTAATTCCCTTACGCAAAATGGTTCCAATGTCTTAATCAGTGAACATCATCAAATGAGAGAGGCCATTTCTCAGAAGGAAATTGATCAATACCAGCTGCTTCAATATGATCTTCTTTTTGGCAATGAGTATGCCTATCTCTTACAACCGGACCATAAACCCCAGCCAAATAATGATTATGTTTTAGGAGACGGTCGGGCTATTATTGTCAATGCGACACCTCCCAATACCTCTGTTATCGAAATACAAGGGGAACATTTTTTGCATGACCACAAGGTCTATGTGAACGGTCAGCTCGTTCACACCGATTTTGAAAATCCGACTTATATGACGGCCAGTCTTCCCGAGCGCTTAAATAGTCTTTCGGAACCACTTGATATCCAAATCAAGTTAACCGATAGTATGGGGAACGTTATCTCAGAATCCAATACGTTTAAACTTGACACATTTTAGACTATTTGCTCTAAAAGTCTGCATTCTTTTAAGAAATGCAACTCCCTCAGATGCCGAAAAGCACTCCTGGGGGAGTTTTTTTAGCTATTATTTAAAGAAACTTGCTCCCGATTCTTGCACAACCCTGCTCTGTAAGGAATCCGTACTAAACAGGAGTGACGCAAACAAATTCCCCACGAACTTGATCTATATCAAGTTTTGGAATAATATAAATTTATAAATAATTTAGATTATTGCTATTACATTTTTTTAGGAGTTGTGATAAAATTTAGGTGAATGAATTGTCATTCACCTAAATTTTATGTTTCTCTTGACGTTATTTGCTCTTAGGCCTAAGTAAATAACAATTAGTCTGTGATGCACTCATTTATCAATTTCTTAGATGGCAGGTGACTTTTCAAATGAAAGAAACCTCAGGAATAATCTATGACGATGTAACCAAATGTGTCGATGAAGTTATTCGCTACATAGGGAAGGATATCACCTATGCTATGACCCTTGCCCTAGGCAAACCAGTTCATTTTATCAATGAGCTTTACAGTCGGGCCAAAAAGGATCCCGAGCTGAATCTTAAGATCATTACCGCTCTTTCTCTGGAAATACCTAAAGGCAAATCTGAACTCGAACGACGCTTAATGGAACCTATTATGGATCGGGTTTTTGCCGGTGTCCCTGAATTTGACTATGTGATTGATTTCAGAGCAGGTACCCTTCCTAAAAATGTCGAAGTCTTTGAATTCTACTCTAAAGCAGGTTCTACTATCAATAATCCTGTAGCCCAGCAGCACCATTTGTCTTCTCACTACACACATGTGGTTCGAGATGCTATAGCTCTCGGAACAAACGTCTTTGGCGAGCTTATAAGTTACCAGGAAATTAACGGTAAAACCATGTATTCAATGGCCTGTAATCCAGATATCTGTCTCGAAACTATACGATTATTTAAAGAGAAACAGGCCAAAGGTGAAAAAGTCCTTGTTATAGGGGAAGCAAACAAAAAGCTGCCCTTTATGTATGGAGATGCTGTCGTAGAAGCAGAAACCTATGATATGATTCTTCAGGGCCCGCAATTTGACTACGAACTTTTCTGTCCTCCTAAAGATTCTGTTTCCCTAACTGATCATATGATTGGCATCAATGTCAGCCCCTTGATCAAAGACGGCGGCACAATCCAGGTCGGGATTGGCGCCCTGGGGGATGCAATCGTTTCGGGGCTTATTTTGCGTAATGAACATAATGCTGTATATCAGGAAATCTTGGAGAAGGCTGGTATTAAAAAGCGATATGACAAACTAATCTCCTGCTGGGGGGATACCGGTACCTTTGAAGAAGGGCTTTACGGCTCATCCGAGATGTTTGTCGATGCCTTTATGCAGATGTACAAAAGCAAGATCCTCAAACGAAAAGTCTTTGACAGCATCCCCCTTATGCAATTGATCAATGCCGGAAAGCTCGACGCCGATAACATTCCTCCGGACATCATAGATCAACTGATCGGGATGAAAGCAGTGCATAGAAAACTGAAGGCTAAGGACTTCGCTTTCCTCACGGAATTCGGAATCCTGAAAAAAGGCCTTTTCTATGAAAACTATACCATTTTTGATGGAGAGAAACGTTATTCAGCCGATATGAATGATGAGAAAAACAGACTAGAAATCAGAAAACTGCTCGGAAAAGAACTCCTTAAGGGAACCGTAATCTTGGGAGCATTCTTCCTAGGTCCGAAAGCCTTCTATCAGGCCCTCAACAACATGAGTGAAGAAGAACGGCAAGTTTTCGCTATGTCCGGTGTGGAAAAGGTCAATCAGCTTTATGGCGACGAGGAATTACGAACCTTACAACGAAAGGATGCCCGCTTCATTAATACCGGCATGGTTGCCAGCGTTTTTGGAGCCATTGCATCAGATCAACTTGAGAATGGTCAAGTTGTCAGCGGAATTGGCGGACAATATAACTTTGTGGCAATGGGCCATGTCCTGCCCGACGCTAGAATTATTATCATGATCAAAAGCACAAGAGGATCGGGCAGGAGCCTTAAGTCCAACATAGTCTTTAACTACGGCCATTGTTCTATCCCTAAACATATGAGAGATATAGTAGTAACTGAGTATGGAATTGCTGACATTCGAAGCAAACCAGAAAAAGAAGTTATTGCTGAAATGATAAACATCTCCGATTCCAGGTTTCAAAAGCAGTTAGTTGAGCAGGCAAAGAAAGCCGGAAAGCTTCCTCTGGATTATGAAATCCCGGAAGAGTATCGAAATAATTTACCGCAAAAAATCTCTGCCCTTCTTAAGCCCTATCAATCTCAAGGGCTCTTTCCTCAATTTCCCTTCGGTACGGAATTGCCAGAGGTTGACCTGACCCTAGTTAAAGCCTTGAAGGGCTTAAAAGGACTTGCTAAGGGAAATCGACTTAAACTGGTCAAAGGAATGGCGCTGGAATTATTCAGACCAATTCCTGGAACAGCGGCCCAACACTACTTGGAAAGGATGAATCTTCTCCACCCTTCTTCTATCAATGAGAGAATCATGAGAAAGATTGTCGTCTTTGCCCTTAGAAACGCCAATGTCTTTCAATCGTCTGCTTCTCTTCCTCTGCAAGCATCATCCCGCGTAGTATCCAAGTAGGGTTAACCTTCTTGCAGTATATAATGCAAGTTTATACTTTCTGCCCTAAAAAACCAAAAACACTCAAAAAACCTGTAGACCTCAAAGTCAGGCAGCTTCTCCCATTTTCACCTGGGATTCAACCATAAATTAAGCTAAAAGCCCACACGATGCGGATTTCCGAAAAAATTTCTAGACTACATCTGGCAGTCCGATCTTTTTAATGTCATAGGTATTAAGTAATCGTCGTTGGTCTTTACCAATCGTCGTCAAGGAATATCTTTTTTCTCCAGTGGGAAGAAGAATTTCTATCAAGCCAATCTTATTTAATTCGCTTAAGATCTTACGTGCCGATTTCTTCACATTCTTCCGATGGGCAATGGTTTCAAGCGCAATAATTGTAAAATAAGCTAATACACAGACATAGATATGTCCTTTGACCCTCGCTTCTTTCCTATGATACATCGGTCGAATATCTAAGTCATTCTTAATGATGCGAAAAGCCGTCTCAACCTTATTTAGGTTTTTGTATATTTTGACAAGCTTCTCGCCCTCGTAACCCTGTTCATTCGTTTGAATGACAAACGTACCGTCCAGACGTTGATCCGATTCTACTTTATCCGATTTTAGACTGTACTCCAAAACAAATCCTAAGGGGCTGTTAGTGTCTTCTTTGCCTTGAACATCAAAATATTTGCCTGTTTTGTTTTGCTTTAAGATCGCGCCGACCTTTTTCATCGCTTCATCGCGTGTCTTAATACGGCTTTTTTTATCCTCAATTAAGGTCTTGTTTAAGGTATTGAGCCCTTCTTTAATAGCCTCTATACAATGATTTCGGTACTCTGTATCATCAGTTCTCTTCTGAGTATTTAGACATAACAGGAACCTTTGACCATCAATGGGAGGCAAAAACCGAACAAAGAGATTGTCCTGAATCTCCTGCATCTGAGTTTCATCGATAGCAATATCTATGAGGTATTTCTTGCTCCAGGCCCTCGGAATCGCCATAACGTATTTCTGTTCCAGGCCGATAATCGCTTTAATATTTTTGTCGCTTAACATTCCTCTATCCCCGACAAAAATGAATTCTTTGATCTGGTAGGTATTCTTTAGTTCCTCCACAATTCTTGGCACAGTCGTTTTATCGGAAGTATTACCCGAGTAGATGTTACATTTAATTGGAAACCCGTCCGGGGTAGTAACTAGGCCGATAACAAGTTGTTCCCGATCACCTCTGTGGTCACGAGAATACCCGTAGTCTGAGATGATACATTGATGACCTTCAAAATAAGAACTGGTAATATCGTAGTAAAGCTCCTGCATGTTCTGGTGGAAAACTAATTTGGCAAAATCATAAAGACACTGCTCTACGACAGGATAATTATCGTTTAAAACCTCAAGAGAACGGTAAATCGTTTGTAGATCAGGGACCTTCTCACCATCGAGAAGAAAATGGCGAACGGGAGTAGCATCGAGCCACTCCGTCAAAGCCAATTTACTATCGGGTTGAATAATACGCTGAAAAATCATGGTCATCAGGCAGGTTAATGCCGTGTCAATCGTAATATGTTTATCCTTTGAAACAAAGTGTTTCTTAAAAAGAGGGAACATCTTAAGTCTTTCAAAGATAGAGTGAATCAAGAAAAAGGAACCATAGGGTACTGCACTCAAAAAATCCACTTTATTAATGTTGGTAAACGAATCAAAATCCTTAGAGAATACAATTTTAAGTTTTTCAGCAATCTCTAGGTCTACACTACCAAAGTATAAAATTCGTTTATGTTTTACCTTGCCGCCTTCGCGGTAAGCCTCAACTAATTCGGCAAAATAATAAGTTTTCCCGCCCTTGGTACGTGGCGTAACTTTTACAAACAAGGTGATCCCTCCTCATAGGTCTACACTACAATTATAAGGGGTCATCCTTAAAAATCAATCTATTCCGACCACTTTCAAGGATAAATATTGTAAAAGTCTATACTACAACGCGTGTTGGATATGGCTTGATTACTGGGTTTGTGGAATTTTGGGGGTACTTATGGTTGAAGTCCAGTTTCACTAGTGGTGCCGCACAGCGGCATGGGAGTCTGATAGTACAAGAAAAACACGCCTATGAGTAGAGCAAAGAGCTACTCATAGGCGTGTTTCCTTTTAAAGGGTTCAAGGGGCCTTCGCGGAACGACAAGTTCCGCCGAGTACCGTCATCGCTCTTCCCGGAAATATGGATTGCCCAAACTACCCGGCGGTTGGCTTTCCAAATTGTTGCGCCTGCTGGTAATAACCAAAACCAAAATGGTTACGACATAGGGCAGCATTTTGACAAGCTCCTGAGTGGCACGGGTAAGTCCCGGCAAATAGATGTAAAGGATAAATAAACTGCCGAACAGGAACGACCCCCAAATGGCATTGACCGGCCGCCACAAGGCTAGGATTACCAAGGCAATGGCCAGCCAGCCCCTGTCTCCGAAGCCATTGTTGGTCCATGTCCCGCCAAGGTATTCCATAACAAAATACAATCCACCCAAACCGGAAATAACGGAGCCGAACACTGTGGCCAAGTATTTATACAGCCGCACATTAATACCCGCGGCATCGGCTGTGGCCGGACTTTCCCCTATTGAACGCAGGTTAAGTCCCTTTCTTGTCCTACTCAAGAAAAAGGTTAGATAGATCGCCAAAGCAATCGCCAGATAGGTTAAAAAGCCATAGGAAAAGAACAACCTCCCGATGACAGGCAGCTCGGAGAGGCCCGGGATGGTGGCGCGATAAGCGGCTGCAGTCGTTGCCACGGAAATCTGGCCGACACCGCCGGCCAGCTTGGAGATGGAGCCTCCGAAAAAGTTTCCGAAGCCCACACCAAAGGTCGTTAAAGCCAAACCGACTACGTTCTGATTCGCACGCAGAGAAATCGTGAGAAAACCATAGATCCCTCCCCCAATAGCGGCGGCGAACATTGCCGTCAGCATGGAGACGATCAACCCAATGAATCCGCTGGGATCAACCGCTGCTTTTTCATAGAAAAAGGCACCCATCAGGCCGGCGATACCACTCATATACATGATACCCGGAACACCAAGATTAAGATTGCCGGATTTTTCGGTTATGATTTCACCGGTCGCGCCAAGGAGAATGCTGGTACTCTGCCCGATAGCTTTTTGAATAAATATCAGGATTATTTCCACCTACAGCACCTCCCTTTTCTTTCTACCGAAGACAACTTTATATTCGATGAAGAATTCACAGCCTATTAGGAAAAACAAAAGGATTCCCGTAATAACATCCGAGGCATTTTCATTCAAGCCATACTGGGTAGCAATTTGAATAGCTCCCTGCTGCATGAATACTAAAAATGAAGATACTGCGGCCATGGCCAGTGGATTAAACTTGGACATCCAAGCCACAATGATCGCCGTAAAACCCCTTCCGCCACCGGTACTCAGGGAAATGGTATGACTTGAACCGCTGACAATGATGGCACCGGCAATACCGCAAACCGCTCCTGAAATAAGCATTGTCCGGATTATAACTTTTTTTACATCGATACCGGCATATTTCGCGGTATTATGGCTTTCACCGACCACCGCAATTTCATAACCCTGTTTGCTGTATTTCATATAGATATAAACCATAACTGTAATAATGAAAACAACGGCAAGGTTCATTCCATAGTTCAAGCCAAATACAGAGGGGAACCACCCCTTTTGGGTGCCCTGGTTAATAATCCCGACAGTATTGGAGCCCGCGGGACTTTCCCAAAACACGATGCAAAAGTTAACGATCTGCATCGCCACATAGTTAAGCATCAGGGTAAATAAGGTTTCATTGGTATTGAAATAAGCCTTGAATATTCCCGGCAGCAAGCCCCAAATCGCGCCCGCAATTGCACTGGCTATGACGATTAGGATCAGCAGCAACCAATTGGGAATATTGCTGCCGGCATAGATCATTAAGGCGGCTGTGGCAGCCGCGCCCATCAATATTTGACCTTCTGCCCCAATATTCCAAAATTTCATCCTAAAGGCCGGAATCAGACCAACCGCTATAATAAGCAGCGTCAGCATTTCGCGGATTGTCACCCATAAACGGCGGTTGGTACCGACTGCCCCGTTGATAATCCCGAGATATACTTCAAATGGATTCTGCTTGGTAATCACAACAATTACAAGAGCACAGACAACCAGGGAAAGCAATATGGCTATAACGCGCACAAGCCATGCCTTTGATAAGGAAATGCTGCCGCGCTTAGTGATGCGCATGATTGGTTCCTTGTTGGCACTCGTATTAATGCTCTTCATGTGCATATCTATCCTTTCCTGTGCTCATCATCAGTCCAATTTCTTCCTTGGTCGACTGCCGGGCATCCACAATGCCCGCTACACTACCGCCGGCCAGTACTAGAATCCGATCACAAAGCTCAAGGAGTACATCCAGATCTTCGCCCACATAGATCACCGCAACCCCTTTGCTTTTCTGCTCGTTCAACAAATTATAGATTGTGTAGGAGGAATTGATATCGAGTCCCCTTACAGGGTAGGCCACCATAAGGACGCTGGGATTCGAGGCAATCTCACGACCAAGCAGAACCTTTTGTAAATTTCCGCCGGAGAGTCTGCGTACAGGAGTTTCGACACTCGGACAGGCAACCTGCAGTTGATCCACGATAGAAAGGGCCAGATTCCTCGGCTTTTTGCGATCGGCAAAAAAACCCCTGCCCTCTTTGTAACATCTGAGCATCATATTATCCGTCAGATCCATTGAACCTACCAGTCCCATGCCCAACCTATCCTCGGGCACAAAAGCCAGGCTGATGTTCAGTTTATAGATATCCGCCGCCTTCATTTGAGAGATCTTTATGGTATCTCCTTCGGGTGAATAGTATAATATCTCTCCCGATTCAATTTCCTGCAGCCCCGCAATGGATTCAAGTATCTCCTTTTGTCCGTTTCCGGCAATACCGGCTATACCAAGGATTTCATTGCTAAAAGCCAAAAAAGACACATCCTTTAGTACTGTGGTGCCTTCCTTGTTACTACAGGTGATTCCCCGTACCTCAATACGTTTCTGCTGCCCCACCGGATCAGTGCGGGCTATATCCAAAGTGACCTTTGCCCCAACCATCATTTCGGTCAGAGAAGCGGCTGTGGCCTCTTTGGTATCAACTGTCCCGATATATTTTCCCCTGCGCAGTACGGAAACACGATCGGACAATTCAAGAACCTCATTAAGCTTATGGGTAATAATGATGATGGATTTGCCGTCATTCTTCATATTTTTTAATACGCCAAAAAGCTTTTTGGTCTCCTGCGGAGTAAGGACTGCCGTGGGCTCATCAAGGATTAAAATTTCCGCGCCGCGGTATAAGACCTTGATGATTTCTACGGTTTGCTTTTGAGAAACGGACATATCATATATCTTCTGGGCAGGATTAAACTCAAAGCCATACTGCCCGGTGAGCCTCTCAATTTCCTTTGTTATGGTTTTCATTTTCAGGTTTTCTTCCCCGGGCAGTCCAAGGGTAATATTCTCCGCTGCTGTTAAAACATTGACCAACTTAAAATGCTGATGGATCATGCCAATGCCAAGGGCAAAAGAATCCCTTGGCGAACGGATGGTCACTTCCTTACCGCCCACAAAAATATGCCCTTCATCAGGAAAGTAAATACCGGAGAGTATGTTCATCAGTGTCGTTTTTCCGCTGCCGTTCTCCCCTAAGATCGCCAGGATTTCACCTTTTCTCACGGATAAGCAGACTTTGTCGTTAGCTACAACCTCACCGAAACGTTTGGTAATATCCTTTAATTCAATTGCGATTTCATGTTCCATGAGAAGCCTCCCCCGTAAAAGTCATATATCACTGTCCATTAATTATCCGAATAAACAAATCTGCGGAACTGCGAACAAGGGCAGCTCCGCATAAATTAAAATTTATACAATCTAGGCTTTTACAGACACTGGGAGGATTTTATTTAGTTAATTTACTAATTTGTTAATTCTTTAATTCCGTCAATTTTCAGGTCAAAGGCCGGTGAGGATATAAGTTCTGATTCATGAAAATAGCCATCTTTAACATAAGGCGCATATTTAGCGAAGTTCGTATCGGAACTGATAAGGTCTTCAAGGGATTTTCCGCCAATGGTAAAGGTTTTAGTATCAAAAACATGAAGAGTGCCGGCCTTGAGAGAGTCTTCGACTTCCTTCACCTTATCAGCTGTCCCTTTGGCAATGACCTTTTCGTTGAGGGAAGTAATGGCAACTGCTCCATCTTTAAAACCTTGGCACCAATCGCTCGGCATAGTCGTACCATCTATGACACTTTTAACCGCATATGTATAATAAGAGCCCCAATTCATGGCTGCTGATGTCAATGCGGTGTTAGGTGCAACAGATATCATGTCAACATTGTATCCGACGACGGGAACTTTTGCGGCTTCAGCAGCCGTAGGAGCACCGGTAGTATCCGCATGCTGGCTGATTAAAACTGCGCCCTTCGCAATCAGCTGTGTGGCGACTTCCTTCTCGCCTGCCATATCCGACCAGCTGTTGGTATATTGAACATCCATCGTAACCGTGGGGCAAACGCTTCTGGCGCCAAGGAAGAAAGACGTATAACCGGAAACAACCTCAGCAAAAGGGAATGCTCCGACATAACCTATTTTCGCTTTGTCCTTGGTAATCTTTCCGCCTTCAATCATTTCGTTAAGTTTTAATCCCGCTGCTACACCGGCTACATAACGTGATTCATAGACGGCATTAAAATAGTTATGCATATTAGGTAAACCGGAAGATTTTGCCTTGAATCCCGAAGCATGTGCGAATTGGATATTGGGGTATTCTTTGGCAGCCTGAATCATATAGTCTTCCATGCCGAAGCTGTTGGCAAAAATAATATTGCAGCCCTGCTCCGCCAAATCAACCGCTGCGTCATAGGAGGACTCATCTTCTTTGATATTTGTTTTTTCGATCACCTGATCTTTGGACAGGCCAAGGGTCTTGATCATTTCTTTAATTCCGTGCATATGGGCTTCTGAGTAACCTTCATTTTCGTCCCCGATATAAATTATACCAACCTTAACCGAGGGTTTTGTTGTTTGCTCATCCTTAGATTTGTCCGCCGCAACATCCTTTTGCCCGCAACCAGGCAACATCAAGAGAACCACCAGCAATACTAGCACTAAACTCCAAATCTTTTTCATCTAACGCCCCCCTAATTCTTTTATCCCCCAACCTATGTCTGCTTATGTCCCTATTGTATAACATATGTATTTTTTAGTAAATAACCTAGTTTCGACTGTTGGAGGGGCAATTTATAAATTGCCCCTCCAACAGTTTTAGCCCATATCTTTCTTTTAATCCGAGAATTTGCCATAAACGATACGTTCACGAAGTTCTCCAATCATGCCGGGAACATTGATACTCATCGGGCAACGCTCTACGCATCTTCCGCATCTCAGACAGGAATAAACAAGCGGTGCCGCTTTCTCCATTCCTCCCGACACAAATGCCGTCCAGATCGCACCTATGCCGCCCATATAGGTGTGTCCAAAATGACCGGCTGTTACCTGGAACACAGGACATTCATACATACATCCGCCGCAACGCAGACAATGCAGAGCCTGGCTGAATTTATCCTCCTTGGCCATTTCAGTCCGGCCATTGTCGACAAAAATGACATAGAATTCCTTAGGACCGTGTGCTCCATAAGTCGTTACTTTTTCAATATCCCCGGTTTTACTGGGTCCGCTCACAATGTTGACATACCCTGGAACACCATACTGAGCATATCTCCAAGTAACCTCAGCAACTTTCATCGCATCCTGGAACGTAGGCACTAATTTCTCGACTCCCACCATCACGATATGAACCGGAGGAGCACCGGTAGCCAGCCGTATATTTCCTTCGTTTTCAATAATCACCATTGCACCGGTATCCGCTGCCACTACATTGGCCCCGCTGATGCCCACATCCGCAGTAAAGTATTTTTCACGCATGAATTCTCTTACAACCTTCACTTCTTCAGCGATGTCCGGCGGAACTTCTTTATTAAAGAACTTGCTAAAAACCTCTGCCACCTGTTCCCGGGGCACATGAACGGATGGAGAGAGAATGTGCATTGGGCGTTCCTTACGCAGCTGCAGTATAAACTCACCCAAGTCCGTCTCCCAAACTTCGTTGCCATTCTCCTCCAGGTATTCACGCAAATGAAGCTCTTCACCCAGCATACTTTTCCCTTTAACAACGGTTTTACCCTTGCCAATCAGTCCCAGGGCTATTTCCAAAGCAGCTTGATGATCTTTAGCATAAAATGCTTTTCCCCTGTTGCGCTCTACAGAAGCCATTGCCTGTTTCAGTAAGTCGTCTAAATCAGCCATCGATTGGCTCTTGATCTCCTGCACCTCTTCTGCCAGCTTCGGAGTATGCGGAAAGCGCTCTAAGGTTTCAGAAACTGTGTTGCGATAAGAAGTGACCGCCCGTGAGATCGCAGTTCGAATATTATTGTCCTCGCTTGCTGCATTAAGGGACTTGGCATACTTGACGAAGTCCTTTCTCAAATCCACTGTCATGCTTTAACCCCCCTATATAGGAATTCAATTAAATCTTCGATCACAGCCGAATCCCCTTTGGCCAGTCCGCCCTCTAACGCCGACAGACAATAAGGACAGGACGTCAGAATGTGCTTTGAACCACTTTCCTTCAATTCGACCACTCGTCGGCCGCCAATGACATGAGATAACTCCGGGAACAAAATTTTGATAGGCCCGCCGCAACAAGACGTCCATTCCCGATTCATAGAAGCCTCTTTCACCTCTGCCCCAACACTTTCCAAGATATCTCTCAATTCCTGGTGTATGCCTAATTCACGAGCCAAACGACATGAGTCATGAATGACAACCGACTCCGGGGATTGGATCTTAGCTAACTTATCCCGGCGTTCCCAGACGAGATCCACATAAGTACGGATTTCAAAGTTAAAATCCTCAACCATTTTTGGATAAATAAACTTAAAGACCTCTGCCGCATGAGGAGAGAGACAAACAATAGTTTTAGCACCGCTCCTCTTAATAACTTCGACCACTCTTTTGACATAATCCTTCATATCTTCTAAATAACCTAATTCATATAACAGTGCACCACTATACAGTTCCTCGCTTCCAGAGTAACAGAACTCATAGCCCAGCTCTTGAAGCACCTTAGCAGCTTTAAAGCAAACCGAATTATAGCGATCCTTATCTTTAGCAAGTACTGAAGCGTACATCTTCTCCGGGCTGAACCCAGTTTTATTGAGGATATTTCGGGCACCCATCATCATGGAAAATACTTTGCTGCCTTGATCAAGATGTGTAATCGTTTTAACTAAGGAGTCGATAAAGGGGAGCATCTGGTATTCCCCACCTGTATAAAAAAGCATTTCTCCTTTAGCCGGTAATTTAAGTTCCTTAGCCCATGAAGCAACCTCAGAACCCTTTAAGGCTAATGGGCTGCCATGTTTAATAATATTTTCACTTATAACGTCAAGTACCATTGGCATTTTTGTTTCCACAACCTAACACTTCCTCCCCCAATTAATATCTGAAAACAGACATTCTTTCATTCAGAAAGCGCGCATCGAATCACTCTTAGCGCGCCTTCATTATTCCTCATTTGAAACCAATTAAACTGCATGTATTTCATTATATCTAAAAAATCAACCAAAAGTAACCCCATTCGTGTATTGTATTATGTATACCTTTTTTAATTTAACATTTATTAGTATCCTTTGTATATTTATCCTTTTAAAGAGTTATACTTACTAATTAGTTAGAACAAAGCTTGTTCAACTCATTTCAGTCATCATTTAAATAGCCTCTATAAAAAATAGTTTTATTATTTGGGGGAACCAATGAAAGATAAATATACCATAATATTCATACCACCCGATCATTCCACAACTCATCAATTTCAACTTTCTAAGCATGGGAAAAGATATCTAAATCTGGGTATATTCCTTTTAGGAGTCTTGATTATCGGACTATTCGCTCGAAATTTCTATCTTAGCCATTACATAAAAGATCTCACCCCCGCTATTAAGCACATTACACAACTCAAATCCACCATTGAAGAGCGTGATCAGGAAATATCCGCTTTAAATGAAAAGTCTCTTCAAATGACTAAAGACCTCTCAAGAATCGAGGACTTAGAGAAAAGACTTTCTTCTATGTTGCAACTACATCCGGCTTCCTCACCAACCACATCCCTAAGCCGCAGTGTTAACCCTGATGCTCAAAACTTTATTCTAGCGAACCCGACCGTTCAAACTCCTGAGCAAAGCGCCAAAATCGTCGCTGACTATTTAAGTCTCTTAGAGAGATATTATGGGGCGGCTATTCTTAAAAAAGACCATCTGGACCACACTCCCAGCATACTGCCGGCCGAAGGAGAAATTACATCTCCTTATGGCTATCGGCGGAATCCCTTTGGAGGTCTTTCCAAAGAGTTTCATAGCGGAATTGATATCGGCTGTGACTACGGAACTCCAGTTTTGGCTACTGCAGATGGGATTATTACCTTTGCGGGCAGCAATCCCGTTTTCGGCCTGAGAGTAGATATTGATCACGGTCATGGAATCGAAACCTTCTACGGTCATAATTCCCGCCTTCTGGTAAAGAAAGGGGACTTAGTGAAAAAACATGACCTCATAGCCTATAGCGGAAATTCCGGGCGAAGTACAGGAGCCCATCTTCATTACGGAATGATTGTTAATGGAAAGAATGTGGATCCCCTAACTTATACAAAAATACCAAAGGAGCACAACGAGAATGTTTAAAAAGCTTACCAATTCCAACTCCCAATCTAACGGAGACACGACGTTCATCGCGGCTGACTGCCAAATAACCGGAACCATTGTCATTAATGGAAATGCAAGAATTGACGGAAAAATCGAAGGAAGTGTTCAAGTAACCGGGGACTTAATCATTGGCACGACCGCTTACCTAAAGGCTGATATCGAAGCAAATACGGTCAGCATGGCTGGGGAAGTACACGGAAACCTAAAGACGACGGATCTTTTAGAGTTAAATACGACTGCCCGTTTATTTGGTGATATACGCACACGTCAATTTAAAGTTGAACAAGGTGCGCGATTCACTGGGATGAGTCAGCTTCTTGAAGAATCTGCCCCTTCTTTGATTATCCATGAAACGAATAAGGAACCCCACTCAACTAAGGAAACAAAGCTAGTCTCTTCCCAAGCCTAAACATTGAAATTTCTTCTTCAAAGTCCAGAGGGCAGCTAAACCATTAACTTTGGTTAAACTGCCCTCTTTTTGGCTTGTCAGAGTATATAACCCTCTAACAGGTTGATTTTAATTTATGCCTCGCTCACACTTCAATAGGCAGATCTTTCTTATCCAAAGCATTGATATAAGCCTTGGCACTAGCTTCAATAATATCTGTAGAAAAACCCTTTCCTACTACAAGGCGGCCATCTTCATAACGCAGTTTAACCGTAGCCTCGCCCAGGGCCTCGCTGCTCCGTGTCACAGATTTAAGCGTATAATCCTCAAGGGTTGCCGTATTTCCTGTTATTCGGTCAATCGTGTTAAACAGCGCGTTCACCGGACCATTGCCACAAGCGGCATCGGTCATCATGTTGCCCTCTATTTCCAAAGTTACGGTAGCCGTCGCCATCTCAACCCCATTTGTTGCGATAGACATACTCTGGAAGACAATATTGTTCGCCATACTTCCCGAATCCCCCATTAAGACATAAAGATCCTGATCAAACACTTCTTTTTTCAGATCTGCTAACTGTAAAAACCGTTGATAAACATCATCAAGCTGGGCACCTTCCACTTCGTATCCCAGTTCCTGCAGGCAATGCTTCAAAGCATGCCTTCCCGATCTGGCCGTAAGACTGATCAAATTTTTTGGAACTCCGATTGTTTCCGGTTGAATAATCTCATAAGTTTTCCGGTCTTTGAGAACTCCATCTTGATGAATACCCGAGGCGTGATTAAAGGCATTGGCTCCGACAATCGCCTTATGATCTGGAACGGTCACTCCTGTTATCCTGGAGACCAGCCTGCTCGTGGCCGATATCTCGCGGGTATTGACTTTACTCTCTACGCCGTAGCCATCGCGCCGAGTGTAAATCGACATAACTACCTCTTCAAGAGATGTATTTCCTGCCCGCTCACCAATACCATTAATCGTTCCCTCTACCTGGCTTGCTCCCGCCTTAATGCCCGCCAAGGAATTCGCTGTTGCCATTCCCAAGTCGTTGTGACAGTGAACACTCACGATAGCCCGGTCAATATTCCGGACGTTTTTAAAAACCGATTCAATCAATTCCCCGTATTCCCAAGGACTTGCATAGCCTACCGTATCCGGCAGATTTACTACAGTGGCTCCTGCTGAAATCACATTTTCAATCACCTTTGCCAGGAAGATTGGGTCGCTGCGAAAAGCATCTTCTGCGTAAAACTCCACATCACTTACATATTTTTTAGCGTACTTAACAGCCGCCACAGCTTGTTCTACAACTTGATCCGGGGTTAGTTTTAATTTCTTTTCCATATGCACGGGAGAAACTCCTATACCCGTATGAATTCGGGGATACTCCGCTTTGCGCAGAGCTTCAGCACAAAGATCAATATCCGGCGCTACAGCCCGTGTTAACCCGCAGATGACAACTCCTTTCAGTTCCTTAGCAAGCGTGCGGACTGATTCCATATCTCCGGGGGAGGATGCTGGAAAACCTGCTTCAATAATATCGACTCCAAGCTTGACCAACTGCCGACCAATTTCTAATTTTTCCTTGACATTTAGAGTAATCCCCAAGGATTGTTCCCCATCTCTGAGAGTCGTGTCAAATACATATAACCTGCGCATGATTAAATCCTCCTTTAAAATAAATAAACCCTTCGTCTCTGATTGAGACGAAGGGTTAGTTCGCGGTACCACTCAAGTTGACAGCAAAAAAGCCGTCTTCTCTGCAAGATACGGGAGCAACGCGAGGTTCGAGGCACGATGTGCGAAGTTCAACTTTAAAATAACTTTACGGGTCGAACTACAGGCATCGAACATCGAGGTTCCGATATCTCCTTCCTTTTAACGGCGGAAGCTCCGTCCGAGCCTACTTTTATCATTTCGGTCGGCTACTCGAGGAAGAGTTCCAATTCCATACCATTACTGCCTTTCACCACCCGGCAGCTCTCTAAAAACAGCACTAGGAAATGTACTATTTCCTCTCATCGTCATTTTAACAGTTGTAAATATTTTTATTTTACACTAGTTTCTTTAGATGTCAAGGGTTTTTCCGAATATTTTACGGCAATAAATTATTTGGCTTAATGTAATTTTTACGATTGTAGGAAATCACGGCAGCCAGAATAGCAATGCCCATCGCCACCAACATAACCGAATGATAAGCAAACATGAACTCTTCGACTTGACCAGGTTGGGGCAGGGAAACGCCGCCCCATGCGTCGAACAAGGATACGGATAAAGCAATACCTATAACCATTCCTAAATTTCTCACTAAGCTATTGATCCCTCCGGCTATACTCAGTTTATGAGGAGGAACTGAGCTCATCACACTGCTGTTGTTCGGAGATTGGAACATACCGGCACCTAAACCCATCAGGATCGGGCCGGGGATGATCTGCATAAAACTTGCCGTGGTCGAAAGAGTCGAAAAATAGAACAAGCCAAGGGCTGTTATCACTAACCCGCTCGTCGTGAGAATCATCGGCCCAAATTTGTCAGAGGCATGACCACTGATAGGCGCTGTAAAGGCCATTACAAATGGAAAGATCATTAACATCAGCCCAAGCTGATGGGGCTCGTAGTTAAGTACCCCTTGTAAGTAAAAAGGTAAGAGCATGTTATTGGCAAACATAGCGACAAAGGATAGTCCCCCTGAGAGATTTCCTATAAGAAATGGACGGTTTCGAAAAAGGGATAAGTTAATCATGGGATGTGGGACTTTGCGTTCCGTCCTAACGAAGAAGACCAAGGATATCATCCCCAGCGCTAAGCTTAATAGAATCGGAAGACTAAACCATCCCCACGTCTCGCCATTGGTAATTCCCAAGAGTACACCCAGCATTCCAAACGTAAATGTGAAAGCACCTATAAAATCAAAACTCTCTTGGCCTTTAGTGGATACATCGTTGGGTAAAATCATTAGAACCGCTATATATCCAATAATGCCAATTGGAATGTTTATCCAAAAAATCGAGCGCCAGCTAGTCAAGCCAATGATAACACCGCCTAAGGCCGGTCCTGTCAGCGAACCAAGGGCAACGACAGTTCCTGTCAGGCCAAGGGCTCTTCCCCGTTCCTTCGGCGGAAAAATGGCAGTGATAATAGCAGGAGCATTAGACATTAACATGGAAGCACCTACCGCTTGCAACACTCTGGTTCCAACCAGAAACCAGATATTTTGGGCAAAGCCACAGAGAACCGAACCCAGAGTAAACATCAGAAAACCAAGGGCAAAGACCCTTTTACGTCCGAACATATCAGCTATCCGACCAAAGACGGGCAATAAACTGGTGATAGTTAAAAGATAGGCGCTAACCACCCATTGAAGTGTCGCAAGGTCCGAATGCAGTTGCCTGGATATGGTTGGCAGGGCAACACTTACAATACTGCTATCCAATGTTGACATAAACGTGCCGATCGCGACCGTGGCCAGGACATACCAGCGGTAGTTCGGAGAACTCTTAATAGTTTCTAACATCATTTTCCCTCTCCTCTATGTAAGCACCCATCTTGTCGGCATCCAAAAACCTATTACATTGGTCCAACATTACTTGCTATAGCAATAGTTGTCTTCGATAATTTTTAAGCCTATTATATCAAGAGGGGTCAAAATCATCAACGGCTCTTTAAATGTTGTAAAACGATGAAATAGAACCACACTTTGGCGGTTCTATTTCATCGTCCCATCGTTCAGTGAAATGCCGGTATTTCTTGAATCCTCTCTTCATTATTTTCTGTCGTTAAATGATTTCTAATGCTTACCATTGTCTCAGGGTTTTCAATTCGTTTATCAAACAAGGATGGATCAGCACACCTGACCATCAGCCAAGACGTGGCAAGGCCATATAAAACATTATGCCAAATAGCCGCATAATGGCTTTTGGATAAATGGGGTTTTGCTTTGTATAGGCCCACTCGTTGACCACCGTTATATAAAGTCGCCCAAATAAAGAGACCCCATACGCCTCCTTTGAACAAGTGATGGTCTTTACCGGTATGTTTTAAAAAATGAAAAAACGGTATGGCAAGCGCAGCACTGGTGGTCCAATGAAAGATCTGCCCTAAAAAGAAATTTTTAGCCCGATTTGTCCGAAAAGCTTTCATAAAGACAGAGCCGCCTAAATGTCCATAGAGAACCTCGGATTTGCCAACTCTCCATAAGAATGCATTAGAAATATCCATTGCAACACCACCGAGGAATCCACTAAAGGCGGCTAATACAACAGAGTCTTTAATTTTAAGATTTGTTGCCCGATCTACAAGGTTTCGCAATTTTATACCGCTCTGTTTTTTCATATGAATCCTCCATTCTCACCTTATTGTTCACGTTCTTCAATTTTTCAGCTTTCCCATCTTGGCATTTACCTCAGACTTTAGTTAGGCTATGAGAAAAAGCCATAGAAGCTTTCTTAGTTTAACTGTCATCGTTGTTTCTTATTCTATTTGAATGTTATCCCATTGCTGTGTCTGTCAATAGACTCGGCCAGAAATTATGGACACGATAAAAGACCGCGGCCTATCCAGCCGCGGTTCTCATTTGTTATGATTATTTGACGATGTAACTTCGTTTAGAGAATCCCTTTAAGGCGCTTACCTTCTTTAAGTTCCTTCAGGTTAGGATCATGCAAAACAAGATCCCCCACCGTTAATCCTTCCTCAATTATGACTTGACTGTCATTTTCTAATCCTTTTTTGACCGGTTGAATAGTTGCTTTGCCCTCCCGCATTATCCAGACCGCATCCCCCTCTTGATAGGGAAAAAGGGCTGTCTTAGGGATCATAAGCTGACCGGGTACTTCTACAGTGGTGAATTTCACATCTACGTTGCTGCCCAGAACCACATTGGGAGCGTTTTCTGCAAGCAGAATGGTGATCTTAACACGGTTTTCCTTAAGTCCAAGGGGAGATACCCTCTCCACCGCTGAGACAGCGACTTCATCAACCGTACCTGCAAAGGACTTATTACCTGAGCTGGTTGCCTGAATCACTTGAACTAAGCTCCCCACCTTGATATCCAGGGCATCACTGGCCAGAACAAAGCTCTCTAATTTATAACCCTCATTTGTGAACACAGTCATAATTTGCTGGCCTTGAGAAATGACGTTGCCTTCTTTAAGAGTAAGATCTTTGATAACCCCGTCTTGCAATGCAATCACGACAGCTTTACTAATCTTATCTTCTAACTGGTCTATTTGCGCTTGAAGAGCTTTTTTCTGATTACTATAATATAGTTCTGTCCCTTGAGAGGTCTGATGTTGCTCGTAGATTAATTGTAAGCCTAATTTCTGCTGCTCTAAGAGATTTTTAGCTCTTTCGAAGGTTCTCTCTGCTTCTTCATACTGAACACGGGCAATCGAACCGCTATCATAGAGAGCCTTCATTCGAGCCAGATTTTCTTCCTCGGCCTGAGCATCCTTTTCCGCCAGCTCTATGAGTAAGGTTTGTTGGGCTATTTGTGCCTGATCGGGACTCTTATAATTCTGTAAGCGTTGCCCTTCAAGGCTTTGCAATTGGGCCTTCAGCCCCTCCAGTTGATACTTTAAATCACTGGTGTTTATCTCTAAAAGCACCTGTCCCTTTTTTACGATGTCTCCATTTTGAACTTTGAGAGATTGTAATTTCCCCTCAACGGGATTGAAGATTGGCCACTCCTGGGCTGCCATAACTTCCCCTTCCTCAGTAAACCCTTTGCTAAAGTCCCGGGGCTGCAGAGTAAGAACGTCGACCGGCAAAGGCATGGCTTTAGAAATGATGACCGAAATAAGAATCAGGAGTGCAAGCCCTCCAACTATTAAGACTTTAGGTTTGGGTAATTTAAACAGTTTCGGAGTTAGATTCAGCTTAGATTTTTCAACGGTCATTTTTCTCCTCCTACTCTCTACTATCAAATTAACAATTTTAACTCATGATTCAGTTTCTGATAGATCCCTTTAATCTCGAGTTGCAAGAATCTCAACATAAGGAAGAGATTTGATTTTGTAGTAAGCCCTGGTTTGGGCTACCAGAACAGAAAAAGCCGTTCCTGCAGCCGCCCCAAGCAAAGCCATAGGCGGCAAGTCGGCAGGAAGAGAGTACATATCGTTACTCATGGACTGTGCCATACTTATGCTTAATCCATAGGCCATTGGTATACCAATCAAGATCCCCAAAACATATAGTGTCCATTGTTCTGAGGTAATCACTCGTAATACCTCTCTGGGTGTCATTCCCAGCACACGTAGAGACGCTAATTCTCGTTTCCGTTCAGAGAGGGAGATGATACTGGCATTATAAATAAGAGCAAAACCGCAAAAACCTCCGAGAATGGCAAGCAGCCAAACCGTAAATCCGAAGGATTCCATCATTTTTTTGATTTTTTCCCCTGTATCTTCGAGGGATTCGATCGAGGATACATTGCTGGCATTTTGGTATTTGCTTTTCATGGACCCTATATCAGCGGAGTCCATCTCAATCAGCATTGCTGTACTGATTTCTCCTTGCCGTAAAAATCTCTGTAGTTCTGTATCTATCATAAAGGCATTAAGTCCAACGTATTGGGGAACGACCCCTTGGACCACTAAATTCTCACCCTTTTGGCTAAGGGTTTCTCTCCGCAAGGGACTTTCCACGTAAATGGTGTCTCCAACTTTGACATTCAAGGATTTGGCTAAATGCTCCGATAGTAAAACTCCGTGGTCAGGAACCTCCAGCCGCCGGCCGTTTTTATCCAAGATATTGTAGAGTGTCGAGTCTTTAGAGAGACCCATGAGCGCCACTTCTTTCTTCATCCAACCGTTTCGCAAAGAAGCTGGTACTTCTAATAAAGGTTCAACCTTGGATACCCCCGGTTCATGCGCAACAGCATATTTTGTTGTCCCCGCAGGAGAAGGCCGGGCCAGCTGTAACTTGACATCGAAGGTTTGAACTTGTTCCAACTGAACCACGGTTAGCAAATCAGTCATGTTTTGCATGGACCAAGACACTGTCATTAGGCTAAAGACAACGGCAATTCCCAGGACGTTAAAGAGGCTCCTGGTTGGAGTACGAAAGACATCTCGAATACCCATCTGGGCTTGAGCTGAAAGGGTTTGCCAAAACCACGCAAACTTTTCGATCAACGTTTTGCGCGCAGTCCCTGGAGCTGGAGGCCTCATGGCCTCGGCCGGCTGCAGGCGCAAAATATCCAGGCTCCCTTTTACTCCACTGAGTACGCTAAAGATAAACGCCAACGCCAGGCTGAAAAAGAGGTATTTTAGTGAGAACTCGCTTTTAAGACCAGGCAGAGCAAAAAATTCTCTGTAGAGATTCGTTAAAGGAAATGAGAGAGCGACTCCGGATAATCCTCCGAGTAACCCGCCCGCCGTTCCAATAACTACGGGATAGGTCAGATAATGTAAGACAATCTCCCGGTCCGTGAAACCGAACGCCTTAAGATTACCAATGGACACTCGCTGCTGTTCAATAAGACGTCTCAACATGGTGTATAAGATAATAGCGGCTACTCCTAAAAAAACGACAGGAAGGGTTTTGGTCATGGTTCGTATTTGTTTTATTTCACTGGTCAGAATGGCGTGACTTGTCTGATCTTTACGGGGAACAATACTTCGGACACCATAAGGTTTTAATTCAGCCTGGAGACTGTCTTTTACCGAATCAAAACTTACTCCGTTCTGCAAAGTAATCACAATATCATTGACTTGTCCTTTTTCCTTTACTATAGCTTTGAGTGAATTAAGGGAAACATAGGCTATGCCAAATTCTTCAGGTGAAGGATAAATGTCCTGAGCATTTCTCATAATGTAGATAAATTCCGGACTTTGCGCAGTACCTGTGATATAAAAGGTGACTTGATTACCATCGATACTTACATCTATTGAATCTCCCAGGGACAAATGATTTGCCGCTAAGAATTTAGGGTCTACCAGAATTTCCGGTTGGTTTTCCTTGGGAAGCTGACCTTCGATCAGATGAACCTGGTTAATAGGGGGAGTATTCTCTCCGCCCAGAGTGACCATTTTTAAATATCGATTCGAGTTTTTCTGCTCCTCTATCACCCGAACTTCTTTGACAATCCGTCCTGCGGCTTGATCAATCCCGGGCAGCAAGGTGAGAGAATTTACTTTGTTTTCAGGATACCCTGTTACAGTGATAAATCCGTCAGCGAAGTTTGTTTCCGCATAAAACTCCTGCTGTGCCTTATCCATACTTTCCACGGCAACGGACATTGAAGTATAGAGGATTAAGCCTAGGGCAATAACCATGACACAAGCAAGGTATACTCCAAAATTTTCTTTAATATCTCTCCAAATCTTTCTTCTCAGCATTACCATGATATCTCCTCAGGACAAAGTGGTTTTTCAATCACTTTGACATCATCCAGCAACCCGTCTTTTAAATAAAAAACCCGGTTCGCCATTTTAGCGATTTCTACATTATGAGTGATGATCATGACGGTCTTATGGTATTCACGATTTAACTTCTGCAAGGCTTTTAGAACTTGAATGCCTGTTTGAATATCTAAGGCACCCGTCGGCTCATCGCAAAGGAGAAGCTCTGGATTTTTAACGATGGCCCGAGCGATAGCCACCCTCTGCTGCTGTCCTCCTGAGAGTTGGGAAGGGAAATGATTCGACCAGTTTTCCAGACCGACTTCACGCAAGATATCTGAGACGGAGAGTGGATTTTGAGCGATTTCCACCGCTAGTCTTACATTTTCATAGGTTGTAAGATTTGGCATTAAGTTATAGTTTTGAAAGACAAAGCCCACTTCATTGCGCCGATAAAGCGTAAGCTGCTGATCATTAATCTTGTGAAGAGGCTGTTCCTTATAATAGAGCTCCCCTGAAGAGGCCTGAGTCATCCCACCGATAATATTTAGCAAGGTTGTCTTACCAGAGCCGCTTTGGCCTAATACGACGATAAATTCTCCATAAAAAATTTGGAAGTTAATTCCCTTCAGAACCTCGATTTCCACTTCACCGGTACGATAATGCTTACGCAGGTCCTTTCCTTCCATAAGAACGTTCATCCCGCTCACCTCCTCAAAGGTTACAAATTCGATCCTTTCTGAGCGTACATCCCATACTTTAAAATTTCCATGTATTCCATATACTCTGCCAGGATTTTATCATAGTCTTCTAACATCTCTCGTTCCTTACCTCTATAGTCTTTGAGATATTTTTCTCCCAGAGCCCCCAGAAAAAGCATAATAACCTGAATTGCCTTAGCGGGCTCCACTTTGCTTCGAAACCTTGAATAATCAATATTCTCAAAGAGCATGGGCATAAATTCTCTTGAGACTTGAAGATATTTCATCTCGATCTCAGAACGCATCTCTTGAGGAGTACTTGCAATGGCTTTCATAAATAGTTTAACCATATAGGGATGCTCCCGCGCTATCTCAAGCTTGATCACTCCTACTTCACTTACCCTTTGAAAGATATCCTTAGTCTCTTTCAATGGGTATTTCTTAAATTCATCCATCATTGTCTGTACACAGTAATCAATGACATAGAAAAAGAGACGTTTTTTATTCTTAAAATAATGAAACAAAATTCCTTTAGAAATGCCTGCTTCTTTAATTATCCGATTAGTTGAGGCCTGCTCAAATCCTTTGTCAGCAAATTCATGAATACAGGCATTTAAAATAATTTTCTTTTTATCGTCCTTTAGATTCTCAAAACTATCGTACAAACTGTTCTCTCCTCGTAAGAATTTACTTATGATGATAGGATTATACACCTCTTTTGACCAGGTGGTCAATGCAAAAAAAAGATAATGAAAGTATACCCTAAACACTTCCAGAAGTATAAAGAAAACCCGGCTTCGCCGAGCCTTAAACGCATACTCACAAATGAGGCGAAACCGTTGGTTGCCCTTATGCTTAGACGAAGACACTGTCTTCGCACGGGTTAGACCTTCTTGCAGTATAATAACGTAAGTTTTATACTTTCTGCCCTAAAAAAAGGAACCCGAAAGCTCCAAAACAATCTGAAGAATCCCCAGACCCGCAAGCAGGGCAGCTTCTCCCACAGGAGCGAACTCATTGCATGGAGAGGCAATAAAAGCCCACAAACCGGTGCGGGGAAACGGAGCCACGGGTTCACATCAGGTATTACCCGGAGGTTTGGCGGAGTCCCGCGCCGGTGAGTGGGCGAGCCTCGGAGTGCTGAGTGAACGGATGTGGGAGAAGCTGCCCGACCCGAGGGACCTGGACCTATTTTCATTCATCAATGGTGCCGCACAGCGGCATGGGAGTCTGATAGTATAAAAAAAACAGGGGTTGCCCCCTGCTTCCTGCAAATAGCTACAGCTTAACCTACATTAATTTAAAGTGCTAAGCTTTTCTGCCATAGTATATATTATTACAACAGTATTTTCAGGCTAAAGATACCTTTACGTGGAAATAACTAAATGATACGTAAGCTAAAGGGGGCTAAACGCTTGGAAGAGATATATTCACCCAATGACATTATTGATTTAGGTCCTTCCGACTTAGTGATTGTATCGCAGTTAGAGTCTGATCCAGATGTTACAACCTTAAACGTTTATGAGAGAGAACGTTTTTTTGCGAATCCCAACTCTGTCAATAATGAAGAACAAATAGCAGTGTATTCAATTTGTTCGAGGTTCTATAACCAAGCTGTTGCAGAAATCCGGGATTTATACGCAGGATGGACCAGGATCGATAAAACCGAGCCTACGAAAGTGATCGGTATTCATAATCAAAATCCTAAGATTCTCTATATCCAGTTTTCCCACGGCAAACGCTATTTTATCTATAAACGCTGCTTAACGATTAATAAGGATATGGTTTACGAAGAGCTATTCGGAAAAACGCATAATCTTAGCCGGCGTTCCTTGAACAGAGAAGACGAACAGTACCTTATTTCAAAATTAAGATTCATGCCAAAAACTAAAAATGCCATTAGCTTCTATGCGTTTAAAGCTCATATCCGTGCTCGACGGCATTTTGCGTTTTCTCATTAGGGTTACAAACTACAGACCAAACCACAGGAGAGTAAAGAAAGAAACCGCTGATACTACGATCGAAGCAATGATCATGGCCCCAAGCGGACGCAGTGCCCGATTCCGCAAACTTGAAAGATGGACATTAAGGCCTAACCCAACCATAGCAGCTGCCAAAAGGAAAGAGGACACCTTGGAAATATCGTTGAGAACAACGTCAGGAATTGGCAGATACGTGCCTACTAAACTTGTCAACATGAATCCGGCTAAAAACCAGGGAAAGGGTGCGCTTTGCTTACCCTCCCCCTCTCCTTTGCGCTTCATCCAAAGAGAAAGAACGATACTTAAAGGGATCAGCAGGAATACTCTTCCCAGTTTGGACAACAATCCCATTGCCATCACATCCTGACCTGCCGGCATAGAAGCTGCCGCCACATGAGCGATCTCGTGTAAACTCATGCCACTCCATATCCCGTATTCAAGAGCGCTGATCGGTAAAAACGGCATGAGAAAGGTATATGTCAAAGCAAAGATGGTTCCTATTAAGGCAATGATTCCCGCTCCAATCGCAGTATCTTCGTCATTTGCCTTTAAAATCGGGGATACCGCCGCAATCGCGGCAGCCCCACATACGCCCGTCCCAATTCCCAGCAGCAATGATAGGTTCAAATCTGCTTTAAACAACTTGGCCAATAACATAGTCGCTGTAATCGCAATGATAATGATCATAGTATCATAAACAAGCAGCATCCCGCCTTTGTGAAGAACCATATCAATATTAAGTTTGAATCCATAGAGCACGATGGCAAAACGCATCAGAAAACGTGCGGAAAACTGAATTCCTTCACGAATACTCTCCGGATATCCAAGCACATTGCGATAAATTACAGCAATCAGAATAGCACTCAGCATAGCCCCGATTCGATTGATTCCCGGTAAGGCTCCCACCCATGTTCCGGTACCAGCGATAACCATAGTAAATAGAACTCCTAGTATAAAACGATTCCGCCTCTCTTGATCTATCACTAAAGTCTGTTGAACACTTAAACTCTCCTTTGCCTGCAACCACATTTCCATAGGCCTCCCAATCATCTATTCTAGATTCTCACTTTCCAAAGAACTGAGCCTCTACAAAAACTATAGATTGATTAAGGTAAAGGAGCAATATAGGTTTCTTTAGGGTATCATCAGGAAAATATATTTTTTACTTCTTTCAAAGTTGTTATATCATTATGTCGAACCCTATCGAATTTTAAGTTATTAGAACCCAAAGTATTTGACCTAGTTTAAATGAACTTGAGGTGTAGTCATGATTGCCGATCCTTTAAAAATCTTTGTAACAGTTGCTGAACTTAAGAATTTTTCCCGTGCAGCAGAAGAGCTCTTTCTATCCCAGCCCAGTGTCAGCTTACAAATCCGAAATTTAGAAAATGAACTTGGCTCAAAACTGATTAACCGTTCTCCGAAACACTTGGAGCTTACTCAATCAGGTGAACTTCTTTATGGAATAGCAAAGCAGATCCTGTTCCTGTATGACAAGGCAAAACAAGAAATCGAACAGTTGACAACCACTGTCACAGGCTCGCTGAAAGTGGGAGCAAGCTATACTATTGGCGAGTACATTCTACCCTTCGCGCTGGCTGAATTTTCCGATCAATTTCCAAATGTAGACATAGCAGCCTCGATCGGAAATACGGTAGAAATCACTCATGCGGTTCGATCTAATCATTTGGACCTTGCACTTGTCGAAGGGGAAGTCCATCACTCCGACCTCGATATCCAGCCTTTGATGGATGATGAGATTATTTTGGTAGTCCCTAACCAACATGCTTTGGCAAGACTTCCCATCGTCACTGCGGATCATCTTCAAGACCGGGTGTGGATTCTCAGAGAGACTGGTTCCGGGACTCGTGATTTCAGTGATAAGCTGATCAAGGATTGGAAAGTCAATGTAAAAAAATCTCATATCTTTGGCAGCAGTCAGGCTGTAAAGCAAGCGGTTATTGCTGGTTTGGGAATTGCACTTGTCTCTGGCTGGATTGTACGAAAGGAATTAAAAGCAAAAGAATTAACGGCCATCCGAATAAAAGGCAAAAAACTAATTCGTACATTTTCAATAATAAGGCCCAAGAATAGTGAAATGACCAAAGCCATGGGCATTTTTACAGAAAATTTGCTTTCACCTGACTTTATCTCTTCGCTTATGGATCATAATCCCTCCGTAATCAGTTAGGAAAACCAGCTTGTTTTCAGGCACTAAAAAAGACATGCCCCTGCTAACTATGTTAGGGGCATGTCTTTTTTAGTAGTTATGTGCATTTTGGAGCAGGAATATTAGCATCTACCCAATCAAACAATTCATGGACACTATACACCGTCAACCCTGTATGCGGGTTGTTTCTTTTAATGAAAATAATCTCTATCCCCAACTCTAAGGCAGCCGAGACTTTCGTATCAGTTCCGCCGGCGGACCCGCTATCACGGGTCAAAAGAATATCTGCTCCATAGAATTTAAGAGATACTTTATTGACCTCTTTAGAAAATTGTCCTTGCATAGCAATGATATTCCTAGGCGATATACCCATATTCTGGCATTTCTGAACCAAACGGCCCTCCGGCAGAACCCTGACAACGATACGGGCCAATCGAGCAAAAGGACTTCGGACGATGCTTTCCAATTGGTGACTTCCGGTCGTAACAAAAACTGTTACCAGCCGTCCTTTTTCTTGATACAAAGTACCTACGCGGTCTTCCAATTGGATCAGTGCTTCCTCCCAATTATTCACTGAATATATTAAGGGGCTGACAGGAACGATTGTCTCAGGTCTTTCTAAGCGAAGATAAGGAATATCCTGCTCTTCACACCATTGGCGCAGATGGGCAAACTTCACACTGCTGGAAGGAGGACTGGCATCAATGACCAATGAGGGTAAATGCAGCGAAGCCTTTTCACTCCAGGTTTGCATCCGTGTCAGCTCATACCTTCTGCTATTGAGATATTCACTAATCTCACGTGCCGCGGCCGTTTCTCCTAAAAGTAAAATCATGGCTACCTCACTCTATGCTGTTTGCTGACCGCTTTTAATCGCAATAGTTTTAAACAGATCCTCTTTTGATTTCGGCAAAGGGGCCGAAGGAAGCAGCCATCCTTTTTTGACCAACTCAATATGTGTCTCAATCAGCCAGGGAATTGTCAAATCGGCACGCTGCACAATTTCCGGCTGCAAAAATAATTCGCCGGGTAATCCTTGAGCAATGATCTCCCCACGGTACATAATGACTAACCTATCTGCCCAGCTATATGCCAGATCGACATCATGAGTCGATAGAATCATAGTCTTGCCTTGATCACTTAACTTATCCAAAAGCTGCATGAACTCTTGTGAGTGACGAGGGTCCATTCCGGCGGTTGGTTCATCAAAAATAATGACTTCCGGCTCCATAGCCAGAACCCCCGCAATCGAAACACGTTTTTTCTGCCCATAGCTTAATAAATGCGTAGGCTTATCCTGAAGGTCTTTAGTCTCTGTATCTACCAGAGCCCGTTCAACTCTCTCAATGACTTTTTCTTCTGAAAGTCCGAGATTGAGCGGACCAAAGGAGATGTCCTGATAAACACTGGCGGAAAATAATTGACTATCAGGATCTTGGAAGACTATTCCTACGTTTTTGCGTAATTCTATTAACGCTTTGTTTTTGTAGGAAATCTCCTCTCCCCGATATTTAATACACCCTGAATCCGGACGATATGTTCCGTTCAATTGCATAAATAAGGTGGATTTTCCCGCCCCGTTTGAACCCAAAATAGCTAACTTTTCACCCTTTATAATCGGTAAATTAACTTTGCGTAAAGCATTTGTACCGTCTGGATAGGAATACTCTAAATTAACTACTTCTAGTATGCACTTAGACAAACGCATTACCTCCAAAGCAAATTTAAAACGATCAGGGGAATCCCGATTATTATTATAACAAGATAATTTATAAGATCAACGGGGTATTTCGGGGTCGGGCACCTTGATTTCTCCGTAGAACACCGTTCTGACATAGAATAATACCTATAATCATAGTCACAATTGCAATAAAGTTTTTTCCGAAGGGTGAGCGTTTAATCCCTCTTACTCAAACTATGTTTACCCTTTGACAGCCCAATATAATAAAAGACAAATCCACTCCCGATCGCAGCCTGCAAAGCAAACAATAAGGATTCAATTTCACCGCTGGGCGGTTCCCAAAATGATTCAAACCAAGGGGTATAGTCAGCGTTAAGCTCCGTGATCGCTTCTGATGCCTCACCATCGGCACCGCCAAATTCTGCATCCTTTGCTACAAAAAGAGGGACGACTGCTAATAAGACTACAAATAATAGAATTATCATGTTCTTGGTAAAGAGTTTCATGCTTTAACCCCCCGTTTAATGGAAGATACGGCCTTGCCTGTAAATGCGGTTAAAACCTGCAAGTCCTTTTGGCTATAAACCATGAGAATATTAAACACCATTACCGTAAGCAGACCTTCGCTAATCGCTAAAGGAACCTGAGTGACTGCAAAAATGCCCATGAATTTAAGGATAGCGGCACTCACTCCACCTGAAGCCGCCGGAAACGCAAGACCTAACTGAATGGAGGTTGTTACGTAGGTCATTAAATTTCCTAAGCTTGCTGCCGTAAAGATCGAGAGCCATTGGGGTGCCCCCAGTTTTTTCAGGCCTTTGTAAACACCATATGAGACAAAAGGGCCTACTATTCCCATTGAAAAGGTGTTTGCTCCTAAGGTCGTTATTCCCCCATGGGCCAGCAAAAGAGCCTGGAAGATTAAGACTATCATTCCTAAAACGGTCATAGCCGCAGGTCCAAATAGAATGGCGCCTAAGCCGACACCTGTAGGGTGAGAGCAGCTGCCGGTAACTGACGGAATCTTTAAAGCGGATAGAACAAAAGCAAATGCCCCTGCCATCCCAAGCAGCATCTTCAAATTCGGATGGAGTGCCAGTGTTTTTTTAATGGAGCGTACTCCTGCAATAACAAAAGGTATCATAGCGATCCACCAGAAGGCGGCCCAGTTAAACGGTAAGAATCCCTCCATGATATGCATACCATAAGCGTTATCCGGGAAGAAGATGTATACAGCCATAACATAGATCATCAGTAAACCGATATTTTTTATCTTAGGAAGACCTTTCATATCAACAACTCCTTTTTATGTTAGACACCAATAAAAATTAAGAATTTAGCAAACTGCCCAGATAAGCTTTACCTGCCACTATACTCTTTTCCACCTCTCCTTTCTAAAAATAACGAGGCAACCAGTACATTACTGTCTTTAGACAGTAATGTACTGGTTGCCTCGAACTATACGGTCTTTTCCACTTTCAAGTCGCACTCGCATTTTGAAGCAGATCCCGCTTGAACAAGACATCTACCCGCAGGTCGGTTTCCCTCAGGAAACCACTATTTATGTTATAAACAGTTAAAGCCCTCCACGATATGGAGGGCTTAATCGACAAAAACCCTGCCACCCATCCATCGTGAGTTAAAGCAGACGAGCAGTCAGGTCTCCTGGCTTAGGTTCTTCGCCCATTGCCTCCTTCCCAAGTTTCCTCAGTGGATATGGCAATAAGCTCCCCATTTACAGTGGCGGGACCGCGCCGGATTCACACCGGCTTCCCTGTCGAATTTTTCTTACACAGAAAAATTACTGGCTCGAAGTATTTACTTTTTATAAACTTAACATGAATGTTCTTCCTAGTCAAGCACAAGTTTTCCCAATTTAGCAACTATTCAACCTCTTGAATAATCGGTAAGATCACAGGCCTGCGGCGGGTTTTTTCGTAAAAGTGCTTACTTAAAACCTCACGGATCTGGTTTTTTAAGACAGCCCATTCCGTAATACGATTCTCTCGGCAACGAGCCATGGTCTGCTTGATTTTTTGTTTAGCCTCATCTAGCATGGTCTCCGACTCACGAACATAAACAAACCCCCGCGTGACTACGTCCGGCCCTGCCACAATCGCCCCGCTCGCACGGCTTATTGTCATAACAACAATTAAAATTCCGTCTTGGGAGAGTTGCTTACGATCCCGCAGCACAATATTCCCGACATCCCCGATCCCTAAGCCATCGATCAAGACCTTGCCGGCCATAACCTTGCTGCCTAAAGCGGCACCATGTCGTGTAAACTCAACGACCCCACCATTTTCAGTGATAAAAATATTCTCTCTGGGGATACCAAGCTGCTCTGCTAATTGCGCATGTTTAATCAACATACGGTACTCCCCATGGACCGGCATAAAATACTGTGGACGGACCATACTTAGCATTAACTTTTGCTCTTCTTGGCTCGCATGTCCGGATACGTGCATTCCTTCCGCTGATTCATAAATCACATTGGCACCCAGCTTGAATAATTGATCCACCGTTTTTGCTACAGATTTTTCATTACCCGGGATGGGGCTGGCGGAAATAATCACAGTGTCTCCCGGCTGAATCGCTACATGCCGATGGTCGTGGTTCGCCATTCTAGTCAAGGCAGACATTGGTTCACCCTGACTTCCTGTCGTTAAAATACAGATTTGATTTCCTGGTAAGCCGATTATTTCATCGATATCCATTAAGGTTCCCTCGGGAATATCCAGATATCCTAATTCCTCGGCAATCCCTACTATGTTCACCATACTCCGTCCTACAACCGCAACTTTACGGTTTGTATTTACAGCCGCAGTGATAGCCTGCTGGAGCCGGTAGACGTTTGAAGCAAAACTAGCGAGAATGACACGATCCTTAGCGTTACGAAACGCTTCATCAATCATTTCTCCAACATGACTCTCTGAAGGCGTAAATCCCGCTCTTTCTACATTTGTACTGTCTGAAAGTAAACACAAGACTCCTTTATCTCCTAGTTCAGAGAACTTATGAATGTCTAGTATTTCTCCTGAAACAGGCGTATGATCTAATTTAAAGTCCCCTGTCACAACAATCGTGCCTAGAGGGGAATGGATAGCGATTGATACCGAATCCGGTATACTATGGTTGACACGAATAAATTCAATGCGAAAAACTCCGAGCTTAATGACATCCCGTGGCTGTACAACGGTTGCTTGGATATTGGGTAAGTTATTTTCTTTCATCTTGGATTGTATGATACCCAAAGTCAAACGAGTTCCAAAAACGGGCACATCCACATCTCTCAGCAAATATGGCAATGCACCGATATGATCTTCATGTCCATGAGTGAGCAATATGCCTAAAAGCATTTCCTTGTGTTCAATTAAGTAAGTGTAATCCGGTATTACAATATCAATTCCGAGCATGTCTTCATCCGGAAAGGCTAATCCGGCATCCACAACGACCATTTGATTATCATAGCGAATCACTGTCATGTTCTTTCCAATTTCACCAAGCCCGCCCAAGGGAATAATTTGCAGTTTGTGTTCTTTTGGCAATCTAAATCCACCTCCTATTTTTTCTATCTCTTGTGCCTATATAGCTACGGGGTCCCCCGTGGTTTCTTCGAAGATAAAATAAAGCAACAAAAAGACGCGAAATAACAAAACGAACACAATGACGCCCAGTATTCGCCAGTACTTCGATAATCATCTATGAAACTAGCCGCACAATAAAGATACTACATTATAGCGCGAAAAACGAAGGCTTGCAAGTTAGTTCGTATTCACGCAAACCCCCCGAATTACCTATTTTGACATGGATCATGCATTAAAAACTATAATTCGGGAACTATAGCCTTAATGTTGCTAGAAAGGTGGAAATAGTCATGACCAATGTTGTATGTTCTGCAACCCAATGTAATCATAACGAGGATGGACACTGTCAGCTAGAGACATTAAGTGTTACATCCAGCTTAATGGATCGTGAGGCCGAATGTGCTTTTTACGAACCCGGAAATAAATAAGTTTGAAGACTGTCTCTTCTCTGATATAAGTCATCACTTCTTTAGGTGATGACTTATATTATTTTGAAGCAGGAATTTCGCAGCGGCTAGAGAATACTATCTTAATATAAAAAATATTCAAATATTAATATTTATGATGTGGGGGTAGTAGAGAATGTTAAACTCTAAGGAAGACCTTACCAGAGATCAGGCTCTAGACCTATTGGAAGACTTTGCCGTACGTTGGCTGGCTCACGATGGATTATGGTTCCAAGCCATTGAAAAAAAGAGAGGTCTTGAAGAAGCTGTCGAGCTTGATATTGAGGCGTGGAAGATCTTTACCGTCTTAGAAGCTAAACGCATTATGAAGTTTCTTGGCTTACCTAAGGATGGAGGGCTTGATGCCTTGGAAAGAGCTTTAAAATTCAGACTTTATGCCTTTATTAATGTGCAGGAATGCTCAAGGCCTGATGCCCATACTTTGATTTTTAAAATGAAAGACTGCCGGGTTCAATCCGCCCGCAAACGAAAGAATATGCCTGATCATCCTTGTAAGCCTGTGGGAGAGGTAGAATATTCTTTATTTGCTTCAACAATTGACTCGCGGATTAAGACAAGCTGCATCGCTTGTCCTCCGGATCCTCATCCCGAAGAATTCTATTGCGGCTGGGAGTTTACCCTTAACGATGCATAATCAAAAATGATAAAGAACCTCTGCCTCAGCAGGGGTTCTTTATGGTCTCACAGACTCTTAGACAATTGGTTGACTAGGTTTTCCGGAAGCAACCTTCAATTCGGATACCACTTGTGCCTGAGTTCTATTATTTACCTGTAAGGATTTAGCACTTTTCAAAAGATCCTGCAAAAATCTTATCTCTTCACTCGTTGCCTCAACTAGGGGCAGACGAACTCCACCCGCTTTAATCCCGATCATATTCATGATGGCTTTAATGGGAACGGGATTTGAGGTTACAAATATACCTTTGAAGATTGGATAGAGTTCCAGATGCCATTTTGTTGCCAGTGCTGTATCCCCATCAAACCATGCATTCACCATGGCTTTCATCTCATCTCCAATTATATGGGCTGCTACGCTGACGATTCCGCTACACCCTAAGGCCAGCATAGGTAAGGTCATAGAATCGTCTCCGCTGTATACCGCAAACTCAGACGGTAACAACCGCTTAAGCTCACTGACTTGATCCAGAGAACCTGCGGCTTCCTTTAAAGCGACTATATTAGGGATTTCTGACAACCTTTTTACAGTCTCAGGCAATAGATTAGCTGAGGTTCTGCCAGGTACATTGTAAAGCATTAACGGTAAGGTTGTCGCCTCTCCAATCGCCTTAAAGTGCTGGTACATTCCCTCTTGGGAAGGCTTATTGTAATAGGGTACAACTGCCATCACTCCGTCTACACCCGTTGTTGCCGCCATACGGGCAAGTGAAATACTGGAACTCGTCGAATTCGACCCAATTCCTGCAATCACAGTTGCTTTCGATCCTACAGCATCTTTAATCACCTTGAAAAGCTTCACTTTTTCCTCAGCGGTTACAGTAGGAGATTCGCCTGTCGTACCACAAACGACAACCCCATCTGATCCGTGGCCGATTAAATACTGGGCTAAGCGAACAGCTTCCCGATAATCTACCTCTAACGCTTCATTCATGGGAGTTACCATGGCTGTCAAGATTCTTCCAAAAGACATCTCTCTCATCCTTTCTTCCCACATCCAGATTACCCCTATATATCTAACTTGAACTTCTTGTGTAAAGCTTGTACTGCAGTCACCATGTCACCTTGATGAACTAATACCCAAATGGTAGTATGCGAGTCGGCCGATTGCAGGATAGTCACCCCGGCATCTGAGAGCGCTTCAACCATATCTGCCATAACCCCTGGAACACCAGCTATTCCAGCTCCTACTATGGATACTTTTGCACAACTGGGTACAACCTCTGGTTCAAAGTCCATATTCTGTAATATTTTCACTGCTTTTGCTGCAACCTCATCTGAAATCGTATAAAGCACTGCCTCTGGTTGCACACTGATAAAATCGACACTTATATCTGCTAAAGCCATTGCTTTGAAAATCCGCTTGTCTGTAAGCTGTTTATTCGTAGGATCTGTCGTTAAAATCCGTAATTGCGTAACATTTGGTGTATGAGCAATTCCCGCAATGATTCGGTCATTAGTAATATCTGTTCCTACTTCCCGATCGGGATGTATGTTGGTAACCAAGGTCCCTGGAGCAGTAGAAAACGTTGATTTTATTCTCAGCGGGATATTCCGCTGCATTGCTATTTCCACAGCACGTGGATGTATGACTTTGGCCCCTTGATAAGCCAATTGACATATTTCGTTATAGGTAACCGTATCTAAAATTCGTGCATTGTCTACAATCCTGGGATCTGCCGTCATGATCCCTTCCACATCGGTATAGATATCGATAGATTCTGCCTCAAGGGCAACCCCTAATGCCGAAGCAGTGGTATCGCTTCCTCCCCGTCCAAGGGTTGTAATTTGACCGCCTTCGGTAACTCCCTGGAATCCTGTCACGACAACCACATTACCTTCAGCCAATGGCTCTAAAATGCGTCCGGGCTCTACTCGGATAATTCGTGCATCTCCAAAATCATCATTCGTAATAATTCCTGCTTGCCCGCCTGTTAAGAGGACCGCTTTGAAACCAAGGCTATTTAAGGTGCTTACCAAGACGGTTCCTGAGATCACTTCCCCACAACTCATGAGAAGATCCAACTCGCGTTTGGGTAAATCCGGATGTATTCCTTTGACCATATTTAAAAAGGTGTCCGTCGCGTAAGGGTCTCCAGAACGCCCGATAGCTGAAACCACAATAACTGGCGAATATCCCTCTTGAACGGCCTCTGAAACTTTGGAAACCACCTGAGTTCGCCGCTCTTCTGTAGCCAGGGAGGTACCGCCAAACTTCTGTACTAGAACTCTCAATTCCCTTACCCCCCTTTTCATGGTTCGAGGTTCGTGGTTCGAACCTCGAACTCAAACTTCTAATCTCTAAGTTTTATCGTTCACTTCAATCCTTGATCATCATACGATACAATACTCAATCTTTGATCAACCAACTTCGGGCCTTAGCTTCCTAACTCAATTTGTATAAATACGTACTTCGCTTGGGCCTCATCTTAATCATAGTCCTTAACCGCACTCAAAATCCCGAACCACGATTAAAGTAGCAGTTCTGCTATTTGCACAGCGTTTGTAGCTGCACCTTTACGGATTTGATCCCCAACCACCCACATGTTCAATCCCTGGGCAATAGAGAAGTCTTTACGCAAACGTCCCACATAGACTTCGTCTTTATCCGAGCTAAACCATGGCATGGGGTATTGATCCTTACCTGGATCATCGATCACTATGACTCCAGGAGCTTTGCTTAAGGCCTCCCGTACTTCTGAAATACTGACTGGCCTATCCGTCTCCACATTAATGGATTCCGAATGACTTCGGAAAACAGGTACTCGAACTGTTGTGGCAGTAATGGCCATACTCGGTACATGAAAAATCTTCTGAGTCTCTTTAACCATTTTCCACTCTTCTTTGGTATAGTCGCCTTCTTGAAATACATCAATCCGAGGAACAAGGTTAAAAGCAATTTGATGAGGAAAGACGCCAGGTATTAGCTCCCCCCCCTGAGACCAGGCCTTAACTTGTTCGCCTAATTCTTCAATCCCTTCCCGCCCGGCTCCAGAAACAGCTTGATAAGTAGAAACTACCACACGGCGGATTCCCGCCAGATCATAAATTGGCTTAAGTGCCACTACCATAATGATCGTCGAACAATTAGGGTTGGCAATAATTCCTTTATGCCACTTTACATCTTCAGGATTAACTTCAGGTACGACAAGAGGCACTTCCGGATCAAGTCGGAAAGCGCTGCTATTATCAATTACCACCGCTCCGCTGTCTACAGCAGAACGTGCATATTCTGTACTCGCCGATCCGCCGGCAAAGAGGGCAATGTCTATTCCTTTAAAACTCTCGTGGGTCGTCTCCTGAACCTCAAGTTCTTGACCCTGCCAGGTAATACGTTTTCCCGCAGAACGCTTCGACGCCAATAACCTCAGTTCACTCACCGGAAACTTACGCTCTTCCAGAATTTTAAGAAATTCTTGTCCTACTGCACCTGTGGCTCCAACAATTGCTACATTTGACATTACTTATGTTCCTCCTTAATACTATTTATCTGGAATCAAAAACTAGGTAGGGGGTGCCTTACTGTATGAGCAAGGCACCTTGTGCTGCTAAACAAAGATCATTTTGCCAAATAATCTACTAATATCGGTTGAATCTGTTTTCCAGCATAAGCCATGAGAATGGTATCCGGTATTTTATCCATATGTGCTACTAAAGAATTCGCTTTAGCTTCCGGATTATCTTGCCCAAACGGCACCAAGTAAATATTTTTTGTGATGAGTAAGGTTCCAATATTTCGAGCATTTAATCCCAAACCATCATTGCTGGAAATTGCTAAAACTACCGGTTTTTGATTTCGAAGATGAGATTTTACAGCCATGAGCACCGGAGTATCCGTAATTCCGTTAGCGAGTTTTGCCAACGTATTTCCGGTACATGGAGCAATCACGACACAATCAAACATTTTAGTAGGTCCAATTGGCTCCGCTCCCTGAATCGTATGAATTATCTCTTTATGGGTAATTTCCTTAAATTGATTTTTCCAATCCTCAGCTTTACCAAATCGCGTATCCATTCTCTCTACGGAATAAGAGATAATTGGTGTCAATTCAGCACCTTCATCCACCAACAGTTTCATAACCCGGGTAACCTCATGTATCGTACAGTGTGATCCTGTAATAGCAAACCCAATTTTCAACCCTGCAAACTTCATCCCTTTACACCTCCACTTTACAAGTAGCGTTCACTGTGGTCAAGTGACGAAGAATAAGTTGCGGGTAAATATGAGCTAGAATTCGTCCGGCTGTCTTTGGAGCTACAGTGCCGGGGAGTCCTGGAGCTAACAGCGCTTTGATACCCAGACTCCGGGCATACTCAAAATCCGTGCCTCCAGGTCTGGACGCTAAATCAACAATAACAGCATCCCGCGCGACATTGTCTAACATCATGGGATTCAGGATCAAATCAGGAACTGTGTTAAAGATGATTTCAGCGTGACCAATCTCATCTTTAAGCTCAGCAAAATCGACTGCCTGAAGTCCCATTTCGACCGCACGTGCCAAATCGGAAGGCTTACGGGCCACACCAGTTACCCGGGCTCCAATTCCTTGTAACATACGGGCCAGAGTCCAACCGCAACGACCTAAACCAAGAACAAAACTATTGCTGCCGTGAATTGTGATCGTCGTGGCCTCCATGGCCATTTGAATAGCTCCTTCTGCCGAAGGTATAGAATTAAGGATAGCAAGTTCATTTAACTTTGCAGTTTCTACCAATTGGATTCCCAGATTATCTGCTTCTGACTTCAGCGCTGACCGCGCGAAGCCAATGAACAATGGTACGTGGGCTGGAATAGCTTCCAGGACCTTCTTGTTTAAGATAATAGGTGAATCCGAGTATTTTGCTTTGACCTCCCCACGTTCATCCGTGCCGAACAACGGAAAAAGCAACACATCCACTTGGCCAACAGCGTGTTCCAGGGATGGCACAAGCGTCATTCCCGAAATGGGAGAAGCCTTTTCAAATCCGACCCCGACTATGTAGGCTCCCTGTTTTTGAAGCTCGGGAATTAAATACAGTTCCCGATCATCTCCCCCGATTACAGCCAAACGCATTCCTTTCAAACCCGCACTCATTTTTATGCCCCCTTTGAGACAGTGTCCAATTGACTACTATCCATTATATGAGGGTATGCAGGCTCCGGTTACGCTCAAAATTATTTAATCGAGGAAATTCTCAAGCCCTATTACCAGTTCCGTCAGTTCCGCGGCTTTTCGTATACCCAGAATCACCCCAGGCATATAGGTCTCTCTGGAAAAAGCGTCATGTCTGATCGTCAGCGCCTGACCCAGCCCACCGAATAAAACTTCCTGGTGAGCAATCAGACCGGGTAAACGTACAGAGTGAATATGAATTCCTCCAAGGTCGGCGCCACGGGCACCTGGGATTTTTTCGTATTCGTTCGGATGTCCTTGGATCATGGGTTGACGGACTTCTAAAATTCCTTCCGCCGTTTTTAAGGCAGTTCCTGACGGAGCATCCAGCTTTTGATCATGATGCATTTCGATGATATCAACATTCGGAAAATATTTTGCGGCTTCTCCGGCAAAACGCATCATCAAGATTGCCCCGATCGAAAAATTTGGTGCCAAAAAAGCACCTACGTTTTGTTTTTCTACAAGGGTACGAATTTCAGCTATTTCAGCTTCATCTAAGCCTGTTGTCCCGATCACCGGAACCACTCCAGCCATAATAGCAATCTTGGCGTTATTAAAAACCGATTGGGGATTCGTAAAATCAACTAAGACATCAGCTCGCGAAGAACGTAAAAATTCAAGCCCCAATGGACCCGTAATATCGATTCCAACTCTCGGAGCACCAACAACAAACCCAACATCCATACCCTGATGCCGAGTATCTGAAGCTCCCACTAAAAGGAGATCATCTTCTCTTAAAATCGAACGGATCACTTCTTGACCCATCTTCCCACTAGCTCCAGCGACGAAAACACGAATTTTCTTCAACGAAACCCCTCCTGCGATGATAAGTCAAAAACCCCGTTGCTAAAACGCAATCCGGGGTTAAAGCTTTTCCATTCATTTTATTGGGTATCCCGTCCTCTGTCAAATTGAATTTTCAACGTATTCTATCGGTTCTATTCTGCAAATCAATAATAATGACCTCAGACCCTACTTTTTTAACGGTTTGCCATGGAATTACGAGATGGTCACGTTCACGATCCCCTTTAGAACCCCAAAAGCCCGAAAAACCGCCTCGGGAAGTTAGAATAATCGCTTCAACAGATCCGTTCGCAGAAATATCAAGATCTGCATCCCCAACCAATCCCAGTTTTGCTCCATCAAAGAGATTAATGATTTCTTTTCCGCCAAGATCACTTAAAAGCATCTAATCCTCTCCCTACTCACTTCCGCAGTCTTATCCATGCCTTTAAAACAAATGGTTGTAAAATCGCCAATAATAAAGAAATAACGGCTAATGGCTCAACAAAAAATACCGAGTTATTCCACCAATCTTCCGGTATCTTTAAAAAGGAAAACAAGAGTTCCAGAGAAAGGTAAATCCCCCCTGCGGTACCCACCAATTGGCTTAAGGCCGCAGCAAGAATATTAGATGAAGGCTGAGATGTCCGCCACATCAACCGATATTTTCGTTCGCGAACAGATACAATAATACCCATAACCAGAAGTGTCACCCCAAGGGCTTGCATTTTCACTCCTCCTTATGGGGAGTTTATGATAAGACAAATTTGCTTAGAACAAAAACACAGAAGGATTTTATACCCTTCTGTTTGAAGATCCTTTATATGGTTGAAATAAGTCAACTCACCATACTAATCATCGAGTTAACTGCCAGCCAATACTTTAAACCCCCGTTGAGCCAAATCCACCTGTTCCCCTAGCAGTTTCTCCAAGTTCCGCGACCTCTTCAAAGACCGCCTTAAAAATCGGCATGAATACTAATTGAGCTATTCGGTCTCCGGGATTTACTATAATAGCTTTTGGGCCAAGATTTTGGAGCAGTACCTGAATTTCCCCTCGATAATCGGAATCGATCACTCCTACACCATTTGTCAGCCCAATTCCGTAACGGCTGGCCAGACCACTGCGGGCAAAGACAAGGGCTACTACATGCGGACCCGGAAGTTCAATGGCCAGACCCGTTGGAATCTTAACATTCTCTCCAGGATTTACGGTTAATGAGTCTACTAAATCAGCACAGAGATCAACCCCTGCTGAGGCAGCTGTTGCATAGGCAGGAAGAGCCAATGACTGGTCCCTTACCTTTTTAATTTTTACCCTTATAGAGTCTGACACTTAAGGTCCCCCCAAACTCAATGTTCGTGGTTAGATAGTCGATATTCTATCCGTACCACGAATATCGACTATCGGATCTAAGACTGCAAAACTAAACCCAGATATTCGAACGATGATCCTCAAACCACGATTTACTCCCATCCTGTTTGCTTTAACAAATCAGATAATACCACTTCATGACCAGCAGGCCCTAAGGTCATAATGCTGATTTTATCCTTTTGCCAAAGGCGCCCAATCAAGCGCAAAACATCCTCTTGAGTTACGTTTTCTAGTTTCTCTACGACTTCCTCCGGCGAAAGCACACGATTGTAGGTCAGTTCTGTCTTACCCAGACGACTCATCCGACTGCTTACTGCTTCCAAGCCCAGATATAACCCGCCTTTAATTTGAGCTTTTGTTCTTGTCAATTCTTCAAGGCTGATTCCCTTTTTCTTCATCTCCATCAATTCTTCGAGAATACATACGATAACTTCCTGAGTGTTTTTCGGGCTCGTTCCCGCATAGATCGCAAATAACCCGGTGTCAACGTAGGTTGAATGATAAGAATAGACAGAGTAAGCTAATCCGCGCTGTTCCCGGATCTCTTGAAACAAACGAGAGCTCAGTCCACCCCCTAGAATATTATTAAATATGTGCATAGCATAGATATCCTCATCATCTTGACCCAGCCCAGGTACTCCCAAGATGATATGCATCTGTTCTGTATCTTTCTTCTGATAATATTCAATGGTATGGCCGTTAGGCGTTTCCTCAAGTACCCTTCGCCCTCCCCGCTTAAAGGTGCCAAAGTGTGGGGAAAGCTTTGCCACAACATCATCATGCTTTATCTTGCCGGCGACAGAAATCACAACATTATCAGGTGCATAATGCTCGGTCAGAAAATGCATGATTTTATCCCGCCTCAGAGCTCTGATACTCTCTTCTGTTCCTAATATTGGCTTGCCAAGGGGATGATCATTCCATACACGTTCTGAAAAGACATCATGGATTAACTCGTCCGGAGAATCTTCATACATTTTAATCTCTTCTATGACAACATTCTTTTCTTTTTCAATTTCCTTTTCATCAAAAAGGGAACTGAAAAACATATCACTTAGAACATCAATGGCAAGATCCAAGTCCTCATCAAGTATTTTAGCATAATAGCAAGTATATTCCTTGGTCGTGAACGCATTCAACTGACCGCCAACCGCCTCAAGTGACTCTGCTAAAACACGAGCGCTTCGATGTTCCGTTCCTTTGAAAAACATGTGCTCGATAAAGTGAGAAATCCCCTCAAATCCTTCACGTTCATCCCGAGACCCGGCTCCCACCCATATTCCTATGGCGGCCGAACGAACATGGTCGAGTTCTTCTGTAATAATCCTAACTCCGTTAGGAAGCAGCGTCTTTTTATACAATAAATTCACTCCCTCTTACTTCCTCTAATGAAAGGAAATAAACCTCTTAAGGAACGACTTTTCTTTAACTTCATTTTCACTGATTAAAGGAATGCTATTTATCTTTTCTTCTCCCAACCAAACCTCAAAACGACCTAGTCGTTCTCCGGCTTGAATGGGAAGATCCGTTGATTTCTCCCATTCGATACGGGTTAATAGTTTTTCCCGGTCAGCCTTTGGAAGGCTGACATCGAGGGGATCTGTTGTTAGGACTTTGACTGGTTTATTAACATGCGGAAATTCAGCAATAACCTGTCCGACATCAGCCAGGCGAACAGTCTCTGTGTTTTCGAAGCCCCACTCTAAAAGTTTCTTAGCATCCCCAAAGCGATCAGGTGCATTGAGAACAACAACTAATAGTTGACGTCCTTCTTTAGTTGCGGAAGCCACCAGGCATTTGCCTGCAGCGGTCGTCGTACCTGTCTTTATTCCATCTGCATAAGGATAGTTCCAAAGCAACTTATTCGTGTTCCTGACATCCATGAAGACGTCGGGCTCAATAAAATGAATTTCGGTTTCCTTTTGCCGGGTTATTGATTGAAATTGGGGAATCTGCAAACCATATCGTGCCATTACGGCTAAGTCGTAGGCTGTAGAGTAATGTTCCTGACGCGGTAAGCCATTCGTATTGACAAAATTCGTATTTTGGGCACCAAGTGTCAAGGCTTTACGATTCATAAATTTAACAAACTGCTCTTCACTTCCGGCAATATGTTCCGCGATCGCAACACATGCGTCATTGCCAGAGCGGACCAAGGCTCCTGTAATTAGTTCATAAAGAGTAATTTTTTCTCCTGGATCAAGATGTATGGTTGACTCTCCAACAGCTGCCGCTTTTTCACTTACAGTAACGACTTCATCTGGGCGGCCTAACTCAAAGCCCAAGATTGCAGTCATAATTTTTGTGGTACTGGCTGGAGGACGGCGTTTATGAGCCTGTCTATTAAAAAGAATATCCCCTGTTGCCACGTCCATCAGCACTGCGGCATTAGCGGTGACTCCTGAAGGACCTGCCGGTGTAGCTGCCTGTTTATCTATGGGCTTTGTCGCTGGAGCACTATATACAGGGTTCACCAGTACTAAGTTTATGCTAATAACACAAAGAATAACGCAGCACCAAGTCCGCGAGCACTTTAACCGAGTCATTTAACCACCTCAACTTTTAATTTATCATGAGGTAGTATCTCCGCTCTGTTCAGATGTTATTAGCTCATCAAGCGTCTGGAAAATATATCCCTCTCTTGTCAGTTGTTCGAGAATTGTCGGCAAAGCTTTGACTGTATTTGCTTTGGGATGCATTAAGACGATGGCACCAGACTTATTCGGCTTAATTCCAAATCGTACCGCTGGATTGACGATACGTTTTGTAATAATTTCCGGCGTACTGTCCGGACGCCAGTCTACCGTATCTAAGGTCCAGAGAATCGTCTTATAGCCTAGCTCATCAGCAGCTCGTAATCCGGACACACCCTTCTCCCCATAAGGCGGAGCATACAGGTGGGTTTTCTTGCCGATGATTCCCTCGATAATACTTTCTGTTTTTTTGATTTCTTCCCGGTTAGCTCCTACGGACAGTTGATCAGGGTGTGGATGAGAATATCCATGGTTTTCGATTTGGTGACCCTTGCCAGCTATTTCCTTTAATAAGTCCGGGTTTTTCTTAGCCCAACGCCCTGTAACAAAAAAAGTAACCGCTGCTTTGTTCCTGGCCAATTCGTCTAAGATTGGTGGTATATATTCTTCTCCCCAATCCACATTAATCGTTAACGCCATGATTTTCTGATTCGTCTTAACTTGCTCAATTGGCTTAGAGACTGGCGTATTGGATGTGGCAACCCAACGCTGTGCTGCAATTCCAGCAAATAAGAGAAAGAAAATCCCGCCAAACGAGAGCATTCGCCGCGAGATTTTTAAATTAATGAACATATGCGTCCCCCCTTCCTTAAAATTTATGCGGAGAGGAGGACTCACAGACTGATCATCATGGATTATTTGGTTAAAGTCGTCAAGATTTCGGAATGGTTGGGTTCTCTTTACGTGGCATAGCTTCCTTACGAGATAGATTTAACCTGCCTTGTTTGTCGATAGCAGTTGCTTTAACCGTAATCTCATCCCCAACTTTAACAATGTCTTCAACTTTTTCGACGCGCTCGTGAGCCAGCTGCGAAATATGAACAAGCCCTTCTTTACCGGTAAGGCCTAAAACTCCTGGTATAACTTCTACAAAAGCTCCGAAATCCATGACCCTGGTTACTTTACCCTGATAGATTTTACCGACTTCTACTTCCTGAGTTAAGGCCTGAATAATTTTCATGGCCTTATCTCCGCCTTCACCACCGACAGACGATATGAAGACACGGCCATCATCCTCTATATCGATTTTAACATCTGTTTCCTCAACAATCTTCTTGATGGTTTTTCCGCCGGGTCCAATGACATCCCGAATCTTATCCGGATGAATCGTCATGGTGATTATTCTTGGCGCATAGATAGAAAGCTGCGGACGTGGTTTATCCATAACAGCCAACATTTTATCTAAGATAAAGAGCCGTCCCGCCTTAGCTTGAGTTAAAGCTCTTAATAGGATTTCTCTGGAAACACCCATGATTTTAATATCCATCTGCAAAGCAGTTACCCCTTTGCTGGTTCCAGCCACTTTGAAATCCATATCTCCAAAGTGATCTTCCATACCCTGGATATCCGTAAGAATTGCAATTTGATCCTCTTCTTTAATGAGACCCATGGCGATACCTGCTACAGGTGCCGAAATGGGTACCCCTGCATCCATTAAGGAAAGAGTGCTGCCGCAAACCGAGGCCATTGAACTAGACCCATTGGATTCCAAGACCTCTGAAACTAAGCGAATGGTATAAGGAAAGTCATTTTCGTCTGGAAGCACAGGGAGTAAAGCACGCTCCGCTAAAGCACCATGACCAATTTCTCTGCGTCCCGGTCCTCGCATAGGCCGGGTTTCTCCAACACTGTAGGGAGGGAAATTGTAATGATGTATATATCGTTTCGACCTTTCCAGACCCAAACCATCTAAAATCTGTTCATCTCTGGCAGCGCCTAGAGTCGTGACCGTCATGACCTGGGTTTGACCACGGGTAAACAAGCCTGTCCCATGTGTGCGGGGCAGAATTCCAACTTCGACGGTAATTGGGCGAACTTCATCCACTGCCCGACCATCCGGCCTGATCTGCTCGTGTGTGATCAATTTACGCACAATCTGATGCACAATATCTTCCAGGACGTTTTTTATGACTTTTGTATCATCCGGGAACTCTTCTGCAAAGTGGCTCAAGGTTTCAGTTTTAACCTCATCGATAGCACTCTCCCGTGCTTTTTTCTCTTCGACACGGACGGCCTTATCTAATTTTTCGTAGGCATAGGCCTTAACCGCCTCAACAATAGTTTCCGGGTTCCCAGCAATCACCACTTCAAGTTTTTCTTTGGCAAGGCCCATTTGAACTGCTTCCTCGCGATAGTCTTGAATGAACTTAGCAATTTTCTTGATTTCTTCATGCCCGAACATAATCGCTTCTAATATTCTATCCTCTGGTACTTCATGAGCACTTGCTTCTACCATCATAACCGCATCCTGTGTTCCTGCTACTGTGAGAAGCATTTCGCTTTTTGCAGCCTGTTCTATGGTAGGATTAATGATGTATTCATCTTCTACAAGTCCAACCGTCACTGCCGCGATAGGACCTTCGAAGGGAATGTTCGATATGGTTAATGCCGCCGATGCAGCATTTATAGCTGTGATGTCTGTTGCAGAATCTTGATCAACCGACATAACGGTTGCTACTACCTGGACTTCATTGCGAAAGCCTTGTGGAAATAAGGGGCGAATGGGGCGGTCAATTAAACGTGCTGATAAGGTAGCCTTCTCACTCGCTCTTCCTTCACGTTTAATAAATCCTCCTGGGATTTTCCCTGCGGCATACATTCGCTCTTCAAATTCAACGGTCAAGGGAAAAAAATCAATACCCTCCCGAGCTGCAGCACTGCAGGTCGCAAATGCAGTTACTACTGTATCTCCATAGCGGAGAAAAACCGCACCTCCCGCTTGCTTACCAAGTTTCCCGGTCTGGAAGGTCATAGTTCTTCCGCCAACCGAGAGCGACTTTTCAAGTATTTCCTGTTTCACAATGGAACCTCCTTAAATCTATTCAAATCCTTTTTAACTTGTTTCCTCTTCGACATATTCTTATTATTTCCTGCAATTTGCAGAAATAAAACTAAATAAGGAATAATAATCGAAAATGTAAAAAGGAGCTGTCCTTTTCATGAATGTCCTTAGACATCATTTTGAGGCAGCCCCTTCTTTCTCCTTTAGGATAAGGATTATTTCCGCAACCCAAGTACACCAATGATATTACGATAACGATCGAAATCGACATTTTTCAGATAGGTTAATAACGCACGTCTCGAACCAACCATTTTTAAAAGTCCACGACGGGAATGGTGGTCTTTCTTATGCGTCTTAAAATGCTCTGTTAAATACGTAATCCGCTCAGTGAGAAGCGCAATTTGCACTTCCGGAGACCCAGTGTCCCCTTCGTGTTGGGCGTGCTTTAAAATAATCTCTTGTTTTCTCTCAGGTGTCATCATGACAGTTTTCCTCCAATTTTTATAATTCCCTACTGCCCAGGTGAACGTTGGAGACTTCGTTTAGCCGAGTCAGCGGGTCCTAATAGTTTCTCAAGTAGTATACATGGTAATTATGCTTTTGTAAAGTTGCACAATTCTAACACATTTGGCATTTGAACCTGCATTTGAACACCTGGCATTTGAACAATCTTTTCCTAACTGTACTAAAAGTTCGTTCACTCAGTATATAATCTTCAGGTAATGATATCAAGCCAACCTAAGTTTTTCCTTAATTCTATAAGACAGCCGGTTTTTCCATGATACTCTGATAAATACTATTCAGTCCCGGTTCTGCCAAGCGAAGGTCAAGTACTTTCAGCACTCCATCCATTACAGCCGCTATGACTTGTGCCTTTTTAGCTTTTGGACAATCAATACTTATAGTCCTTCCTTCAACCAGAAACGTTTCAATTCGTTTTACCGCGAGTATCTTCTCTAAATCGACCGGAATCACAGCAAGGTCTATTTCAATTTTCGTTGGCAACCCTAACCTATCCTGTAATTCCGCCAAGCTGCCTTGAGCAATAATTTCCCCGCGATTCATAATGCCAATCTGCTGGGCCAGTTCTTCGACATCATTAAGATTATGAGAGGAAAATAATATAGTTGTCCCCTCCTTGTTCCAGTTCCGGATCATTTCTTTTAATTCCAGGATGCCAATGGGATCCAGTCCGGTTGTCGGTTCGTCCAGTACAAGCAAATCAGGCTTGTGGATAATCGCCTGGGCCAAGCCCAGTCTTTGCTGCATTCCTTTGGAAAAAGCCCCCACCCTTCGGTGTCCCGCTTCCTTTAAGCCAACTTGTTCCAGCACCTCTTCACATCGTTTCTTCATTATCCCTTTTAATTTGGCGTAAAACCCTATCGTCTCCCAAGCCGTTAAATTATCATAGAAATTCATTCTCTCCGGCAAATAACCCACCTTTTTCTTAATCTCTTTATTTTTGGCATCATAATTCAATCCCTCAATTACGATCGTTCCCGCTGAAGGTTTGACTAACCCCAAAATCATTTTTATTAATGTTGATTTTCCAGCCCCATTATGCCCTAACAAGGCATAGATTTCCCCTTTTGCGATAGTTAAGTCAATATCCTTAACTGCTTGAAACTGACCATAAAACTTCTGGGCCTGTTTCACTTCCAACGTATTCATTGCTTCCATAGGGTCCCCTCCTAATAATCCTGCTTGCGGCCAAAGAGGATGGCCGCAAGCAAAAGCGGGATGATCATCCACAACAAAAGGGCCCCATATAATAAAAATTCCCCCGACCCTTGAGTGAACATCCTCGTCAAAGCGACCAACGTGGGACCAAAGGTTTCTTCACCGCCAAGCTGTAAGATGACCAATACACGCACCATATCCGCGGGATTGGCAAGCAGAAGCAGCAGCAATAAGGGTATGATGATGGATACATTCGACAATCCCGCCACCCCTATGGCTAAAAAATCGTAAACTAAAATCATTAAAAACCAAATAAAAATCCCCAGACCAATGCCCTGAGCTCTTCGTGACACAATGACAGAAATGAGTATGGCTATACTGAGAAATACCAGGGCCAGTATCATGGATAAGAGCACAAACATAAGATAATCCATAATGTTGATTGCCCCTGTTTTCCAGGCTATTACGACCCCCGCCCCCCCAAAACCAACTAAAATCGAGGCAATTAAAGCCAAAGCCAAACCACCGAACTTGCCGATAATTACCTCAGCTTTATTAATCGGCTGAGTGAGAAGCACATGAAGGGAGCCGGTCTCTTTTTCGCCGGCTACTGTCGCCGAACCCATCACCAGCGCAATCAGGGGCAGCAAATACAGCACCAGATTTAAAAGGCTGGCCGTAACTCGGTTAAATCCCTGCTGCCCTCCGATCCCAAGACTGGACAAGCCAAAAAAGGAAACCACCAGGGCAATTAAAGCGAAAACAACGGTAAATGTTCCCAGCCATTTGCTGCGTATGGATTCCAAGAGTTCCTTTTCTGCTATGGTAACTACATTGATCCGCTGCATCTAATTCCCACCCTCTTCCCGAGTCTCCTCTGCATCCCGGTTTTGCACATTGAATTCTTCCTGATTGAACTCAATATCCAAGCCGATGGTTAATTGCTCTGTCAGCACCTGCTCCCAGGTCATTTGTCTTCCCCCTGCCTCTTCGGCAAATTTCCGGGCCGTCTCTTCGTCCGCAAAGGCTACGATTCCAAAACTCATAGGGGTATCGATCCGACCTTGTACATAAAAGGCCTCCTGAGCGCTGAGCCACTCCACGCTCTCGAAATCTTTTACATAAGCGGCGGCTATGCCGTTTTTTTTCCCTGCTTCTAATCTGCGCATAAAAATAGACAGGCATCCTATATCATCAAAAATTTCAACTTGTCCTTGACTATCGATTGTCTGTGCCGCAAAGCGCTCATCAATGACAGTCATCCTGCATACAGGACAAACATCGATTGTCGGATCAATCTCCCGGGGAGTCCTGTCAGTTTCTCCCGCCGAACATCCCAGAAGAGAGAAACACAGCCCTATCACCAGAGCCATCATCCTGCGCTTCATTTTCGGCCTCCTCTCAGAAAATCTTCCCTCAGTTTAACACCATAAGAACTCGTCCCCAACGCTCGGCCGATTATTATCCCGGCAACGAGGAGCATCAGCAAAGAATAGACACCAAAGATCTTATTGGAAACCTGATTCTCCTCGACTTGAAACTGTGTCGTCCTCTCAATCTCCACTGGCTCAATCAAAGGATACAAATCTTCGGCTTTAGGAATTTCTATAACCGGAAACATGTTTTCGGCAAACTCCAACGCTGTAGCAGCGGGACTGTTCAAAAAAAGACGCACAGCGGGCATTTTATTCATTAAATAAGTGAAAATATTCCCGGTGAGATAGGGAGTATCCCCTATGCCGTTCTGATCCAGATCAAATCCTCTATAGTCATTCCAGTAATTTCCTGTCCCTTCAGCATAGAACACATTCCCTTCCCCGATTCTCCCTGCCCGAAAGGCAATTTGCTCCATATTATCCATGAAATTATTCTTCACTAACGTATTAAACCCCGAACTGGAAATCAGATCAATGCCAATATCATTAGCGGCCACTAAATTATTGCGAAAGGTATTGTGATAGGAGACATCAAAAAGAACCCCCCTGGTATTGCCGAAAATAATATTCTCTTCTGCCAGGCAGTCGTTGCAGCTGGAGAACAGTACTCCGAAGGAGCGATGACCACGGTTATAGGCAAAGACATTCTGCCGGAAGGTTATTCTTTTGGAATACATGGGAGCCGCCCCTGCCACATTATTCGTAGCAATATTCCCTTCAAAATAATTATCATCGGAATACATATAGTGAATGGCATAGCGCACCCCCTCAATGGTGTTATGCAAAAGACGATTGTCATGGGCATAGTTGAAGTAAATGCCATCTCTGGTATCCGTAATCTTATTATTCTCGATCAAATTATTGGATGCCGCAAAAAGGTGAATCCCGTCGCCGCTTTCCCCTTCAAAAAGCGGCAGTATAGCATAGGTACCATCCTTTCCGGCCTCTCCGGCTTCTTTTTCCGACTCTTTCAGCTTGCTTTTAGCGGGTCTCCCGGCAATCGTATTATTGCGGATCCTATTATGGGGAGACTTCAGCAGATATATCCCAAAGAGATTATTCGCTAACTTATTCTCTTCAATAACATTGTAAGCCGAATGAATTTTTATCCCCGCATCGGAGGCCTGTAACTTTTTACCGCTCCCTATGATCTGGAATCCTTTCACCGTCACCCCATCAGCCCTAATGCTGACCACATCTCCTTCCCCTCCCCCATCGAGAACCGGGGCACCGATTCCTATCAGGGACACAGCCTTATCGATCACAATTCTTCCCAGGTAAGTACCGCTGCGGACATTGATACTATCCCCGGGAACAGCCCTTTCCAGAGCGGATTGAATACTCTCCGCCGAGCCGCCGCCCTGAACCTCCAGGGTGGCGGCTTGAACTGTCCACGGGATAACCCATAGAAAAAAAAACAAACTCAGCCAAAAGCATCGCTTATTCCTTTTGCTTTTCATGTTCCTTAAACCTCCAAGCGGCCAGCAGCATAAGGATAATGCTCAGCCCCAGCAAATATCCGCCTGAATTGAAGCCTGTATGCGTAATGAAATTCGCAAGCTTGTTTGTGCCGATAATCGGAGGGGTGAAAGGATCTATCTTTATGGCCGCCCTGGGATCCAGTTGGGTCCCATAATCCCGCAGCCAGCGCCACAAATCGTATACTCCAATCATACCGCCCACAGATGCCAAACCGGCGCTAAGCCAAGCCAGCCACCTTTTCTTCACCAAAGCCGTAATAACAGCCAGGCCAATGATGACATAGGCTGCAATGGGAATAACCTGAAATTCAGGGAAGTCCTCTTCACTAATCCACTTCATGCCGATATAGTGATTGATATTATTGATAATGTCAATCCGTCCGTCCAGTTTGTCCGCATAGACAATCACAGACAAGCCTTCCGGATATTGAGGGGCCACCAAATCCAAATGCCACCAAGGCAAGAAGAGAGAAGCCAAAAGAACTAAACCCGCTGCGCCGAACATGATTCTGCCTATGCTATTGAGATTTCCCTTGAGAAGTTTCTTCATAATATTCATCATTAAATACCACCTTCCCCGCCATTAGGGGGGGAGGGATCCCTGAACCGGGATCCCTCCCGTCGAGTTTCGTGCTAACGCTATGCCGAGCTTTAGAGGTCTTTGGGTTTTACAATAAACCACCCCTGCATTTCCTGGTGAAGAGCCGAGCAGAAGTTAGTGCAATAGAAGGGATAAACTCCCGCCTTATCCGCAACAAATTCAAATTTTATGGTTTCACCCGGTTGTGCTTCCGCATTAAGGTCATACATGCAAATTCCGAAGCCATGGGTAATATCTTCATCGAAATCCGTATTGGTTAAATACCAGGTCACATGATCTCCTTCATTGACCTCCACATGATCCGGGTAATAACGGCTGCGGAAGCCCATCTGATAGACCGTGACCTGATTGCCGTCCCGTTCGACGCGGGCGTTTTCCTTTTCATAAACAGCCCCCGGCCGGTTGGGATCCTTGTCAAATACTTCCCAGGTCGTGATTTTATCCGCTTTGATCATCTGGGCAAAATGAGGCTCGGGGTCTGTGGGAACATCCATCAAGATTTTCATTTTATCTGTTGTCAGATCGATCAGCTGGGCACTTTCCGGATGAGATGGCCCAACGGACAAGAATTTGTCCTTGGCCAGCTTATTCAGGGAGACCAAATACTTGCCGTCGGGATCGACGGTATCCCCCTCGGCGGCACACAAGTGACCCGGGCAATAATGAACCGGGGTAATATCAACGACTTCAAAGGTATCCAGACTCCATTTAGCAATAGTACTGTCAATAAACAAAGTAGTATAGGCATAGCCGTTGCCATCAAATTGGGTATGCAAGGGCCCTAAGCCCACCGGCACTTCAGTCACTCTTACTTTCTCATAATTGACAATCGGGAAGCCCCGCTCTTCGCCCTGGAAGTCTTTGTTTTCAATACATTCCTTAAATTTCTCAAAGCTGAATACGGTAGCTACCGGAGCAACTTTGCCGTTGGCCACGATATATTTGCCATCCGGGGTTACATCGACGCCATGGGGGCTCTTCATCGCCGGGATCAAATAGATGGAACCGGGAACATCAAGGGGATTGATCATTTTGGCTCCATCAACCATTTCATATTTGCCGTCCTTGGCGGCTTGCTCAAGCAATTTCCAGTTGACAGCGACCACGTAGTCCATCTCCCGCTGAGAAGCATTGACCTCCAGCAGTTCATAAGCTTCTTCGGTATTATAGGTTGTCAGGAAGGCCCAGCCTTCGCTGTCCAGCTTGCCGGCATCTGATAAATCAAAGGACCAGGGGGGCATGAGCACTTCCCACCCCACACTCATCTCACCTTCATTGGGATCAATCGCTACCGCCGCCAAGACGCAGTTGTAATCTTTCGATAAATTCTCAATGGGGGAATAGGTCCCGTAAGGTATCGGTCCGGCGAAGCGGGAACCCAGCATAAAGTATTCGGAGTTCGGTGTCATAAACACAGCGCTGTGGGGCCCGTAAATATTGGGAATATCTAAAATCTGGCTGGTTTTGAAAGAATCCAGATCAATGCGGGCCGCCCTGCTGTTGGCATTATCATTGACAAAGAGCCAGCGCCCGTCATAGTCGCCGCCTGTCTCACTTAAAGCAGGGTGATGAACATCCCCCCAGCTCCATTTTCCCAGCATTTCCTTGGATTCCGTGGTCCAGCCGTACCCTACAGCGGACTCGGGGGTAAATACAGGAATGGTTCTGATGCGCCGCATGGAGGGTACCCCATAAACAAAGACACTGCCGGAATGACCGCCTGAGGCAAACATATAATACTCATCCAACTGGCCGGGCGGCACATAGGTCTTTAAAGCCGCTTGCACCACATCATCCGGCACCCCGTCTACGGATATCTTTTTTCCACCGATGGCAGCGGACTCTTCCGCTTTGGGATTAAGCTGAGACGATAAGAAAACGGCTAGTATCAAGCCCACCAACAGCCCCGCCAGGGACAATGCAATTTTTTTAAATAGTCCTTTTTCCACTTGCTAAAAACCTCCCTGTCCATTTGCATTACTCTATCGCGGATATCACTCTTCACTCTGAGCTATCCCTAGTGTCGTCCTTCTTTTGCTCTTCACTGTCGGATTGCCGGGCAGCCTCTCCGCCCGCTTCAGTTAATAACTCGAGAACCTGAGCCTTTTCCTCATCGCTAATATCCATTCTGGCGAACATTTCCGCCATTGTTCCTTCCGGTTCCTGTAAAAACTCCGCAAGAGTCTTCCCAAAACGATCCGGCACATCCCCATAGGCCTTGGTAAGATCAGGCCCTGTCACACCACCGGCTATTCCGTAATAACTCACTTCATGACACTGAGTACAGCCCTTTTGCAAAAAAAGCTCTCCTCGTTTGGAAGTTTCACCAGCGGCAGCGCCGGGATCGCCTCTTGGGGTGTCTGCAGACTTCTGGGGCTGCAAGCCGGCCGCATAGACCAGCTCAGCTTCCCGCTCATCCGGCAAAGCATAATTCGGCGCAGCGATGACACTCCCTGTTATTCCTACCAAAAAACCCATTCCCAGCCAGATGCAAAAAAATGAAAGCAAGTGAAAGGATGGATTATTCCGCTCTTTTCCCGTCATTGATTCACCCCCCTACCGGTCCAAATTCTAATCCATAACTACACATGCAGGGCAATATAAGTCAAAACCACCATGAGGATCAGTACGATTTCTGCTCCCCAAATCACCCATGGCCTCTCTTCAGGCCTGCGGGATGTGCTTCTGTCCAGCCATGGCAATAAGATAACCCCGATAACCAGCAGCGCCGGAATCAGCAACCCCAAAAGCTGAGGGACAATCTTTAACAGGCCAAAAAGCCACATAAAATACCAATCCGGTTCAATATGAGTCGGGGTCATGACGGGATTGGCCGGGGGACCCAGATCCTTGGGAATTACTCCGGCCAGAAAAAGAACAACGCCAAAGATACCAAGGGCCACGCTGACTTCAGTGGTTAAATGGTTGGGAAAAAACGGTACCGCATCCTTATCCAATTCTTTTTTATTGATATCCATTCCTCATCACCTCCTACAGTGGACCGGAAATTCCCTGTTTACGGATCATTAAAAAATGAACAATCAGCAAGCCGATGGTAATGACCGGCAGGATCACGATATGGATAATAAAAAACCGTATCAGCGTATAATCCGTAACCTTGCTTCCGGCCTGTCCCAACAGTAAAAGCTGATCACCGACGACAGGAATTGACCCCAAGATCTTGGTGCCGATAATTGCCGCCCAGTAGCCTACTTGATCCATAGGCAAGAGATAACCCGTGAAACAAAACATAATCACCAAAAGCAGCAGGAATACGCCTACTACCCAATTGAACTGACGGGGCGGCTTGTAGGCGCCGGTAAAAACAACCCGCAAAAAATGCAAAACTACCATAACCAGCATCAGGTTGGCCGCAATGTTATGAACCGAACGCAAAGCCTTGCCCATAAAAACCTCATTATTGATAAACATCACGCTCTGATAGGCCCCTTCCATGGTCGGCTTGTAATAAAAGGCCAGCACGATGCCCGTAACAACCTGAACCAAAAACAACAAAAACGCAATCCCGCCAAAACAGAATATGAAACTACGGGCATGCTTAGGGACAGGATGTTCAGCGATTTCTTTAAGCATGTCTTTTACCCCGACCTCTTTAGGCTCAAGCGCCACGCTAAACAACCTCCTCTTGTACCATGACATACCCCTCTTCCACCCAGGCCTTCAAACGGGTTAAAGGCTTCGGCGGCGGCCCTTCCAGAACATTCCCGTCTTCATCGAATATTCCGCCATGACAAGGGCATTCAAAGCGTTTCTCTGCTTCATTCCACATTACAGTACAGCCAAGATGGGTGCAGACCCTGGAAAAGGCTCTATATTCATTGCCCTTTTTGAAAATCATAGCCGGAAGACCATCATAGACGATTTCTTTGGGCTTCTCCGACAGTTCCCCTTCCTTGAAAATCGCCATTTTCGGAGGAAGGGGCTTTAGAGCCCCGGGGGGGCTGATCATTTTCCCTACCGCGACTGCCGGAACTCCCACACTTAAAACCAAGGGCACCCCTGTCATGATTCCCAGGAATTTGCGTCTTGATAGTTCCCCTTTAGGATTGTTCTCCATTTTCCATACCCCCTTTGCGATCCAAAATCAAAACTCTCCATGTATAAACGGAAAAGGCGGCTGCAAAGCAAATCAACCCCATAAAAATTACGATCCAATAAGCGTTTCCGGCTGTCCAACTCCTGGCGATCATGAAGGCCAGCGTTATGGCCGCCCATATTCCCAGTGCCAAAACCGCAAACCCTTCCTTATCCCCTTCTTCATCAAAAAGACTCATCGTTTATTCCCCCATTCCTCCTTAGAACTCCACTTCATCTGGGGTAAGCTTCCTCTAAATAGTGAAGGATCTCTTCTTCCTCTTTCTCTTTCATGAACGCCCCATAGCCCTTCATCAAATCAATAATTTCCGGCCAAGAAGAAGAACCCTGATAATTCTGCACAGTATCCGCATCATGACAGGCTGTGCAGGTTGATTGGAAGGTAAGGTATCCTGCTTGCCCTTCAGCCTCCGCCCCTTCCGGCAGCGGAATAGCATAGGCTGCAAAAAGGGCAAAGCCAATCACCAAACCAATAACAACCATATTAAGCCCTAAAACTTTGCTTAATTTTTCGGCGACCAACCCCCGCAAATTATCCAACCTCCTTTGTTTATCCATCCTAAATGTTCTTCGAAGTCGAACCAGGGATCTTTTCCTGGAAAACCGCAGCCAAGCCAACGATTATGGTCAAGCCACCCAAGACACAGAGCACTTTAGCGGTGGCATGGCATTCCATCGGGCTCATACAAACTCCGATCCCCTGATTGGTGGGCAGAATAATCACGCCTAAACCCAAAATCATCAGAACCCCGCCCAAACTTTTCTGAGCAGGAAGGGATTGGTTGAACAGGAAGATTAGAGAGACCAAAACAATGATTATGCCGAAGAATATCTCCCCTTGACCTGTATAATGACAGCGCATGTGGACCATCTTCCCTGTGTTTAATTCCAGTAAACCTTGACAAACGGGAGCAAGATGAAATGGAGTCAAAACGATCAAGAGGCCCAGCGCTGCCCCCAGTCCGCCAAGAACCTTAGCTAATTTTCCGTTTAAAATTTTAACCTTCATTCATTTAACCACCCATCCATTGGCTGTTGCCTATCCCGAACTACAAACGGTTTCCCTTGCCAAAACCTTTTCCTGCAGCTGTCCCTGACTTAAGCTGTAAACCCGCCCGGCATAAGCCGCTAATTGAGGGTCGTGAGTAGCCACCACCACAATCTTCTTTTTTCCTGCCTGCTCACCCAGCCACTTCCCCACAAAGCCCTTTTTCTCCTCATCAAGCTCCGCCGTAGGCTCATCGGCCAAAATCATCTCCGGGTCATTAGCCAAGGCCCTGGCCATAGCCACCCGGCGTCTCTGACCACCGCTGAGCTGATACGGCAAAAAATCAGCCCGTTCCTCCAGCTCCAACTGTTCCAGCAAACGTTCAACTGCCTTGCTATCCGCCCCTCTATCCCCTGCTTTCCCTCCCCGGATCCAGAACGGAAGCATGATATTTTCTCTGACAGTCAGGGTAGGGAGCAAATAGCACATCTGAAACAAGAAACCAATTTTACGGTTTCTTAATTCGGCTAAATCCTTTTCACCATATTGAAGGAGAGAGCACCCGTCTATCGTCACCTGTCCTTCCGAAGGCTTTAGCATACAACCCAAGATAAACAGCAGCGTACTCTTGCCACACCCAGACGGCCCATAGAGCACGAGAGACTCTCCGCTCCGCATGGTTAAATCAAGATTGCGCAGGGGAGTAACCCGCTCTCCCATACCATCCCGGTAATGGTGTGTAATGTTTCTTAATGATACTTCCATAGAAACCTCCCTACTTCAGCTCTCCTTCAGTCAAAGCGATGACGGGATCCAAGCGCGACGAACTTCTTGCCGGCCAGAAGGCTGCCAAACAACAGATGAGCAGAATAAAAACGATGACCCCCAAGCACGCGGCACAAAGCTGGGCTGCCTCAGGCAGCATAAAGGGAAAGGAACTGTGTCTGCTAAGGGATTTCGCCAGATAAAGCACCAAGCCATATCCGACCAGACAGCCCATGACGGCTGCCGCCAGTCCGCTGCAAAGGGTTTCCAGCATGACCAGCTTAAACAGGCTTCCTTTTTCCGTTCCCAGTGCCCGCAGCAGTGCCAATTCCTGCTGTCTTTCCAGTACCAGGGAAGAATAGCGTGATGCCAGAGAAGCTATGGTGATTCCACAGATAATGACCAACATCAAACGCAGGATTTCTTTAAGCACCAGGAGCTCTTCCTTAAGCTCGGAAAATAATTTCCCTGCTGTCACGCTTTTAATCCCACGGATCCTGTCGATATCTTTGGCGACTTGACTCGGGTCGGCCCCCTCTTTGGTTTTAATCAGCACCGTCGAAACCAACTCATCCGGGTTCCCATCTTCTTGCCAATATTCCTGTAAATAGGGACTTTTTCCGGCAAGTCTTCGGGCCGTTTCGATGGGCACAAAAATCGTGTCGTCAATACTTCCTCCCATCGGCTCCAAATAACCGGCCACATCAAAGGGCTCCGCTAAGACCACCACCCTGTCACCCAGAAAAGCAGGTACATTCCCACCGACAATAACCTCTGTGTTTTTTAAATCCCTGCCCACCCCTTTCGCTAATAATTCCCTGACCAGAAAATCCGTTTGTGGATCATAGCCAACCAGCCGGTATTCTTCCGGCAGGCTGCAACAGCTTTGATTAAGAGTCTGGCTGAAGAATTGTGCCGATAGGGCTTCCACACCGGGAACCGTCTCAATCTCCTTCAACACTTCTGAATTCATATAGATATTGGCAGGCACCCCGGTAAATAGAACTTGACCAGGTTCAAAGTGAGCATCTGCCGGTATAGCCATAACGTCCGCTCCCAGATTATCGACGGCACTTTGCCCTGCTTTCTCAATACCCCAGACCAACAGTATCCCGGCTGCCAGGGCGGCCGCGCAGACCATAACGACAAACAGGGTAAGCCCTTGCTGCCAAGGCCGCCTTTTGGCATTCCGCCAAATCAATTTTGCAAACATCTTTTCACCTCCATGCCCAATTATACCTATCGTTGGGGCTATACCTTCAAAAGCTATACCTTCCAAATGCTGAAGATTGTTACTCAAAGTCTATTTTTTTGCAATTATTGTGCCAACAGCCCCTAAACTGCTGATCTGCAGGTATGTGAAGGTTTAAGGACATCTTTGTGAATCCCGGCTATGATCCATTGGGGCAGGAATGTCACTCAATCGTCCCACAAATGCCCCGGTTTTCGACCTTAACTTCAGGCAAAGTGACGGATTGTCTAAAATTGTGTTGGTACGCTATTTGCATTGGAATCTAATGAGGTCTCTGAGCAATAAAAAAAACCCTCGCTCAAATACAAGTAGCCATAAAGACAACTTGTGAACCGAGGGTCAAGGTAAACTGAATACGGAAAAAAGAATGATATAAAAGACGAACAGACAGCAGGTAAAACTGCCTGTTCGTCTTAACTATTATGCCACATTTTAGAATTCTTCTGTTTATTCAAAGATGTCTTATAGTCTATTGCCGCACTTTCCGCAAAAACGTGTGGCTGGAACGACGAGAGCGCCGCATTTGGGGCAGAATCTTATCTGCGGGGCAGCTTGGTGTGTGAGCGGCAAATCCTCATTCGGTGCATTATCGGACAGAAACAGCCAGTTGATGTCCTCGCCGTCCTCGCATAAGCCGATGGCTCCGGCGGGCGAAACCACATAAAAGCTGTCCTCATCGATGGGGTCTTCGCTGTCGCTTGTCTCGGCAAGCACCAGCAAGCCTTTTACGTCGTATTTATCATCGGCAGTGGCAAAGCGCCAGCTTGTGCAGCGCGTGGCGGCAAACTCCACCGCCTCCAGCATGGTAATAAATTTATCCATTACGAAAAGCCTCCTTATTTGAATAACAGGTTATTACACCTCTTGCAGCGATCATTTTGTATGGGGTTCATCATGGAGCAGACGTTGCAGTAGATGATGCGGTCTTTGGATTTATCGTATTTCTCGTATGTACCGAATCTTGGGTGAAACCGCACCCTGTCGCCAACGGAAAGATAGTCGTACATATGCCGACCACTGTCCTTTTCCACGATGGTCTTTTTCTTGCCCGCGTCGGTGTTGATGATCGTGTTATATTCCGTATAAGTTCGCCAGTTGTCGTCCTCGCCGCCCCTATGCTCGCTTTTCTCCTTGCTGTACTTATTGACGACCACGCCCTCCCACATGGGCTGCTTGGTCTTTCGCAACGCCAGCAGATTAACGACCAGCATGAAAAGAGCAATGCCAACACCGATGACAAGGGATTCTCCAAAGGGGAAATCGTCCATCAGCAGACCGGCGACGGGAAAGCCGATGAGTGGCACGAAAACCAATATCCACATACAGCCAATAGAGGATTTCTTGTTTTTCTGTGCGGCGGCCAGTATCTCCGGCGAATTACACCTGTCGGAAAAGCCGACCAGCCCCGAGCCGCCCTGTGGGGGAGCGGAAGATGCCGCTTGGCTTACCTCCATCGGCTCCGGCGTTCTCAAATTCACCGCCTTGCCGCAACCGATGCAAAATTCGGCTCCCTCCGGCAGCTTCGCGCCGCAGGCCGTACACACGCCGGGGGCGCCGGTCTGTGTGTTTGCGCCGCAGGCAGAACAGAAAGCCGCACCCTCCGTCAGTTTGTTTCCACAGCCCCGACAAAACATATCCGTATCACTCCTTACTATTTGAGGCGCGGCGGGTTTCCTCGCCGCTGGTTTCTTCTTTTTCCCGCGTCTGGCTGTGCGGATGACAAGTAGCAGCAAAAGCAGATAACCGATGGGCGAGAGAATATGGTAAATAATTGCCACCTCTCCCATCTCGTCAAATTCGCACAACGCGGAGGGCTTGTTGACGTATGGGAAAAGGCCAAGGTAGCGGATGCGCTCGGAGCGCGTTTTGCCCTCGTCCAAGGACGGCCATGCCTCGTCACTGCTATATATCACATATCCTCGGTACTCTTTGCCGTTTACCACAAACCAATAGCCCTTGGAAACGGTGCGGGAGCGGTTTTGCCCTGCGTCGGTATCATCCAACCGCGCCTGATAGCTGTCCACCGTACCCATGACGGAATCGCCCCATATCGCCAGCGCCAGCGTAGAGAGGCTCAAATACATGGCAAACAGCAGCACGGCGCTGATAAGGATGAGAATGGGCAGAGGAATGTTTTTGCTTGTTTTCTTCTTTGCCATCTCGACGCTCCTTTCATTGTTATTCGTAGTCCCGCTTTTCACGCCAGCCCACGCCGAACAAATACAGGACGGTCACGATGAAAAGCGGCGGTAGCGCGAGCGCGGCATAGGAGTAAAGCGGAACGATCAGCAGCACCACCGCCGCCAGTTGTATATAGCCAAGCATCTGACACCAGCAATGTCGGTGGAGTCTCCCTGCAAAGGCAAGGCCCGCGATGGCCGTTACCATAGAAAAGATGTACGCTATTCCAGCCGCGAAGCAGCCAGCTCCGGCGTAGGTGTGGTCCAGCGCCGCGTTGTCAATGAGATTCAAGCACCACAGCAGCATGGGCAGGGCGGCAAGCAGCATCAGTATGGATATAACTCGCAAAAAGAGCGGTGTTTTGCTGATTCCTTTCTTTGTCACATTTTCCCTCCTGTTGTTTATTCCATACGAATGACATCCCCCAGTGCTGAATATTGGTATCCCTCTCCCTTCCTGAACTGAATATAGTCAGCCCCGTACTGCCCTTCGGATTTGTCACATGCAATCAGCATAACGCCATCGGGGAAATCTTTATAGTTTTCAATGATAAGAGTATGTCCTACCGGGTCAAATACATAGTTACACGTATAATACTTCGACTCATCCAGTTCCGTGTAACGGGACATGATGCCTACATAAAATGCACAGGTTTTCTCGTCCAATATCTTAATTGCTACGTCGAGATATGGATCATAATCCGGGTCTTGTGACCAGTAACCCTCAAACCATTTAGCTTCTATCCTCATGCCTCCCAGCGGGATTACCGTGATCTTTTCTTTCACCTTAAATTCCTGCGTCAACGCCGGGGCATCCTCGTAATGGTCATCGCCCTTGTTCCATAGGCGAAGCTGGGTGGGCAATCCCGCCTGTATGTAGCCCACGATGGTGGCGTCAAGTGAAGCTCGCCCGTCCTTATCAAGCCCCACCGTCCAAGCTCCGCCCACAGGTGCACCCGGCCGGGAGATTACCACGGTTGCGCCTGCGTATTTACTCTTTTCACCGTCGGGGATTTCCTCAATGATTTCAAACTCCAGCGGCGCATTAAGCGCCTGACGCAGCTCCGTGGCGTTTTTGCTGTAAGCCTTGAGGGAATCATAGCGCATCCGCTGTGCAACGTCCGAAAGCACAGGCTGGAGCCTTTCGCCCAAACGCGCCATATACTGCTCGATGCAATACTCACGGGCGGCGTCTGTTTCGGGAAGAAGCCCCGTGGTGTAGGCGTGCAGCCCAGCTTCGTTGGTGGCTACAAGCTGCTCCTCCGGGTTATCGAAAAAGTAACGGGCGCTGTAATTCTCCATAATACCGCGCAGGGCGGCGTTGAACTTTTCCGGGTCGTCGCCACGGTTTTTGTATAGTCCCATAATACGGGCGTACCATTCGGCCTCCGTCCACGGGTGTATCTCCTCGTTGTAAGCGATGACCACATTAAACAGGGCGTCCTTATAGGTTTGGTCGGCTGCGACCATGAACTTGTTCAGAGAGTAGTCAAGGGCGATGACCCCCAGCATGGAGAGCTGTACCATGCCGGTGGTGATTTTTTTATAGTCCAGCAATGCCACGCCCACGTTGTAGGACAGCTTATATGCCTCAGCCGCCACCGTTTCGGCAGATTCGTTGCCCTTATATGCGTCTATCATGGTGTCGCCCAGTGATAAGGCGGAAACCCCAAGGAGCATATAGCCGCTTTTCTCCAGTATGTTTGCCGCCTGTTTATAGCCGCCGCCTTGCGCCGCCAGTTCGCTTACGTCTATCAGCCAGCCCTGCACCTCATGTACCAGTTCCGCTTCAGCGTCACCGAGATATTGCTGGTATTGTATGGGTAAGAACTGCTTGTAAAATCCGCGCAGCAAACTGTCACCCACCTCGCCGGGCTTGCCGGACGCTTCAAATTCCTGCAAAATGGCGAGGGCGGTTTCATCGTCCAGACGTTTGCTGCTGAATTTGGACAGCAGCGCGTAGGGCGAACCGGCGTCCTTCAGTGTGACGGTGCAGTATTCCGAAAGATGGTCGGTGGTGATGGCAACAGTGTTGTCGGTGGTGTTTACGGTGTAGTCCACAAGCTCCCATTCGCCGGTTTCCCTGTTGTAATACTCCGCCAGCACGGAGCCTTCCTCATCGGTGGAATCGGTTTCGCTTTCGTCATAGGGCAGCGTGATAGTCAAAAGCCCGTCAAACTCGGTGCGTTCACCGGCTGAAATGTCATAGGCCGTGCGTGTGCCGCCCTCTATGCTGTCGCTGTCGGCGGACAGCTCCTTTACCGACACCTTTTCTCCGTCCATTGCGTTATATGGGCCAAAGTCCACCGTCACGCCGCTATCGGTTGAAACTGCGGTCTGCCCTTCCTGCAAGGTAAAGCTGTCGCTTTTCTGTACGGAAGGGCGCTTGACCCCGCCGCCGACCATAAACCCCGGCCAACCGTAGAGGGCCACCGCCGCGATCTGTATTAAGAGCAGGACGGACAACACAATGCACAGCGTATTGCGTCCGCCGTTTTTCTTCGGTGCTGCGGTGTTTTTTCGTTTTGGCGGCACAGCAGGTGGGGCGCTTTTTTGAGGCTGTGCCTCGACTATCGGCTGCATAGGCGGCACAGGTTTCGGCTGTGCTGCGGGGACAGGATTCGCGGGCACGTCAAGCACCGCCGCGCCGCATTTGGCGCAGAAGCGAGCGCCGGTATGAAGCTCCTTGCCGCAATTCGTACAATATTTTCCCATATCTGCACCTCCTTATGGCCGCACCAGCGCCACAAGCGCCGGTATCCCGTCGGGCGTATCCATCGTGCCGATGGCGTATTGCTTTCCGCTTTGCTCGTAGAACTGTGTCAGGCGAATCGTTCCCGCACCGGATGCCCACAGGCCGCCGTTTTCCCACTTGCCCAGAAATACGCCGTCCTCCATATCCGTTTCGTCGAAGCGTTCTCCCTCGTTTGCCCAAAAAATCTGATACCAGTCGAGGGTGAGGCTCAGGCTCTCCGCCGCACCTGCAAGGGCGACATTGAGAAACTCCATAGCGCCCGCGTCATATTCGTTATCGGGGTCGTAAATAATCAGTGCTTTCCAGCTTCCGGTCAGCGGGTCGATGTTGTCGATGATATTTGCGTCGGAGGGAACTCCGTCGTAAGCCATGTCCTCTGTGTACCAGAGAAAGTCCTCCAAATCGGGGCGTTCCTCCGTGGATAAGCTCACGCCTGTTACCTCCGGCGCGGGAATACTGCCGCTTTCCGTGGCCGCAGGCGGGGTTTCTTTCTCCGATGCCGGTGTAACGAGCGCTGTTTGCTCCGTCTTCGGCGCAGGAGATTGCTTTACTGCTGCTGACGGCAAATTGGGCGGTATGGTGAGAACGCCTATCACAAGCATCAGCAGATTGGCCGCGATCAGTATTGCGGGCAAGATTTTATTGCCTCTGCCCGCAGATGGAATATTATCTCTCATGGATATGCCTCCAGTTTGTTTGATCCGATTATTGTGCGCTGTTTTCTCATGTTGGCCGACATATCTTGTGCTTGGGGTCGTTTTCACTTCTGACAGGTAATCACGCCCCACTCTTTATCGTTGTGGTCTCGCATTGAGGCGCTGAACGATGTTCCGTCAGCGGAGAATACAAATTTTGCTCCCGCAATATTTGCCTCGCCTGTCGACCACCGCACAAAATAGCTGCCGTTGATGTAGGTGCTCCCGGTTTCATTATTTGAGCAGACGATTTTATAGTAAGAGCCGTCTCCAAAATCCTTTTCAAATGTGACTACAGTTGTCACATCAATATCCTTACCTGTTTCCGTAACATTCATGACCCCTGTATATGTTCCGGAATAGTCCACCTTATTGGTTTTTGTATTTAAAATGACCTCCATTTCGGTTTTTACAAAGGGTTTGAGCTTGGCACTCAAGGCAACCTTACCCTCTTCCAAGTCCTTTTCTGTTTTATAGAATTCCACCTTCATAGGGAATCTCGCCGTTTCATGGGCACCCAGAGTGAACTTCATCTGTCCGTTTGCTTCGTCGTCAAGGCGGATGGTCCACTCTTTTGCCGTGGTTTTATCTGAAAGCGGGGCCAGTTTGACATATGCGTTGGCCCATTTTGCCTTCTCAGTGTCATAATCCTCCCTGAAGTTCAAGGTGTATACCCTATTTAGCAGTGCGGCAAGTTCTTTATACTCCTTTTCCCGCTGAGTTAGGGCATCAAAATACATATCCCGGCTCAGAGACTGGAACATAACCTGAAGGTAATCATAGATCTCAGCTTTGTAATTGCTTGATATTTTATTGCGGTCGCTCTCCGACGGCCACGGATACTTGGACAGCTTGCCGTTCTTTTCATATGCGTCTATCCATGAATCCCAGTCGCTTGCTGCAACCTCCCAGTATTTGTTTACATAGTTGTCAATCTCGCTCTGCATTTTGTCGAGAGCTGTCTGCGGGGCGGATTTGTTTTCTTTGTTTATCTTCTTGAATAGATCGTACCAATCCTTGACACGGCGCTTGTTTTCGGGTCTTGCGTAATAGGCGTTGTACATATTTTTTGTGCTTTCATACTTGGTGTCGATGGCGAAATTCATCACATCGGTAAGCGCGATGTCAATCACTCCAACGCCCACATAGGCCACCTGAAATGAATCCAATAGATATTTTTTTGACGATGCCAAATTCAGCCCCAGATTCAACACGGTTTTCATTCCGCTGATCGACGTTTCTTTGCTTGTCAGTCCGTTGCTGTATGCGTCATACGCGAACTGGGTGCAGGAGGTCGCGATGCCCAAAACCGTCAACGCGTTGCCGAACGGTTCGGTGATCATATCGTCGTATGCGCCTCCAAGCGATACGAGAGTGGGGATATTTGTTTCAGCGAACATCGGCAGTGAGCTGTTTGCATTTAAAAACGCTGATATAACATCCTCTTGCCACGACACACCCTGCTCGGCGTAGGTTTTGAGCAGCTGCTCCGCTTGCTTTGTCGTCATGTAAGCGGCGTAGACGTTGACATCGGAAATGTATTCGCTGCGCTTTCCTGCGTTCGTGACCTTAAACACGCTATAGGTGGAGAGGTGGTCGGTGAGAATATGCACCTTGTTGGCTTCAGCGTCCACCGTATAAAGGACATCCTCCCATTGCTTTGTTTCTTCGTTTAGATACTTGCCGCAGACCGACAGAATTTCCTCGTCGGCACTAAGTCCCGCGTCGTCATAAGGAATTGCAAGCTCTACAACCCCATCGGGCTGACCCGAGGACAGCGTAAAATCGTAGGCGTAGATGTCAACATCACTGTCAACGGGAGTGGGCGTTACCTTTTGTATGGTAATCTTCTCACCAGTCTCCAACAGACAGCCGAAGTCCATTGCTGCGCCGTCCTTTGAGGCAACGGCCGTCTGGTTTTCCTCCACCGTAAAGGTTTCGGATTTCTGTGTGCCGGGAGTCTTAGCCTGATTACCAGAGCCGCAGCCGGAAAGCCCCGCCGTCAAAGACAGCAGCATGGTGATTGCCAGCAGGAAGGATAGTATTTTTCGTTTCATAACGATATCTCCTTTCGCACGCTTAGGCTATTGGAAGCTTAAATTTAACGGTATCGTACATGACGTTATATTTCATGATGATTTCTTTTTCGTCCGGTTTTAATTGGAACACCATCCAACCGCTATTCGTTTCACCGGGGTCGATCGCCTCCTCAAAATACATTCCTTCGGTTTCAAAATTCCATACATCTCTGTTGCGCGACTCGTCCGATAGCTCGGCGTCGTACTCTCCGTCTCGAACGATGCAGAGCAGCGGATCCTTTGCAAACTGTATTTCATCAGAGATATTTTTTACAGTGGCATAAACTTTGACATAGACGGACCCCTCCACATATTTCTGGAGAATGCTCGAATCGTCAATAATTTCGATCTTGTCGATTGTAATCTCAATGCCGTCGACCTCTGCCGCCTCGCCGATGCCGTAATACTTGTTTTCATCCGCTCCCGCTTTACTGGAGGGAGTATTTCCCGATTCGGTGGGCGCGGAGCTTTCTGACGGTGATTTACCGCCGTTCTTTTCACCGCAAGCGGCGAAGGTGAGCATAAGTACCAATGATAAAAATATAATTAATGTCTTTTTCATAAGATTACCTCCTAAAATTCTTGTTATAGCAAGCCAACTTCCAGTCAGTCGATCTTGTATCCTTCATACCGGGGTCCATCTTTTGTTTCGCCTTTAAATAATATAGTCGTTTCACCGTTTACCTTTGTACTCCCATCCTCAAGGATAAAAGTATATTTTGAATCTATTGTGATTTCACTGTCTTCATGGGGAATCTTTTGAACATATGAAGCTGTTCCCGAAGCCGGATCATAGGATAATTCAAAAGGTTCTTCACCTTTAGCATCGCTGGATGCCACCAATTTATTTTCGTTCTTTGTGAACACGACAGTATGCTGCTGTTCTTTGCCGTCATAATAGGTGTTCATAGAATACGTCCCGGCGACATCGTCAAGGGAAAGCCCGGCCTTTCCTTTTTCCTCTTCGCCGGAAGGGGCATTGCTTGCTTCAGCCGGAGCAGAACCTTGAGCTTGCGATCCTCCTTCTCTTTTCTCACCGCAGGCGGCGAGAGTGAAAATCATTATAAACACCAGAAATAAAACCATAAGCTTTTTCACGATACTACCTCCATCATTTGTTCTCTCCGTTCAGGTTATCCCCAACGGTTCCTGTGACGTTTTTTTCAAAGCCGACTTCGCCAAGCTTCCCGGCGGTTTCTGCCACCTTTTTTATCGTGCTGTCTTTGCCAAGCATCTCGCCGTAGGTACCGCCGACGGCATCGCCGTAGGCATCACCGACTGCGCCACTGGCTGCGTTAAAGGTCCCCTTCACTGTGCCCTTTACCAATGCGTCGGTCAAATCCTCGCCGTCGTTGACAGCCTCTGCAACCTCGCCCGCAACCGTGCCGCCGAAGGATACGCCCGCCTTGCCGATACCGCCTTTCATCATGGTGGTTGCGGCTTCGGTGCCGCCCTTGATTGCACCCTCTGTAAAGGAGCCCCAGCTTGCACCCTTTTCCATCATGGTGGAGCCGACATTTTTGATTCCCTTATAGGTGGCGGACACAGTCTTTCCGCCTGGAACTACCGCTTCGCCCGCAGCCATCGTGTAATCGGCAATATCCACGGTAGCTTCGAGAATATCGACAGCTGTGTCTCGCCGCTGGGCGTAATCGTTCATCTTCTGACGATACTCCTCGTCTCTTTCCATGCGTCGTTTAAGCTCATCTATAACCTGCTTTTCGCTGGCGCCGCTCATGCCAAGGTCGGTGGCAACGCGCTCAACCTTCTCCTTGCGGCTTCGCTCCTGCCGCTCACGCTGCAAGTCCTTCTCAAGCTGACGGCTCTCATCACTGCGCTCTTGGTTGCGCTGAGAATCCTCGCTGACATTTTGCCTGAACTGCGCTTCATCCTGCCCGATGGTCTTTGCATTATCCGCGCGGTGCTCAAGCTGTTCGGAAAGCTCCTCGGGGGTATAGGTAGCACCGCTGACGGGGTCGGTATAGGTGCCGTCGCCGTTTTGGACAAAGGTGCGCTTCTGCCCGTTTACAGGGTCGGTTGCCTCAATATCTCCGTCGCCGTCAAAGCGCAGCCATCGGCTCAGACCGCTGCCCGAAGGTACGGGAGCGGGTGCGCCGCCTGTCCCCACGGGCACAGTCGGGATGAAGCCGCCCGTATTCCCAAACAGAATGGACAGCAAAATCGCAAGAATGCTGATGGTAATGGTGGCCAACGGTCCGGCATGGTCGGCGTCTTTTGCGCTATTGCCACCAAAATTATATCGGAAGCCCCAGCCTCCGTCCTCCGGTTTGTAATATTCCCACTTTCCCTTAGCTCCTGCGTTTTGTGTAGAGTCGGTATCCTCTATTGGATATGGGTCGGAAAATCCAACTGTCTCCATATCAAAAGTCCATTCGTCGTCGTATGAATGTTCATTTGTTGTGCTCCCCCCCTCCACATCGTAAATTGTCTCGGTTCTGGTACAATGAAATTTTAGTTTGAATAAAATATGATGCTCCAATTCCTCATCGTCATAGCTCGTTGTCTCAAGAGAGCCTTCATAAGGAACCATTCTAAATTTACTGACGTTGGAATAGTTTTCCGAGACCGAAGGTGTCAGCACGGTATAGACAATCTCATCCGGCACTGAAAATTTCCCTACAATCCATCTGCTATCTGTCGCACCGAATTTGCGCTCCATTTCTTTATCTATCCTGTAATTAGCCCTTCCCTCAACGTGGAATGCTGTTATCGAATGGTTGTCGCCATAACCGCGCATATCCGATACGGTGTTGGCAGGATATTCAAAATAGAACCGCCCGTCTTCGTGGGATTTAATGGTGATTTTTTCCGGTTCCAATTCACCGGAATCACTGAACAATTGTTTTGTTATTGTCATAGTTTCCGGCAATGCGATAGGCTCTTCGATTATTTCTTCTGCCATGGCTGTTATGGGGAAAAGCAGCACACAACAAAGCGCCACGAATAAAATTGCGGAGAGTTTTTTTCCTATCTTTTTCATGCCACAGCCACCTCCTTTTTGCCTTTTGAGACAATGACGAATATCAAAGCAGCAATTAGCAGCACCGTTCCCAGCCACGCACACCAGCGCAGACCCATAGCCGATAGAGCCACGCCAAGGGCAAAGCCCAGCGTCATGCCGCTTATACAGCGCGTGACTCCTATGTAGGACGGCGTTCTGCCCTTGGAAAGACTGTTTGCAGCCGAAAAAGCAAGCCCCCATAAAAACCCGCCCTGCTTACCGATGCCCTGCAGCAGCATTATAAAGGCGATAATGCCCACCATGCTGTTTTGCAGTGACTGGGTGCTATTCATGAAAGCGTAAAGGAGCAAAGAAGCGCCTACTCCGCCCAAAAGCGGGGCAACAGCAGTTATGCTCTTAACTGCAATCCCACTGAAAAAGCCCTTGATACCGCCGCCTATCCCCGAAAACGGCGCTTTTTTCTGGAACAGCGGCACAATGGCGGCGTTCAGAAAAGCAGCGACCGCCACCTTGCCTAAAATTCCGCCCACAGCGCCGAATACGCCGCCGAACATCCCGCCCTGTGCAAAGGTAAGGAAGCTGAGAATGCGTACCGGAAGCGGATTGATTCCGAAAGAACCCAGCAGCGCAAGCACCAGCCAGACAAGCCCCAACAGTGCGGTAGGGAGAATATGTTTGGGATTTTTCAGCACCGTCAACGACTGGCGGATATATGTAATGATGAATTTTCCCGCACCCATCGGACTGTGCTGTGGAGCATTACCCGAAGCCCGGTTTATCGGCGGCTTCTTCTTTGTACTGTTCATTGTTTTCGGAATTCCTTGCTCGGATTTTGCGGCCTGCGGTGGTGTCTCCGTACTTATTTGTGCAGATTCATTGCTTTGAAAAGCATTGGCTCCGCACTTTGCACAGAATTTCGCTCCCTCATTCAGAGCCGTGCCGCAGCTTGTGCAGAATTTACCCATAATACTCACTCCTCTTTCATTAATCACTCGCTTTTGCCGCGTTACCATCCGGTGATGTCTGCCGTTACGCCGGTTTCACGAAGCAGCTTTTGTGCGGCATCCAGTACCGCCTGCTTTTGAGTCATTCCGTGCAGCAGCTCTACCCGCATGGTCTGATCCTTATCGCCAAAGGTAAGGTACATCCGCTCCTTATCAATTTGAACGGCGCTCAGGCGCACGCCATGTACCCCGTCGAGACCCCATCGGTAGATTCTGCTGCCAATTAACACACCAAAGGTAGATACTACAGTTTCCTCGGTGTCTTTTTTTATTTGGCGGCCCGGTATGGAGATAAGAGCCGATGGCACTGCGAGGATGCGATTATCCCAAATGAGTGTTGCGTCATAGAGCAGACGGCTCTGCCTCACCAATAACACGAGAGAGATAAGGCTGATCGATCCAAAGACGAAAACCGCTTCTAACATGAATGCCATGCCGAGCCACACCGCCAAACAAATACTGGCTGCGAACAATAAAGCATATCCATTACGTCGTTTGCGGATTAATTTCATTTGCACCAACCCTCCTCCAGTATTCATTTTAGGGAAGGATGCCTCAAAAAGCATCGTTCGAAAGGGTGAATTTACAGAAAAAAGCCTCTCACCCTTTTGGGTGAGAGGCCGGTTAAACCCAGTATTTATGCGGTTTTATGGTTCATCCAACCGTTTGGTTCTTCAGCAGGGTACTGATGAGCTCCGCACGGCTCCCTACATCGTATTTTGAAAAAATACTTCTTGCGTGTGTTTTAACGGTATTCTCACTGATGAACAAAGCCCCGGCAATCTCGCGGTTGGATTTTCCTGAAAGGATCAGCTGCAATACCTCCTGCTCCCGGACGGTCAGCGGGTCAAGAGTTTTAATTTGACGAACAATGTCCGTTTGCTGTGACTGACTCATATTGTCATAAGCGGCAAGGTAGGCATGGCTTTTCAGCAACAGAACAAGCTGATGGTTGAGGGGCGGCAGCATAACCAATGTAACGCATACCACCGTCAGGGCAATCACCGCCACCTCCGCACCGGGAAGCCCCATGGATGTCACAGCCATCCCCAAGACGCCTCCGCAAAGGACGCCGAATACATTGGCGGAAAGACCGATGCCAAAGGTTTGTGCCGGGTTATCGCTATAATCCAGCATTTCTCCAAGGATGCTCCACCAAAACAGATCGAAAATACCGCAAGCACCGAGCATCAGCGTATCCACAATCAGATAGCCGGAGGTGTTTCGCCCTAACAGCATAAAGCTGATGAACGCTCCCATAATCATTGCCATTCCGATATACAAAATTCTGGAACGCTTTGCTTTCATAGGCAGGTTGCGCATAATAGCAAGCACCACGATATACGGCACTGCCCAATACCAACTCACCAGCCCTGTCAGATGCTCAAAAGCGGGGTTGATGACCTGATACATCAGTCCGGAATTAATTGTAATGATAAAGACAAAAAGACACAGCAATATTAGCGGGTTTTTAATGCCGCCATTCGTCTTATTTTTAAATGTTTTGTTTTGCTCATTCTCCTGCTCCAACGGCAGCATCCAAATAAAAACCATGCCAAGAACAAGACAAAGCATAGAAAGACCCAGCCCGATAAAGGGCGATCGGTTCATGGCAACCACGTTGACCGCAATCATCAATAGGTTGGAGCAAATCAGAACGTCGGCGCAGGACTTGATACGCTCGTTTTTGGGCGTAAAGGCTCTGAGAAAATATCCCCATGCCGCCACCGCGCAGCCGCTGGCATACCCGCCGATAATCAGGCCGCCGGCCCATAAAGCGGAGGGAGTAAAAAAGAAGGGGATGGTGACGGCTAAGCATACGACCATTGAGCCCATCATCATGCTTTTGGCTGCCGCCTGGGTTTTGACAAACAGGCCGCAGGTGAAAAGCCCTGTAAAATGTGCGATAATCGCAGCCAGTATGTAATGGCCGGCGTCTGTTCCACGCAGATCCAACAGACTATACAGCACCTGTCCCTCAAACTGGAAGGACAGAATATAGGCAAAGAGAAATGAAAATCCGGCAACAGAAAGCCTGCGGGCACTTAAAGATTTAAGTCCGTTCATTTGATAACCTCCCGCTCATCGGAGGCTCCGCCTTTTTTAACCCATTCGTCAATGTCGGCAGTTTTGAAACGCCAGAGCTTTCCCACCTTGGATGCGGGCATACCCCGCTGTTCAATCCAACGCATGACCGTGTGGCGCTTCACGCCAAGATAATCGCAGACCTCTTGCAGGGATATCCATCTATCTTGAATGTTGTTTTCCGGCATGTTAAGCACCTCGCTTTCTTTCAAAGGCATGCGATTGACCATATAATAATGGTACTCCAAACAAGGTATGAAAGCAATCTCTATTGTAGCTTTATGTAGTATTTAGTTGTTTAGTGAATAGGATTTCTCAATAATTGCCCTGAAAACTTTGGTAAATTATTATTCCATTTTAATTTTCTCCAGCATTTCTTCGCCCGTAATTTTACCGTCAAGATAATCACTCCGAGCCTGCCGCGCCAGCTTTGCCCATCGGGCATACTCCTCCGAGGACATGTCCTTACCGCTAAACTCTTCTGGCGATTTACCGTCCGCACGGTAACGGCGAGAGTACACCTTGTTGTACTCGGTCAGGAAAGCCAGCAAATAATCGTTTCCCTGCAGGCCCTGATCATAAAACAGCTTTGCGCCAACCTGCTTGCAGGTGCGATCACCTTTATATGGCCGATCACAGAAATCCCGTTTACGCTTATCGGTCAACACAAAATAGCGGCTGCACAGTTTGCATCGCTTAATGAACTGGGCATTTTTCAGCATCTCGGTAAACTCAAAATAGAGAATCTCATCCAAATATTCAAACAGATAGTATGGCATCAGACTGACGCCTCCGCCATCCTGGTGCATGATTTCCAAAAACTCATCTGTTTCCCGCAGATTCCAATCATGGATATCCTTAAGCGTATCCATATCCACCTTGCCATTTTTCTTTGGCAGCAGCTCATATTTTATCTTCACAGTAGCCTCGGCAAAGCCGGGGTACTCCGATACAAACTCACAAAGCCGCTGGGACATTTCCTTGTCCGAGTGGCTTTCTTTATCTAAACAGGTGATAACCGCTTTCGTGCATACCTCCTGTAGTTCTAAAATGTGTTCCAATTCCTCTATACAGGTTGTAAGAGGTCTAAGCAAGGCAGCCTCAAATTCGTCTTTGGCATAGATGGGTTCTTTCAAAATGTTGTTCAGCAAGCCCACCAAGAAGAAATAAACATAGCGGTGCTTATCCGCAATGGTTTCCGCAACATCAAATATTTTGTTCCTGATTGTCTGATAGTTTTCCATCGTCAGCGGAATGGATTTCGTTTCGGTGAGCAGTGTTGTGTATTCCTCGAAATCCATTTCCACAAATTCAATCAATCCATTCCCAGTGAACTTTTGCGCATACTGCGTCACTTTGTCCGGATAGGCATAAGCCATGGAGTAAATCAGCTTATCATTTCCCTCAAAAACTTTAATCAGTGGGTACTGTTCCATAGGCACTCCTCTCGCAAATAATCGATTTTCCTCAAACCAGCGTTTCTGCGATTCGCTGTGTATTTCTGTTTCTGGATATAGGACAATGGTATCACAAGGAATAGAAGTTTTCAACATTCGATTTGTTGCACTTTTAAAGCAAGTTGAATTAAGAGGAGGAATCACAAATGTCAAAAAAATTAAAAACCATGGATGCGGAAACCTTGATGACCACACCCATGGAGCCGCTGAAATTTATTGTCAGCGGTCTGCTACCCGAAGGACTGCATGTGCTTGCAGGCTCACCGAAAATTGGCAAGAGCTGGTTAGCCCTGTGGATCTGCTTACAGGTGGCAAAGGGTGAAAATGTATGGAAATTCGAAACGCTACGAGGCGAAGTCCTGTATCTTTGTTTAGAGGATAGTTTTGCAAGAATCCAAAGCAGGTTGTTTGAAATTACCGACGAAGCACCGCCTACGCTGCACTTTGCAATCATGAGTGCAACCATTGGCAATGGTTTAGAGCATCAGATTGAAAGTTTTATTACCGAGCATTCCGACACAGGCTTGATTGTCATTGACACCCTGCAAAAGGTTCGCAAAACAGTGTCAGCAAATGTGAATCCTTATGCCTCAGATTATGATGACATCAACACACTGAAGCAGATCGCGGACCGTCATCATCTTGCCATCCTGCTCGTACATCATCTTCGAAAAACAAGTGATGCCGATCCGCTCAATATGATTTCGGGTACCAGCGGTATTGCTGGTGGTGCTGATACAAACTTTGTACTGCAAAAAGACAAGCGAACGGAAAGTACCGCAACGCTCATCTGCACCGGCAGAGATATCGAGGGACGGGAATTGTTCTTGGAGTTCAACAAGAACAAATTTTTATGGGAGCTGCTGGAACCGATTAAAATGGAGCAGCGGATCATACCGGAGGAAATTTTTCTTCTCTGTGATTTGATAAAATCGGCAGGCAGCTTCACTGGGACGGCAACCGAGCTAATAGAAAACTTGAATCTGGATTGTAGCCCTGCAATTCTGAAGAAGAGAATCATTAGGCATATGGAGCATCTGGGTAGAAACGGCATTCATTATTCCGAGAACAGGACTTTTGAGCGGCGGGAATTTACTCTCCGCTATGACGGTAATGACGATATGACGGCAGAATCACGCCCCCAAAACTTGCCGTCTTTGCTGTCAGCACTGTCACAGGACAGTCATCTCGCCGCCGTTGCCCCCTGTTCGCCCCTGTGTGGCGAGATTAACGGTGGATTGGCATAACTCCACCTAACTCGAATAAAACCGCAAATTGAGCCACTGTTGCGGACAACTTCGGATTTGCACTTATTTCAGATAAAACGAGGGCGTTTCGGCTACATTTCTCACCCCTTGGGTGAGGCGAGCAGAGCGTCGGGCTATACGCCCGCCACAGCTCGCTCGGGGCAGAAGCCCCGGACCCCACTTTTGGCACATAGCATTTCTGCGGAAATGCAGAGCCGCGAAAGCGGCGATGTGCCTCACGGGCGGAACCAGTTCCCCCGTGTGCCCCCTCCGCTCTCCGAGGGGGCAGAAACGAAATAATACGGAAAGGATGCGTTGCATGAAAAAGAAGCCCTTTGCCTTTCGCATCAGCGAAAGCACCTATCAAACCCTGAAACGAAAAGCCAATCGTGGCAGGGTTACCATGACGGAATTTTTAGAACGAGCCATAACCGATAAGGAAATCGTTTTGGTAGACGGTATTCAGGAGCTTATCAGTGAGCTGAAAGCCATCGGCAGAAATCTTAATCAGCTTACCACTCTTGCCAATATGGGAAAAGTGGATGCCGTTTATCTTGCCGAAACAAAGGCGCAGTTAAGTGGTATCTATGAAAAACTCTCTGCACTTTGCGAGGTGAACCGGTAATGGCAACGGTCAACTTCATCCCCTGTAAAAAGCAAAATGCCTTCTCCATGCGAAATGAAATCGAATATATTTTGCAGGATTTCAAGGTGTGCATCGAACCGGAGAAATTCAATTGTGACCACACCGTCAACTACCAAACCTATTCCGAGTGTGCAGATAAGACAGGCTGTATCCGCTTAATCTCCGGCAAGGACTGCTGTCCCGAAACAGCCTTCCAAGAATTCATGGCAACCAAGAACAGCTTTAAAAAGGCTGACCAAACCATGTTCTATCATTACGACCAAGCCTTCAAGGACGGCGAAACCATTTCACCCAAAACCGCACATGAGATTGCTGTTAAATTTGCGGAGGATAATTATCCCGATTATGAAGTGGTCATCGCCACCCATGTGGACAACGAACATCTGCATTCTCACTTTATTATCAACTCGGTCAGCTTTAAAACAGGCAAAAAATTACACCAGGGCCCCAAAACACTACTAAAACTCCGGGCATATTCCGACCGAATTTGTCGGCAATATGGGCTGACCACCCTTGAGCCATACAACGGCGGTAAATCGAAAAGCCTTGCCTCTCGGGAATACCGTGCCGCCGCCAAGGGGCAAAGTTGGAAGTTTTCATTGATGAACGCAATTGATACGGCGATGAAAATCAGTGGCACAAAAGCAGAGTTTATCAAGAATATGGAGCAACAAGATTACGCGGTAAAATGGACAGAGAACAGAAAATATATCACCTATACCTGCCCCAACACCATGTCCTGCCGGGATTTGAAGCTCCATGACAACCGCTATTTAAAGGAGATGATGGAGCGTGAATTTGAGTTTAGAAGAATTGAAGCAACGGAACGCAGGCTCGCAGCCAGTCGACCCGATTCCCCAGCAGCCATTGCAGAACAGCCCGTCTTGTCCTCTGACACAGGAGAAGCTGGACAACCTGTTCTACAATCAAGGACTGATTTGGGATGGAATCGAGAACTTGGAGAAACAGCAGAAAACCTTACAACAGCAGCTCCACAGCATCAAAATACAACTGGACAATCTTCCTGCGAGGTCGGAGCTGGAGCAAAGCAGCAAGATCCTGTTGCAGATACAGCAGACGGTGTCACCGGCTGGGAATCAGAAAGAGAAGCATTTTTCTCTGCCGAAGCTGCGGCTGCCGCACTTGATATGGACACCGCTGTGGGTGATAATCCCTTTGACCTTGCTGGCATTGGCGGCAGCGTGGTTCAGCTGGGGCGCGCTTTGGAACGGCTGGACAACCCTGTTCCCCTAAAGGATGCCTCCACAAAACCACCGCAGAATACCGGCAGAAGGAAAAAATTAGCTATCGGTCAAAAGGAAGATGACCATAGCGGACACGATTTTGAAATGAAGATGTAAAGGAGATGCGATATGACAAACGAGAAATTAGCGGCACAGCATTATCTGAAAACCAATATCCTCGGCGCTTACGAAACCGCCGATATCATTTGGCAAAGCGACAGCGAGGGTACCTCTCACCGCACCTTTGCAGACAGCTTTGTTTACACGGATGAAACCTCCCATACCATTGAACGGGATATGGTGGTGGAGGACAGAGTGTTCCGGGTGCATTCTGTGTTCCCCGTAAAAAACGCCTCTACCCCCACAAAAAAGATGCTTTCAGTGATTGAAAACGACCTCGAAAAAGCGCTTAAAAATGCTTGATTTCAGTAGACTTGTGGAACCTGTTGCGGTATGCTTGGGTTACCGTATTCAGTTTGCCACAACAAGAAGGAGGATTTTAAACGATGGCAAACAACGAAAAATATACCATACTCTACGGCAGACTAAGCCAAGAAGATGACCGTGAGGGTGAGAGCAACAGCATCCAAAATCAGCGGCTGATTCTCACCAAGTACGCAGAGGAAAAGGGCTTTGGCAATATTCGTTTTCTTTTCGATGACGGTTTCAGCGGAACAAACTTCAATCGTCCTTCGTGGAATGAGATTATGGAGCTGATTGAAAGCGGACAGGTGGAAACCTTGATTGTCAAGGATATGAGCCGACTCGGCAGGGATTATCTGCAAACCGGCTTTCTCATGGAGCATACCTTCCCCAACAACAATGTTCGTTTCATTGCGATCAATGATGCGGTGGACACGCTCTACGGCGATAACGACTTTGCTCCGTTCCGGAACTTATTTAACGATTTTTATGCGAAAGACTGCAGCAAAAAGATTCGGTCGGTGAAGAAAGCACAGGCTGAGCGCGGGGAACGGGTTGGGACAAGACCACCCTATGGGTACAAAAAAGACGAGAGCAATCCCAAACAGATTGTTCCCGATCCAGAAGCCGCCGAAGTGGTCAAGCACATTTTTAAGCTGTGTGCCGAGGGCAGGGGCCCCAAGCAAATCGCAAGGCAACTCACGGGAGAACAGGTGGTAAATCCAAGCAATTACTATTTTAATCAGACCGGAGTGGCATTGACGAACTTGGATACCACCAGGCCCTACAGATGGCGAGATAACTCCATCGTCAATATTTTGGATGATGAAACTTATCTGGGGCACACGGTCAGCATGAAGCACACCACAGCATCTTACAAAAACAAAAAGCAGATCATCCGCCCGAAATCCGAATGGCTAAGGTTTGAAAACACCCATGAGGGCATCATCGACCAAGAAATCTGGGATATTGCCCATGCGGTTCGAGAGCACAAAAAGCGTCCGAGAAAAAACATGGAGAACCCTAACCCTTACTCAGGACTTGTATTCTGCGCCGATTGCGGAAAGCCTTTGGTGCTACACCGTGCCCACACCATGGACGAGAGTAAAAACAATTTCGCCTGCTCCACCTACAAGCAGTATGGCAAAGAAACCTGCTCCGCCCATTACATCAGGGAGAGTCAGCTTGCGGCGGTAATTTTGGATGATCTAAAGCGTGTCACCCACTTTGCAAGGCAAGATGAAGTGCTGTTTGCAGAGTGCATCAACCGCAAAAACACCGCCGATACGAGGAAAGAAATTACCGCGCTGCAAAAAGAGCTGGAGGGTATGCGAAAAAGGGATTTGGAGCTTACGGCACTTTTTAAGCGCCTCTACGAGGACAATGTGTTGGGTCGTATCCCCGATGAGCATTACCGAACCCTGTCCGATGAGTACACCGTAGAGCAAAAAGCCTTACGGGAACGCATGCCAAAGACTGAAGTCAGAATGGATAAGCTCAAAAACTCCCTTACCAACGTGGACAGGTTTATTGAAAAGGCGAAAAAGTATACCGACCTTACCGAACTGACTCCGGAACTGCTTCGGATGTTTATTGCAAAAGTTGTGGTGGGCGAAAAGGCTGAGAAATACTCCCGCACTGCTCCGCAGGATATTTGGATTCACTACCGTGACATTGGGATGCTGAATGATGTCAAAGAGGAATTCGATATTCCATCCATGGAAGAGTTCTACAGAATGGATGATGAAATGATATTTGATGATGAGCTGCCAGCCGCAATTTAAGGCATAGCAAAAGGCGGACAGCCGAAACTGTCCGCCTTATACCCCGCTTTTTTAGGCGGTTCACAAAGTATCCTTATGAACACCCGCTTAAAAGCAAGAGTGTTTTTTCTTTAGACCTAATCATAAGGAGGTTTTATTTATGGAAAAAGCAGCGGCTAAAATCATCTTCAGTCTTGTCCTAAGCCTGGTTTTCCTCATCAACGGCTGCTCCTCAGGCCAAGAACCCAGTCCGGCCGCCACTATGGCTCCAAAAGGAAAAGCCGGGATTGAGGTTTTCAGCAAAACTATGGAGCTTAATGAAATTGTTGATTTAGAGACTATGAAAATAAGGATCATTAATGTCAGTTTGGTAAGAAACACCGATCCCGACCCAGATGCCCCCTTGGGTAAAATCGCTTTAGGTGTGGAAATCGGGAACACCTCCAAACAAGATATCCAATTTCATCCTGAGGACTTCAAAATGACCATCGACGGCAAAGAAATTACCTCACCGGATCTTACCTTGACTTCATCTTTAGGCGGGACCTACCCTCCTCAGAGGGTACAACAAGGCTTTATCACGTTTCCCGTCAGGGAACATGAAGTCACCTCCGTGAAGGAATTGCAATTAGCCATTCCCCCTACCACAGATCAAGATGGCTCAGCCACTGAGGCCAAAGAGTACACCATTTTCATTGACGATTTAGAAGCTTAGCCACGTCTGAAGTCATACTTATTTATCAATCTATGGATTGTCTTGCGATTCATCCCGGCTGATTTAGCCGCCTGAGTGATATTGCCATTATGTTTGTCCAAAAGTTCCTTAAGGTATTTTATCTCAAATCGTTTCAACCAAATATCCTTTGCCTCATGAAAGGTAAAGGAGCCCAGATTCTCCTGCTCAGGGAGAATCTCTTTTTGTTCTTCAATGACTTTTTCCGGCAGATCACAAATTTTAACCATCTCCGACTCCGACAGGGAGATCGCTCTTTCCACAACATTACGCAGCTCACGGATATTCCCTGGCCAAGAATAACGTTTCATTGCCTTCATTGCCTCAGGAGTGAAGCCTCCCACCCTCTTATCCATATCTTGCGAGAATTTCTTACAGAAATGATTAACCAATAAAGGAATGTCCTGCTGCCGTTCATACAAGATGGGAAGCTTAAGGGTAATGACGTTGATTCGATAATAAAGATCTTCTCTGAACTCTTTGGTGCGGACTGCTTTTTCCAAATCGCGATTCGTAGCGGCCAAAACCCGAATATCGATATTGATCAAGCGATTGCCCCCTACCCTTCGGATCGCCCGTTCTTCCAAGGTTCTTAAAAGCTTGGCCTGCATGGCCAGAGTCAGCTCCCCCAATTCATCCAGAAAGAGAGTCCCCCCATGGGCCATTTCCAGCAGACCCTGCTTAGTGTTGTTCGCTCCTGTAAAGGCTCCTCTTTCATAACCAAATAATTCACTTTCCAAGAGATTTTCCGGTAAGGATGCACAATCCACGGGAATAAAAGGTCCTGTGGAACGTCTGCTGTTTTTGTGAATAGCCCGAGCGATGACTTCTTTACCGGTACCGCTTTTCCCCAGGATCAGGATGGAGGCATCACTATTGGAAATCTTGCCAATAGTTGCCAGGACATCTTGCAGCCCTCCCCGTGCACCAATAATATTATCGGTGTTTAGACCTTCCTGCAGCTGAGCCCGCAGCAGTTCGTTTTCCTCGGTTAAGGCGATATGCTGAAGCGCCTTATTAATGGTCAACTGCAGCTGTTCGATGGGAAAAGGCTTGGAAAGATAATCATAGGCCCCTTCTTTCATGGCTTGTACAGCTGAATCTACTGAAGCATAACCTGTGATCACAATGACTCTTGCCTTGGGGGCACATACTTTGGCTCTTTCCAGCACTTCAAATCCGCCGCATTTAGGCATTTTGATATCGGTTATGATCAGGTCAGGCTGCAGCCCGTAAATTTCTTCCAAAGCCTCACAACTATCTTCATAGGTAGTGCATTTATATCCCATGCGGTGGATAACCCTGGCACAGGTTTCCAGCATATCCGGCTCATCATCGATGACAACGATATGTCGATCCTCACCCACTCAAATCATCCTCCCGGTTCTTTGGCGCACAGGGCAAAATCATACTAAAGCAACTGCCTTCATGGGGAGTGCTCTCCATTCGCAAAAAACCGCCGTGCTCTTTCATAATGGTCAGGCTAATCGGTAATCCCAACCCTGTGCCCAATTCTTTTTCTTTTGTACTAAAAAAGGGGTCAAAAATAGCAGTCATCAGTTCTTCCGGTATTCCCGTGCCATTATCCTCAATATCTATTTGAACATTATTTTGCTCGGTATCATGTTTCGTCGTGATGATAATCTGTCCTCCTGCCGGCAGTGCATCTTTGGCATTGGTTAAGATATTGACAAGCACTTGCTCCAGTTGGTCTTTATTGCCGTTAACGATTGGTAGGGGGTTGAGGTTAAGAATAAAGATGATATCCTTGCGGGAAAACTGTCTTTCCAGCCAAACCACCGTTTCCTTGATTAAATTCCCCAGATCGACTAAGGCTGTTTCGTTTTTCGTTCGTCTGGAAAAAGAGAGTAACCCTCGAGTGATATGAGCTATCCGTTCTGTATGCTTTTTTATAACCAGCAGGTCTTTGACGACCTCTTCAGGCAATTCTTTTTCCGAGGCCTCTAAAAGAAGCCATTCTAATCTGGACAGAATGATCCCTGTAGGATTGTTAATCTCGTGAGTAAGATTAGCCGCCAATCTTCCTGCAGCAGCTAACCGCTCAGAATAGATCAGCTGAAGCTGGGTCCTTTCCAGCTCTTTAATGGTTCTGAGCAATGACCTATTAAGCTGAGTAATTTCCTTATTAGCTTCTTCCAAATTATTCTTTTCCCGGGCCAGGCGATTCAGTAATTGAGAGCGTTGCAGAGTCGCCGCGACTTGGTTGGCTATGGCTAAGATAATTTCCAGAAAATCCCGGCTTAGCCCTTCTTTAACGGTGCTCTTAAGGGTAATCACGCCAAATATTTCCGTACCTGAGATCAACGGCACACAAATATGGGACCGGAAAATTCTTCTGCAGGTTTCCCCGGCACTACAGGGACAAGCTTGATCCTGCCCTGAAATCATCGGCAATTGATCCCGTAAAGCCTTGCAATCTCCCGATGTTAACCCACTGCAAGCGTAATCTTCAGCCAATATATTAAAATTGCATTCGTAGTGAACAAAAATCTCCTCGATCTCTTCTTTTATTGCCGGTAACAGCTCTTCTATTTTTATGGGCAAAAAACCCGTTAAATTGTTTATTTTATGAAGTGCAATAATCTGTTTTTTCAGTTCCTCTTCAGAAGATGACAACATGCTTTGCCTCATATCCATCCTGTCACACATCCTTAGCAGCCTTAATTAATGCGGCAAGATTCTCCGGCTTGGTATCCAAAGGTATTTCACATCCTGAACTTAAAATAAACCTTCTACCGGCTGCCAGACTTATCAACTCTTTACCTTCACGAAGGATCTCCTGAGGCGTTTTATTAATAAAGCGGTAGGGTTTAATATTTCCGGACACCAAAAAGTCTCCTTCCCACTTTAATGCTTCTTCCAACGGCACTTCATAATCTATACCGGCAATATCCACTCCGCATTGGCGATAGTAGGGCAAAAGCCCTTGGCTGTTTCCCGTTATCATCAGCCAGGAGGCTCTCGCCCCCGCTGATTTGAATTGGGAAAAAACAGCACGGATATGGGGTAATATATAGCGGCCATACATCTCACTGGGAAGAATGCTTTGAGAAGAGCTGGGATCGATTACCGCCGAGATATGAGCGCCTTGAGCAAGTAAGGCCAAGCCGGATTTTAAAGAAACTCCGGAAGCGAACCTTATTATGTCTTCAAATTCACAAGGCGAATCAAGCAAAAGATATAAGAGTCTTTCCAATCCCATCAATTGGCTGGCAATACTCATAGGTCCCAATACCACTCCTACAATAGGCAGATTATCTCCCAGCTCAGCCTTTAGAAAGGCGGCAGCCCGCAGTAATTCCGGCATTCTGCCATCTGTTAAAGGGTTGAAATCCGGTAATTCTTTTAATTGTTTGGGATCTTCCAATCTGTATTTTTCAATATACGGATAAGCATTTTCCGGAAAATATATTTTTGATCCCAAAGCCTCTGCTTCGATGCAGTTATCTCCATAGACAAAGACCGCATCATAGTCGAATTTCTGCTGTGAATTCAACTGACATTGCGCCAAAATTTCTCCGTTTTGCAGATATTCTTTTAATTTTACCTTTGTTAAAAATGCCGCCCCTCCAAATACCAACGGAATACAAAGTGACTTACCAAAAGCATGACCTGCCAGAGCAGCCTCTAACCTCTGTAACCTATTCACTCCACAACATTCCCTTCATAAACCTGGAGAAATCTTATCAGTTCAAAGGCATCTTTCGCTATCATATCCACATCGAGATCCTCTTTTTCTAATTGTTTAACAGAAGCCCCCCCAGCTATCACCATAATATCCGCCCTATTCTCTTCCCTTAGCAACCTCTTTATCTCTCTAATGCCCGCCGCTGAGGAAAAGATTAAGCTGCTCACTCCGATAAAATCTGCCTTTTCCGCTTTAGCAGTCATTACGAATTGAGCAGGTGGAACATCTTTGCCTAAGTCGATTACTTTATAACCCACCGTTCTTAAGAGAGTCGTGACGATGTTTTTCCCCAAATCATGGATATCCCCTTGAATTGTACCCATGACAAATACTCCTTTTAACCGGAAGGAACCAAACTCGGCAGGCAATTTTTCCATCTCCGGACAAACCACCTCATCGACAACCTCTTTCATTGCTCTGGCCGCTAATAAAATTTCTAAGAGATTGAATTGATTCATATTGCATTTTGCATCGAGGGAATCCAAAGCTCTTGTCAGCCCTTCTACTAATTGAGTTATCCTATAACCTTTGGCTAATAAATCCCTTGCGATAAAAACAGACTCCTTTGCATTCCCTTGTATGACGGTTTCCACTAAGTCGGCGACATCGTCCAAATCTTCACCTTCTCTCTATGGACTATTACCAACCTTTTATTTCTCCCGACAACAGCTATATACCTCTATTTTACTAGATGCTGAACAGCTTTAGGTCAAAAAAAGCTTGAACACCCTGTGAATACAAGGGTCTTCAAGCTTTTTATAGCATCATAACTGTCAAAGACAGTAGAATACATGGCAATTATAGTTTCGTAAAGTTGCACAGTTCCAATACACCTTTGGCATTAGAACAGTCCTTTTCTAACTGAGCTAAAAGCTCGTTTACCCCATTGAATTTTCGTTCATCACGCAAACGTTCTACGATCATTACTGTAATCTCCCTGCCATACAAATCACCGTCAAAATCAATGAAATGAACTTCAACCACCGTATCATACATTTCATGAAAGGTAGGCTTCATACCGATGTTCATCATCCCTAAGACGCGCGTTCCGTCAATCAAGCTCCAAACCGCGTAGACCCCCCGCTTCGGAATCAGATAATCTTCGGAAGTGAGAATATTGGCAGTTGGATAACCAAGCTGACGACCGCGCTCTTCTCCATGTACCACTATCCCGCGCAAGCAAGGAAGTCTCCCAAGCAGAGAACTCGCCGATTGAATATCCCCTTGAAGTAATGCTTTACGGATACTGCTCGAGGAAATCACCCGGCCACCCATTGTCTGAGCTTGAAGTACACTAACTCCAAATCCATGTTTCTGCCCTAAGGCCTGAATCAACTCAGGATTACCCTTACCTTGGGCACCAAATGAATAATTAAACCCCACCACAACATGAATCACTCCAAGGGGTATGAGAATCTTCTCTACAAACTGTTCCGGGGAAGTGTTCGCCATCTCCATGTTAAAGGGGAGATGGTAAACAGTACGGACCCCAATCTCCTCCATATAATGCAATCGTTCCTGAGTCGTGGATAATAGCTTTATTCCCCGTTCGGGGAATAATACTTTTAGAGGGTGAGGTTCAAAGACCAAAACGTCGAGTCCCACTCCTAAACGTTCAGCTTGTTCCAGTCCATGCTCAAGTAATCGACGATGTCCCAGATGTACTCCATCAAAATTACCTAACGCTAAGACACATGGCTCTCTTTCTATAGGTAAACTAGTTCGAACTTGCACCGATTTGACCCTCCTATATTATCTAAACTTGGCTGCCAAGCTTTCAAGTTTTGCAGCCAAGTATCATGCGAAAACTTTATGGGGATAAAGACTGTCCTCTCGCCAGACCCCAATTCCGATTAATTCTTCACCCTCCATGACCTGAACAAAACTCGATGTTCCAACGTAGGATCCCGCCTCGGGCAGCGAATTCTTTTCGGCGGAATGAATAAGGACTTGTGCTTTTTTTGTAGGCAATCCGTGGCGAAAAGCCTTGGCACGCGCTTCGGCTAAGAATACCCTTGGCAGATCAAGGCCAGCGGTCAACGGAAGCAGAAAAGAATCGTTACCGGTACGTACAGCCTCTCCAATTTCCTCAAGTGTCCAGCTGTCTTGGATCTTAAATGGCCCGGAACGAACTCGCAGCAAATAGGACATATGCGCTCCACAGCCCAAAACTTGTCCCATATCATGACATAATGTCCTTATGTAAGTTCCTTTTGAGCACTCAATCTCTAAAATCGCCTTAGGATACTCTTCCTCAAACCATTCTTTCAGGTTCAAGCGATAGATAGACACTTCACGTGAGGGTCTATCTATCGATATCCCTTGCCGGGCATATTCGTAGAGATGCTTGCCTTCTTTGCGAACAGCGGAATACATCGGAGGCACCTGGGACACTTTCCCTATAAAGCCGGGTAAAATTCGTTCTAAATCCTTTCTCTTCAGCCGGGGAGAAATCTCTCGAATTACTTTACCATATGAGTCCTGAGTATCCGTTGTAACCCCAAAGGTTACTTCGCTGATATAAGCTTTCCCTTGTTCTGTTATATACTCTGCTAAACGGGTTCCCTTGCCCACACAAATTGGCAATACGCCGGCCACACCAGGATCCAGCGTTCCGGTATGTCCTACTTTCTTTAGTTTCAAAGTTTTCCTTATCCAGACAACGACATCCGAAGACGTCATTCCTGTCGGCTTGAGAACGTTAATGATTCCTTCCAACCTTTAACGCCTCCTCAATCACTGTAATGATGCTTTGTTTTGCTTCTGCTATTGGGACACGGAATGTACAACCCGCAGCCCGATTATGCCCTCCTCCGCCAAACTGAGCGGCTATCTCATTAACGTTCAGCCAGAGGTTCGATCGCAGACCTCCTTTAATTTCCAGAGGTCCCACTTCTTTTAGCAGCACCGCCACCTCTACGCCCGCAATACTGCGTGCGTGATTGACCAGACCTTCACTCAATTCCTGCCCCGCACCGCTTTTTTGAAAATCCTCTAAGCTTAAGGTCATGAGGGCTAACTGACCCTCAGCGTATAGTTCGAGCCCATTTAAAGCATATTGCAGCAACTTGATTTGAGAAAGAGGCTTTTGATCAAAAAGGCTATGGTGAATATTCGAGATATTAATATCCTTATCCATCAACTCAGCTGCCAAACGGTGAGTTTGCGCTGTGGTGTTGCTATACTGAAAGCAGCCCGAATCTGTCACGATGGCTGTGTAAAGGTTAGTAGCTATGTCCCTGTCGATCTCTACGCCAAGCAGGTTAATGAGAATCAAGGCCAGTTCTCCGACAGCACTCGCTCGGGAATCAACCCAGTTCACGTGCCCAAAGTACTGATTCGAGATGTGATGATCTAGGTTAAGCACCATAGTATCTTTTGAAATATCCGACATAGAAAGACTAACACGCCCTAAATCAGTACAGTCCACAAACATCAGGGTTTCGGGCTGAGGATCAGGCAACTGCTGACTTATTCGGGACGCTCCCGGCAAAAACACTAAATTGCCAGGTACGGAATTCGGGTTGTAAAAGGATACTTCCTTCCCGATTTTCTCTAATGCCAGTCCGATTGCCAGCATTGATCCCAAACAATCTCCATCAGGCGATACATGGGAGAAAAGCGCCACTTTTGGCGCTTTTCTTAGAACCGCGATGAATTCTTCGACAAGGCTATTTTTATTCATGAGAATCTTCCTTACCCGTTTCATCGGATGCCCCAACATCCTTCAACAATTTGGCAATATGTGCACCATGTTGAATGGAAGGATCGTATTTGAAAACGATGGATGGCGTATGCCGGAGCCGTACTCGTTTTCCGATCTCACTGCGAATAAACCCTGCTGCCCTATTTAAGGAATTCAATGAAGCATTTCCTTCTTCCTCAGTTCCCAAAACGCTAACATACACTTTTGCATGTGATAAATCGTCAGCGACATCAACACTTGTCAGAGTTACAAAACCTATACGGGGATCTTTTAATTCCACTCGAATAAGTTGAGATATCTCTTCTTTAAGTGTTTCTGCCAACCGATTAGGTCGATGTTTTGACATACCTATACCTCCAGGGGGAATTTACTATAATGTGCGCTTAACTTCTTCCATGATAAACGCCTCAATAATGTCTGCTTCCTTGAGATCATTATATTTTTCGATTCCAATTCCGCATTCAAAACCCTCGGCAACCTCTTTAGCATCATCCTTAAATCGCTTTAATGATTCCATAACACCCTCATGAATGACTATGCTATCCCTGATAACGCGTACTTTTGCAGAACGAATGATTTTCCCTTCGATTACCATACATCCAGCCACTGTGCCTGCTTTTGGAACTTTAAAGACTTGGCGGACTTCTGCCTTGCCCACCACAACTTCTTTAAAGGAAGGATCCAGCAAACCGGTCATGGCTGCTTTGACATCTTCAATGGCATCATAGATGACTCGATACAGACGTAAATCGACACCCTCCAGTTCGGCCGTTGCCTTTGCATTAGCATCCGGTCGGACATTGAAGCCTAAAATAATGGCATTTGAAGCTGAGGCCAGCATAATATCTGTTTTATTGATTGCACCGACTCCGCCATGGATTGGGTTAACACGTACCTCACTTGTCGAAAGGCGCAGCAAGGACTGCTTTAGGGCCTCGACGGATCCTTGCACATCCGCTTTAATAATAATATTCAATTCTTTGATTTCACCCTCTTTAATCTTATCAAAGAGGTCTTCTAAGCTGACTTTGACAGCTACGCTTTGCTTGGATTCTTCTGCTTTTCGTACAGCGATACGTGCTGAGGTTATCTGGCGAGCCAATTTTTCATCGGCCACAACGTAGAAAGGTTCTCCCGCTTCAGGCACTTCAGATAAACCCTGTACTTCAACCGGCATAGATGGCCCGGCCTTTTTGACACGCCGGCCTTTTTCATCCAACATGGCCTTAATCCGGCCATAAGCACACCCGGCAACTGCCACATCCCCGATGTTAAGAGTTCCTTTAGAAACCAGAACGGTTGCCACCGGACCCTTTCCCTTATCTAACTCTGCCTCAATAACATTTCCAGCCGCAGGCCGATTCGGATTTGCTTTATAATCACGGATTTCAGCGACCAATAAAATCATCTCAAGCAGTTGTTCGATGCCAATATTATTCTTTGCAGATACAGGAACGGCAATCGTATCTCCGCCCCATTCTTCAACAACGAGACCGTACTCAGTCAGTTCTTGCTTTACTTTATCCGGAGATGCATTTTCTCTATCTATCTTATTAATAGCCACGATGATCGGAACCTCAGCAGCCTTTGCGTGATTAATCGCTTCAATAGTTTGTGGCATGATTCCATCATCAGCAGCTACTACTAATATGGCTATATCTGTAACTTGCGCACCACGAGCACGCATTGAAGTAAACGCTTCGTGTCCGGGGGTATCTAAGAAGGTAATTTTTTGACCATTGATTTCTACTTGATAAGCCCCGATATGCTGCGTAATTCCTCCTGCTTCCGAAGCAGTTACATGAGTCGTACGAATGGCATCTAAGAGAGAGGTTTTCCCGTGGTCAACGTGTCCCATTACGGTAACGACCGGTGGACGGAAAACAAGATCTTCAGGATCATCTTGGATCTCCTCAATAATTGCCAATGATTTCTCGGCCTTAACCTCTACTGTAACACCCATTTCGCCTGCCAAAATCGTTGCGGTTTCAACGTCCAACTCCTGATTAATAGTAGCCATAACTCCCAGATTCATAAGCTGTTTAATCAGTTCTCCCGCCTTACGACTCATTTTGGAGGCTAAATCTTGAACGGATATCGAACCCTGTATCACAATATGCTTCGGAGTAGTATCCCGCACTTCTTTTTTGGGACGCTTTTGAAAACGTTTATGTTGTGAGCGAAGTGCATTTTCTCTTTCTTTTTCCTGTTCCCGTTTGCGCTCGTAGGCTTTGTCTTGAGCTTTCTTGTTAGCAGGCATCTGTCTCTTGGCTTGCTCTACAATCATTGGAGACGGTGGCGCACCCGCACCTGCACGTGAAGACATGCCTGGACGCGGACCTTGAGACTGTCCTTGATACCCTGGACGGGGTCCCTGGGACTGACCTTGGTAGCCTGGACGCGGACCTTGGGACTGTCCCTGATACCCTGGACGGGGTCCCTGGGACTGACCTTGGTAGCCTGGACGCGGGCCTTGAGACTGTCCCTGATACCCTGGACGAGGTCCCTGGGGCTGACCTTGGTAGCCTGGACGCGGGCCTTGAGACTGTCCCTGATACCCCGGACGGGGTCCCTGGGGCTGACCTTGGTAACCCGGTCGGGGTCCCTGAGGCTGACCTTGATAGCCCGGTCGGGGTCCCTGGGGCTGACCTTGGTAACCCGGTCGGGGTCCCTGGGACTGACCTTGATAGCCCGGTCGGGGCCCCTGGGGCTGACCTTGGTAACCCGGTCGGGGTCCCTGGGGCTGACCTTGATAGCCCGAACGGGGCCCTTGAGACTGTCCCTGATACCCTGGACGGGGTCCTTGGGGCTGACCTTGGTAACCTGGTCGGGGTCCCTGAGGCTGACCTTGGTAACCCGGTCGGGGTCCCTGGGGCTGACCTTGATAACCCGGTCGGGGTCCTTGAGGACGCCCTTCCGCTCCCGGACGCGGACCTTGGGAACGCACTTCTGTTCCAGGACGGGGACCTTGGGAACGCACTTCTGTTCCAGGACGGGGACTTTGTGGCTGTCGTTCTATTGCTGAACGGGGTTCTTTCAGCTTACTGTCTTGTTCTGATTCAGTTGCAATTGGCTTAGTTTCTTTAGTATTTTTGTGTTCAGAATGCTCCAAATTTGTCTCCTTTCCTTTCAGCTGGTTCCGTAAACGATCCGCATCTTTTTGATCAACTGTACTTAAATGATTTTTCACATCTGTTCCCATAGCCACGAGTCTTGTCATCACTTCTTTACTGCTAAAATTTAATTCTTTTGCTAATTCATGAACACGAATACTCATTTAACCACCCCCACATAATCGGCTCCCACATTACGCTCCAAGCATCAGCTCCTTGCTAGTAATATAGCTTTAGCAAACCCTTGATCCAAAACAAGCACTGCTGAACGCGGCGAAAGTCCTATAGCACATCCTAATTCCAGTTTTGTCCCAGTGACAAGCACTGGTAATTTAATATCATTAGCCCACTGAGTATACTTTTTCTGTGCCCCGTGAGCATCTTCAGCTATGATAAGAAGAGATCCTTTTCTTTTTTTGACCATGGCTTCAATTTGAGCATCACCGGAAGCAATTTTACCAGCCCGTCGGGCAATTCCAATTAAGGATTGGATACGTGTATTCACGAAGATAGTTTTCCTTCCAAGTTCGCAAATACCTCTGGGTCTACATCCACTCCAAATGCTTTCCGGAAACGCCGCTCTTTGACAGCCGTTTGAAAACAGACCGAGCTAGGACAAAGGTATGCGCCACGACCATTCCGTTTTCCAGTGGGATCAAGCTCTACAATCCCTTCCGGAGTCCTTACAATTCGCAACAGCTCTTTTTTGGGCTTCATTTCCTGGCACCCCAAGCACATCCGCATCGGGACTTTTCGTGTCTTCATACCATCACCTCTTCCCTTTCTTTTTTCTTTCCTTAGAAGCTTCGGTATTATAGCCCGATAAATCTTCCCCGGCTTGATCCACTTCTTCGTCAGTAATTATCTCAAAGTCATCCATTTCAAGAGAGTCGAGTTCCTCTGCATACCCGGCATAGGTTTCATCGTTTTTGTCGGTATTGTTTTCTGTAAGCTGCGAACCCGCTTCAATTGAGTCTTCTTCGTACTCTTGATAATCTTGAAAATCCTCTGTGTCTGTATAGTCATCATATTCTGAGTACTCCTCATAGTCGCCGTACTCATCATAAGTTTCATACTTCCCTTGCCCTTGGGGAATGATATTGTGAGCAATTGCTTGGGATTCACTTTTTATGTCAATCTTCCAGCCCGTAAGTTTAGCTGCCAGACGAGCATTTTGACCTTCTTTTCCAATGGCTAACGAAAGTTGATAGTCAGGAACTACAACAATGGCGACTTTCTCATTGAGTTTTGGATAGACTTGCACTACTTTTGCCGGAGAAAGGGAATTAGCCACAAATTCCTGAGGATCAATTGAAAAGTTCACAATGTCAATCTTTTCCCCTTTTAATTCTGTGACAATGGTCTGTACACGCACTCCTTTAGGTCCAACACAGGCTCCAACAGCATCTACATTAGGATCACGTGAATAAACTGCAATTTTGGAGCGTGCCCCAGCTTCACGCGAAACCCCTTTTATTTCTACGATCCCGTCATGTATTTCAGGCACTTCAAGCTCAAACAAACGTTTTATCAGCCCCGGATGGGTGCGAGACAGCATAATTTGCGGTCCCTTCGTTGTCTTCTTAACTTCTACAACATAGGTTTTGATACGATCAAAGGATTGGTACACTTCTCCAGGTATTTGTTCCTGAGCGGGAAGTACCGCTTCTATCTTCCCTAAATCTACGATGACGTTCTTCTGTTCATACCGCTGGACGACACCGGTCACGATATCCCCTTCACGATTAACAAATTCATCGTATATCATGCCTCGTTCCGCTTCTCTAATGCGTTGTACAACAACCTGCTTCGCAGTTTGCGCCGCAATTCGTCCAAAATCACGAGGAGTTACTTCGTATTCAACAATGTCTTCAAGTTGGTAATTAGGATCGAGATTACGCGCCTCCACCAAGCTAACCTGAGTCCGAGCATCCTCCACGATGTCTACAACGGTTTTACGGGCATAAACTTTAAACTCACCGGTTAAGCGATCAATCAGAACTCGAACATTTTGTAAGGATCCGAAATTCTTCTTGTATGCTGAAATCAGTGCTGCCTCAATTGCCTCAAACAGAATCTCTGCAGAAATTCCCCGTCCTTTTTCCAAGTCGTGAAGGGCCTCGATGAACTCCATATTCATTTTTCCTTGTTCCTCCTTATTCTATTGTGCAAGTAATTTAAAAATCCAGTGCCAAATGAGCTTTCTTTACCAAAATGCGTGGAATAGCGACGCGCTCATCATTGTATTCTAAAACGATTTCATCGTTAATTAGTCCAACAAGATTTCCCGTGAATTTCTTGAATCCTTGAAAAAGAGACGTCGTATGCACCATAACCAAACTTCCCTGAAAACGAACAAAGTCCTCTTCCTTTTTAAGCGGACGTTCAAGTCCAGGAGAAGACACTTCCAGCATGTAGGCTTGAGGAATAGGATTTTTCCGATCCAACATTTCACTCACAACGTGGCTGATAGATGAACAATCATCCATGTCTACACCACCGTCTTTATCTATGTAAAGGCGCAAATACCAATGCGCACCTTCTCTCACGTACTCAACGTCGATCAATTCAAGCCCTTTTTCTTCTACAATAGGCTCAACCATGATGTGAATTTGTTGTTCTATTGATTTATTCATCTGAAATCGCTCCTTTAAAACGTAACGTAACGAACATTCTTCTTTCTCATAGTCTGACGAAGATACCTTAAAGTTATACTTTACGTTACGTATTGGACAAACGAAGGAGCGGGTTAGAACCCACTCCTTACCATCAAGACTACAAATTTCCTTATACTAATATAGCATATTCATTGGAACTGTGCAACCTACTACTAATTTAGAATTTAAAGCATTCGCCGCATTTCCACACATCTGAACCGAAAAGCTTACCGCAATTTGATATTCATCAGCTATAATATTCTTCGAACCATTAATTATAAACTTAGTGATCCCGTTCAGCTAAAGCCGAACATTAATACTCCCGAAAGCTTCAGTTGACTTTATTAATATCGTGTCGAAAGTTTAGCATTAATCCGACTTATGATCTTAATAACTGTGGCATCCAAGGATGTTTCATTCTTTAATCTTGCTGACGGTATCCAGAAAGTAATAACTTTTTTCCTATTCTTTTTTAAATAAGTGTAGATTATTTGCGCTTCATCAATATCCTGAGGGGTTAACTTACCAAAATCAAGTTTATCTATATCCAGAAACTTTTCCCGGATCATCCGGCTTAGGGACTGTCTCATCTCTATACTGTCTGAGCTTACTCCATCAATCATTTTTCCATAAAGCAACTTATTTCCTTTGATCAGGAACAATTTAGCACGATCATCGTCTAAGAATTCGACTGCTAAGATATTTCTATTTTTACTTGATGACTGAACTAACGTTTGTTTTCCAATAACATGCCTCAGACCTAAGTAATACTCTCTATACTTGGCCGCTTTTTCAAATTTAAGATTTTCAATAGCTGTGTCCAATTGTTGAGAAAGTTCCTGGACAGGTAGGAAATCATTTCCATTGAGAAGCTGTTGTATTTTTTCAATGTAATCCCAATACTCATCAGGTTGTACTTGCCCGGTACAAACCCCTAAACACCTACCCAACTGCCGAAACAAGCAGCCATTAGTACTCTTGACTAATCTAGGACTAGTACATTTTCGAATAGGGTAAAAATCATTTAGGTATTTTACAGCATTCTCTACCTGATGCGAACTGGTGAATGGACCAAAATATAGAGCATCTTCGTCCGCCTTTTCATTTACGACAATCACCTTCGGGTATTGTTCGGCTGGTATCTTTATATAAAGATATTTCTTAAAGTTCTTCATTTGCCTGTTATACCGGGGTTTTATTTTCTTAATAAGGTAGCATTCTTCAATTAAGGCATCCAACTCAGTATCCGTAACTTGATAATTGAACCTATGAATATGCTGTATCATTTCTTCAACTTTTGGATCTCTATCCTTTTGGTAATGAAAATATTGAGATATCCTGTTTTTTAAATCCTTAGCCTTTCCGACATAGATTACATTGCCCAATAAATCGAGCATCATATAAACACCTGGTCTTTTTGGAAGTTGCTTGAGTTCCTCTTTCAAAATCTTTGTCTCCGTAAGATTTTCTTAGACTACCTATTATTATAGCATACCGCATTTTCATTGGCATGAGTTCACTACCATAGGAATGGTGAAAAAGTGTCCCCTTGCCCTATCTGACCCAGAGATTCATGTCTTCAAAAGAACCTGCGATATGACAATTGTTAATCAGGCGTCCTTGATATCTATAGCCAAGTTTATGGAATACCCTGTTTATTCCAAAAGACCGGGCACGTGCTAAAGTGTAGATGTTAAATGAACCTAACTTTTGAACTTCCTGTTCTAAAATAACTAATAAGCGTTCCGTTAAGGAATGGCCACGGTATTCTTCTATCGTAGCACAATCTGTCATTTCACAACGGTTAAAAACTGGGTCAGGGTAAGCAGCTGAAACGGCAATCAGCCTCTCTTGTAAAAATGCACCGGCAAAAATGTTCCCATTCTGTATCAGGGAGGCAATATATTGTGGGTACATAGAAGTGGGATAACTCGTAAAAACCCGGGTTAATACTTGTGATATTTGTTCAGCAAAGGATTCATTTAAGAGTTTTAACTCCATTCCGTGAGGCAAGGCTTGTAACTGTCTCGTAGGTTCTGTCCGAACAGCATGAATAAGATCGTTCTCTGCTTGTAACTTATTGGATTGACCTCTTACCTTACTGACATAATAGGCGAGACTGACCGAAAATTCCTTACCGTTACCTCGGAAAATATGGCCTTCGGTACAAAAGCCAGCCTTTAAAAATTCGGGAACATCTGTCGGAAATGTCCATAGCCAGATTTTCTCCAGCTTCTTTTTTACCGCGAAATCAATGAGCTGTCTGCTAAACAAAGACGGCTTTAAACCTCGTGTATAGCCATTGATAACCAAACGTTTATTCCTTTCATCCATAAGGATGTGGCTTGAGAAATTATCTGGATTCAGAGTATTAAGCATTTGCCTTTCCTCCGTAACTGCCGGAAACTTTTCTCCTCTCCAATCGCATATTATCCTGAGGTATCAGACTGATTCGTTCCCCTCTCAGCAATTTAGCAAGACCAGTCTGGCGCTTTTTCGAGCTGGTACAGACCTCAGAGCATGTCTTGCAACGGCTTGCTTTATTTTCCGGTTCCTGGTATACGGTGATAACACCTTCATAATTACGCAGAATGACTTTATCGTTTGAATGCAAAATCATATAGTTGGGTTGAAGGGGGATTTTCCCGCCTCCTCCTGGGGCATCAACAACAAAGGTGGGAACGGCGAAACCGGAAGTGTGCCCTCTTAACATTTCGATAATTTCCAAGCCTGTACTGACGGATGTCCTGAAATGCTCAATGCCAGTAGATAAGTCGCATTGATACAAGTAGTAGGGCCTTACCCGGCATTTTACTAGTTCATGAACCAGCTTTTTCATAATTATAGAACAATCATTGATTCCTTTAAGCAAAACCGATTGGTTTCCAAGCGGAATTCCTGCATTAGCTAGTTTATTGAGGGCATTGCGGGCTTCAGCTGTAAGCTCCTGGGGATGATTAAAGTGTGTGTTGATCCAAATCGGGTGGTATTTTTGCAAAACCCCCACGAGGTGATCCGTAATGCGCATAGGAAGAACGACTGGGGTTCTTGTCCCAATACGGATAATCTCAACATGCGGAATTGCACGCAGATTCGACAAAATATACTCCAAGCGCTCATCAGAGAGGGTTAATGGATCTCCTCCCGATATGAGGACATCACGTATTTGATGATTGGAACGAATATATTCCAAGGCAGCCTTAAAGCGATTTAAAGGTAACGCCTGGTCTGTCTGTCCTGCCATTCTTCTTCTGGTACAATGTCTGCAATACATGGAGCATTGATCCGTTACCAGCAGCAGAACACGGTCAGGATAGCGGTGTGTCAGTCCACGTACAGGTGAATCGGCCTCTTCATGCAGCGGGTCTTCTAAATCACATGAGGATTTGTTTAACTCATGAATTGAAGGCACTGCTTGTTTTCTAATGGGACATTCCGAATCCTGGGGATTTATTAAGGAAAAATAGTAAGGTGTGATTGACATGCGGAAATTACCTAGGCAACGCTTAATTTGATCTGCTTCCGCGGCAGGGAGAGACATAACTTTGAGCAATTCCTCCTGGGTTGAAATTCTATTAGACATTTGCCAATGATAATCATTCCATTGCTCGTCAGTTATATGTGGCCATAACTTCAGTCGTTGTTCGTTCATTTGTTCTACCTCCTCGTCTTTTACAAGAGTTATGCACTCTGTTATCAACAGCGCCAGGCTCGGTTTCATAAAAACTTGGCCTAACACTAAGGAACAATCGATAGCGCACAAACACTAACAACCCCATGTGTAATCATAAGTTGTCTGTTAGTAAATGTCAACCCCCTGCTCTTGTAATATTTACCACAATTTTGTCATAACAGGTTCTCAGTTCCTAATTTACTTCCTACCCTATGGAATTTTTTATTGGACAGCAGGGTCTGCGTCCATTCATTGACCGCTTGCCCGAGTTCCTGATTGGTCATTCCCTGGATATCCCTATCGAGGATAAATTGCGCCCGTTCAAATTCGGATCCGGATCCGAATTTGAGGAGGTAAGTTATCCGTCAGCCGCCTTCCGGTCTCAACGGCGGCGCAAGGCAAACCCTCTCAGCCTGGTATTTGATCAGGTTAATTTCAGCCGCGATTACCTGGGTGGTGCGTCCACTGATGACATCAGTTCCTGTATCAGTCGTGGATATCACACTCCTGGGGGCTAATTTCACTCATAGGATATCTAGTTTTATACAGGAAAGTACCCTGCTGTCTGGTCAAGACAGCAGGGTACTTTCCTGTATAAAACAGTATATTAGGATAAGAGTTAACAAGCTCAGCTTGTGCTACCAAAGAGTAGGACTAGCACTGTAAAGCTTTTTCAATCATGGTTTTTACCTGTTGAGCAAGGTCTTCTGCCTTCACCAGCTGAGTCTCACCAGATTTGCGTTCTCTCAGTTCAACTTGACCATTAGCCAGAGTTTTGCTTCCCAGGGTTACCCGCAAAGGATATCCGACCAAATCGGCATCTTTAAATTTCACACCCGCGCGTTCATCGCGATCATCGAGAACGACTTCCACGCCAAGACTCTTAAGCTCCTGATAAAGTTTATCCGCGGTCTCCACGACTAAGGTATCTTTCGTGCTTGCTGTTACAATGACACATTGGTAGGGAGCAATGGGCATAGGCCAGACAATGCCAAACTCATCATGATTTTGTTCGATGGCAGCGGCAATTGTTCTGCTTACGCCAACACCGTAGCAACCCATCACACAACTTTTCTCTACTCCCTTTTCATCTAAAAAGTTTGCTCCCAGTGCTTTACTGTACTTTGTTCCCAGTTTAAACACTTGGCCTACTTCAATTCCCCGAGCTTCTTTAAGGGGAGCACCACATTTGAGACAAGCTTCGCCAGGCTCAACCATCCGTAAATCCAGGACCTGGTCAATGCGGAAATCCCTCCCGGAAACAACATCAACATAGTGATGTTCCGCTTTGTTGGCTCCACACACAGCCTTTTTCATGAGAGGAACCTCTGCGTCAGCGACAACCATAAGCCCTTCAGGCACCTTAACAGGCCCTACAGAACCCGGCCCGCACCCCATAATCTCCTCAACTACCTCGGGGGAGGCTAGTTGGAGGGATACAAATCCACCTAAAGCGTTGTTTAATTTAATTTCATTCAGGGTTCGGTCTCCGCGGACCAAGACCAAAAAGGTCTTCTCATCTCCTTGATACAATAAGGACTTAACTAAGGTGGTCTTCGGTACTGCCAAGAACTCACTAATGTCCTCAATCGTCTTGACTCCCGGTGTAGATACTAGCTTCATTTCTCCTTCAGGAGATATATCTTCGACCGCTTGGGGACGGCATTCGGATTTTTCCGTATTGGCAGCGTAATCACACCCTGAGCAATAAACCACTGAATTTTCTCCTGAATCGGCCAGAACCATAAATTCATGAGATCCGCCTGTCCCTCCAATAGCACCAGGGTCTGCTTCAACTGGACGATAGGTTAACCCGCAACGAGAAAAGATACGGCAATAAGCATCGTACATTTTCTGATAACTCTCATGCAAACCTGCCTCATCACGGTCAAATGAATAGAGATCTTTCATCACGAATTCCCGGCCGCGCATTAACCCGAAACGCGGGCGTCGCTCATCCCGGTACTTATTTTGAATTTGATAAAGAAGCAGCGGCAGTTGTTTATAAGACCGGATTTCACCACGCACAAGGTCGGTAATAATTTCTTCGTGGGTTGGGCCAAGGCAGAATTCTCGATTATGGCGGTCATTTAGGCGAAATAACTCTGCGCCATAGACATCCCAGCGTCCGCTCTCCTTCCATAATTCCGCTGGCTGCATAATTGGCATAAGGATTTCTTGTCCGCCTCTGGCATCCATTTCTTCCCGCACAATCGCTTCAATCTTTTTTAGCACTCGTAATCCTAAGGGCAAATAAGTGTATAAACCCGATGCCGATTTACGAATTAAACCTGCCCGAACCATCAGTTGATGGCTGATAACCTCAGCTTCAGCTGGCACCTCGCGGAGTGTAGGATTTAATAGTTGACTGACAAGCATGTTGTCCATTCCTTTCCGTTATGATTTTGCTTTTTTATCAGTTTCGCAAATAAATTCTCTAAGTATATCATCGATTTTCTATATAAATGTAGGTAATCTATCGTTTTTTTAATTTATTAGAAGTGCCAGTGTTGGATAGCAGCGTCGCCTAAAGCTTCTGATGCCCTTGAACATATTCCTCAATTTCGTGGAGCAGGGCAGCTAACAATTCTTGTTCCGGAAGGCGGGCTACAATCTCACCTTTGCGAAATAACAGCCCCATACCTTTTCCGCCTGCGATCCCATAATCAGCTTCACGAGCCTCTCCCGGTCCGTTAACTGCGCATCCCATAACCGCAACTTTTAAAGGCTTGTCCAGTGGCGGAAGTTGAGACAGCCGTTCCTCAACTTGCTCCGCTAGTGCAGCCAGATCAACCTGTGTCCGACCACAGGTTGGGCAGCTAATTAACTCTACGCTGCGCTGTCTCAAGCCAAGGACCTGTAAAATCTCTAAAGCGACCGGAATTTCCCGCACAGGGTCTCCCGTTAGGGACACTCGAACCGTATCCCCAATTCCTTCCGCAAGCAGGGTTCCGATTCCTATCGCTGATTTCACGACACCGGAGCGCACGGTCCCCGCTTCAGTTACCCCCAGATGCAGAGGATAGTCGACAACTTCATGAATCTTGCGATATGCCTCAAGCATCAAGGGAACCGAAGAGGCTTTAAGGGAGACCTTAAGCTTATCATACCCTTCCTCTTCAAGTATCCGTATATGCCCTAAGGCACTTTCAACCATACCCGCAGCAGTAGGTCCTCCGTACTTTTCAAGAAGTTCCTTTTCCAATGACCCAGCGTTCACCCCGATACGGATAGGGATCTGTCGTTCTCCAACAGCGCGCACAACCTCCTGAACTTTCCAGCGCGCACCAATATTACCCGGATTTAATCTCAATCCATGGACCCCTTGTTCAACTGCCTGAAGGGCCAAGCGGTAATCGAAGTGAATATCTGCAATAACGGGGAGCGGACTGGCTGCAGATATTTCTTTGAGGGCTTTAGCCGCCTCTCCATCTAAAACGGCAAGACGCACGATTTCACACCCGGCATCAGCTAAGCTTTGAATTTGAGCAAGAGTGCCGGGAATATCACGTGTATCCGTATTGGTCATGGATTGTATGACAATTGGGGCTCCGCCACCGACTTTCACAGACCCAACCTGCACTGGCTTGGTCATCTTTCTCTGTATCATGACTCTTCCCCCTGTAAACATTACCCGGCTTTCACAAACAAGCGCAGGACATCTTTGTAGGTTACGGCAAGCATTAAGCCCATAAGTAACACAAACCCTACTAAATGAATCATATTTTCCTTTTCCGGATTAAGCGGTTTCCCTCTCAAACCTTCAATCAGCAGGAAAACCAGCCGGCTTCCATCAAGGGCAGGGATAGGAAATAAGTTAATTAGACCCAATTGAATGCTTAAAACTCCCGTTAAGCCCAAAAGATTAGAGAATCCTTCCTTAGCCCCTTCTCCGATCACCTGGGCAATCATGACGGGACCTCCGACATCAGCCGGGATCTTTCCCGTGACCATTTGGGTCAAAGTCACAACAATTAACTTTGTAAAATCTATAGAGCGTTGAATTCCTACACGAGTTGATTCAAAGATGGAGGCATGAACATACGTGACTTCCGGCGCAATCCCAATCATACCATTCCCTGATTGTGGGTCCTTTTCTGTCTTTATTGACACCGTTTGGCGTTGCTGTTCGCTTCCTCGTTCAATAGTTAAGCTTAAAACCTGGTCTGGTTTGGAATGAATTAATTCTGTCAAACGAGCCCAATCTGCGGTTATTTCCTGATCGACCGCAATGATTCTATCTCCCGGTTGAATTCCGGCTGTCGCCGCTGGTTTACCTTTAACTAAAGAACCAACCATATTGCTATTCCCTTGGGCTGGAATCCCCAGATAAGCAAAGACGCTTATAAACATGATAATCGCCAGAACGAAGTTCATAATCGGTCCGGCCGCAATGACAGCCATGCGCTGCCACACCGGCTTATTCATAAAGCTTCTCGCATCATTATTTGAGACAATCATTGGCTGGCCATTTTTATCGAGTTCTGCATCCATCCCATGAAGTTTAACGAACCCACCCAGAGGAATCAGACGCAGAGCATAAAGTGTTTCTCTCCCCTGGTAACCCACGATTTTCGGACCGAAACCAAAACTGAACTCAATAACCTTGACGCCAATCCATTTTGCGACAATATAGTGTCCGAATTCATGAATCATAACCATGCTTCCAAATACAAAAACAATGGCGAGTGTCGTTAACACTTTAATCCCCCCTTTTCGATGTTCGTGGTTCGAACATCATTTACGAATATCCAGTATTGCGTACTTTGTTCCATTCCGTGGTTCTTTTAATCATCTAAGGGCTACTCATCTGATCTCAAGCTGGTGTATCCAAATTCAGGCTGAGAGTACTATTTCGTCAAGTGTACCAGAGTTCATGGCTTCAAGGTTCATGCTTAACAGTCCTTACGATTCGAACATCGCGCCTCGAGCCTCGCAATATGTTCTTCAGCCCGGCGCCGTGCCCAAGTATCCGCATCGAGTATGCTTTCCAAATCCATATTATCTAAAACATGGTGCTCGGAACAAACGTTTCCGACGATGTCGTGGATCCCTAAATACGATACTTTCTTCTGCAGAAATGCCGATACTGCAACTTCATTAGCCGCATTCATAACCGCTGGCAGAGTTCCCCCTTGCCGGCCGGCCTGATAAGCCATTGCTAAAGCGGGAAAGGCTTCAAAATCGGGTTCGTGAAAGGTTAATGTTTTCCCCCGAAGGTTAAGGCGTTCAAAGGGATTTTTCCAACGTGTCGGATAACTTAAGGCATATTGGATTGGCAGCCGCATATCCGGCCTGCCTAATTGAGCAAGGACTGACCCATCACAATATTCCACCATAGAATGGACTACACTTTGGGGATGAATCAGCACCTCTATTCCATCATATTCTATATTAAATAGATGATGCGCTTCAATGACTTCAAGCCCCTTGTTCATCATCGTTGACGAATCAATCGTGATCTTTGCACCCATTTCCCAGTTAGGATGGCGGAGAGCTTTCTCTAAGGTAACCGTCCCTAACTTCTCCTTGGTCCATCCAAAAAAAGGCCCTCCCGAAGCGGTTAGAATAATTTTTTCTATGGTTTTTGATTCTTCCTCTAAACATTGAAAAATTGCTGAGTGTTCACTATCAACCGGCAGGATTTTGCAGTTCTTTTTCTTTGCGGAGGACATAACTAAATCCCCGCCGGCTACTAAAGTTTCTTTATTGGCCAGAGCAATCGTCTTTCCAGCTTCTATGGCAGCAAGGGTGGGCTCTAAGCCAATTCGACCTGAAAGAGCCGTAACGACTGTATCTATTTGAGGAGCGGTAACAGAGTTAATTATCCCCTCCATGCCCTGGTCGACTTTAATAGGTAAATCTCTTAGCCGGCCACGCAGTTCACGAACCGCACCCTCGTCCATCATCACTACTACAGCCGGATTAAAGAGCCGAGCCTGTTCTTCCATGAGTTTCACATTTTTAGCGGCGGCCAAAGCATGTATCTTAAGTTCCCCTTCGGCATGACGAACAACATCTAGAGTTTGACGGCCGATTGACCCTGTCGATCCTAATAGAGTCAGCGTTTTCAACGCAAATCATCTCTCCCTGCTCCATAAGCAATTTTTAATAAATTTCCAAAGATTTTACTCTTTAGGATGTCCAAAAGCGCTGACTCTTCGCACAGCTTCATAACATATAACGATTGCGGGTCCCACAATAAGACCGAAACCTCCTAGCAATTGAAGCCCTACATACATGGAAATAAGCGTTGGCAGCGGATGTATACCAATTCCTTTAGACATAACCTTTGGCTCAAGAAACTGCCGTATTACCATAATCACGATCCACATTACCAAGAGTTTTAGTCCTTCTCCAAAGGATCCCATAATAAAGAGCCCGATGGCCCAAGGTACAAACAGCATCCCTGTCCCAACAATCGGGACTATATCCAATAATCCCGCAATAACACCCAGAGTAACAGCATATCTATTCCCCATGAGCACTAACCCGACAATAGTTGCTAGTGACGTCACGGAAACTAAAATAGCCTGAGACCGTACAAACCCAACAACGGCCGCCCCCAAATCTTCACTGATCGCTTGAGCACTGACACGGAAACGGCGAGGAAATAAGTTTGAAATAAACAGTTTTACATCCGGGTAACTTGAACTTATTAGTATAGTCGCCACAATGGACACTATAATCACAATAAATACACGAGGTAAAGCGGTCAGAAACGAAAGTAAAAATGCGCTCGCTGATTTAGCCCATGCTTGAAGCATAGTGGCCAAGGTTTGTGTCGCGGTAAACAATGTATCTTGGATTTGAGGGTTCACCTCAACAAACCTCTCCGCAGTATCGACTTGCTTTGCCACAAGATCAATAAGATACCCATAGTTTGGTAAACTTATGGCTAACTCAGATAATTCTGTATAAAGGCGGGCAACAATTATAAAAACAAACAGGCTTAATCCCGCAATCGCCAGAAGTAAGGAAACGACTGCAGCATATGGCCGGCGAATCCTCATGGCCCGCATCACTCCAACAAGGAGCGGCTCGAGTAAGAAGGCAATAATAATAGCAATAATAAATGGCAAAAAAGCGCTGAACAGCTCGCTGATAACCTCACCAAAAACAGGCAGGAAATCTTGAAAAAAATATGTAAAAAGCTTCAATATGACAAGGAAACTTGTCACAATCGCTAATCGATTGATATTTGTCCAAATAGGGTGTTTTTGGATACTCAATGGTTTCACCTCATGATAACAAGATTACTCCATAGTATACTAACGGCAGGGCAAAAATAAGACTATCAAAACGATCTAAAATCCCACCATGCCCTGGAATTATTGTTCCAGAATCTTTGACCCCTGCGCTGCGTTTCAAGGCTGACTCAAATAAATCCCCTATTTGAGCGCTAATCCCAATAACCACTCCTAAAACAACATAAGTGAGCCAAGAAGCACCACCAATCAGCCGCCAACAAGCAATGGCTACTATGATACTGAATGCTAATCCCCCTAGCGAGCCTTCCACAGTTTTCTTCGGACTAACTTGAGGTGCCAGGAGATGACGGCCAAATTGTCTCCCTATAAGATATGCACCAGTATCCGTTGCCCATACCAAAAAGATTGTCATAAAAGTCCACTCAAGTCCTCGCGGAAGCTGCCGGAGCAAATATAAATGGGATAGCAGGACAACAGCATAAAGGACAGCCAAGGAGTTAAAGTTTGCTTCTGCAAGGGGCGAATTCGGATAAGTCAGAGCAAGTCGTCCCAGACAAATTAAAAACCAGAAGAGAAGAGCTGCTAATATCCATTCTTCCCCGCCAATGAACAAACTAGTCAGCCAAACAACCGTGGCCGCTGCAGTTTGTATATACCAAGCGCGCACACCCATTTGCACGCCAATTTGCCAAAATTCCCGCAAGGCCAGCATTGTTAATACAGCGACTAAGAAAGCTGTATAAGGTCCCCCCAAATAAATTAAACCTAGTAAAATTGGGGCGCCAACCAAGGCACTCATTATTCTTTTAAACATGTGCTACCTCAATCTGTATGTATTCCACCAAAGCGGCGATCCCGTTTCTGGTATGTTTTAATCGCATCAAGTAACGTCTTTTCGCCAAAATCAGGCCAAAGATCTTCAATTACGACGATTTCTGTATAGGCTAGTTGCCAGAGCAAAAAGTTACTTAGCCTCATTTCCCCTGAGGTTCGGATCATTAAATCGGGATCCGGCAACCCTTTGGTAAAGAGTACATCACTAAATTGCGCTTCACCAATCTCTTCAATTTTTTGCTTCCCGCTCAAAACATCACTGCATAATGTCTTGACAGCACCAATGATCTCAGATCGCCCACCATAATTTAAAGCAAGGTTTAGAATGAGACCCGTATTATTACGCGTGTGTTTCATAGAATTCTCTAATTCGCGCTGTGCCTCCCGAGGCAGGCCGGCAATGCCCCCTATAGCACGAATAACTACATTATTCTGATGAAGTTCTTGGAGTTCCTTTCTCAGATACTCTGTCAGCAGAGTCATGAGCACACCCACTTCATCTTTAGGCCTGCTCCAATTTTCAGTAGAAAATGCATACACAGTTAAGACCTCAATACCTATTTTAGAACAGGCCTTAACAACCTTCCGCAGGGCCTCGACACCTGCCCGATGTCCCATCGAACGAGGAAGCGCACGCTTTTGAGCCCATCGCCCATTCCCATCCATGATAATGGCAATATGGCGAGGAAGGCGTTCCAGCGCAATTTGGTCCATTGAATCCACCTTATTTTGTTTCCAAGCCTTTAGCCACATCATCGATTGCACCCCTAACTCGATATTCGAACCACTAACCTCAAATTACGAGATTGACCCCCTTTGTATATCAGGGGGTCAATGTCTGTCTTGGTGAATAATTTTCGTGCGCTAATACAACCTCTACACGATCATCGAAGTCTCTGACTCGAACAACTCGGTAGTTTCCCCATGATTCTATATTACCATGAGGATGAGTCATTTGGAAAGCGCAAGGTTTACCCAACCGTTCAATTTCGGGCTTAATCTTAGTCCAATCACGACCGAGCCAAGCCTGAATCATACTTCCATGATTTCGCTTTCTTTAGCTTCCATTACACGCTCAATCTCTTTAATTATTTTATCCGTCATTTTTTGTACTTCTTCTTGGGCACGTTTGACTTCATCTTCAGAAGCCTCGTGATCTTTCTCTAATTTCTTTAACTGATCATTAACGTCCCGTCGCACATTCCGAACAGAAACTCGTGCTTCTTCGGCCTTCTTTTTCACCGCCTTCACCAACTCCACACGCCGTTCTGACGTGAGCTGAGGAATCATGAGACGAATTACAGATCCATCACTTGAGGGGTTAAGACCAAGATCGGATTTCATGATGGCCTTTTCGATGGCAGGCAGAACGGATCTGTCCCAAGGTTGAATCATCAGCAATCTTGCTTCAGGAGCAGATATATTCGCAAGCTGATTAATGGGGGTAGGAGTTCCATAATACTCAACCAGCACTTTGTCCAAGACACTTGGATTAGCACGGCCGGCGCGGATCGAAGCATATTCCCTGCGTAAGGCATCAACCCCTTTATGCATACGTTCATCCGCGTCTTTAATTACCTCTGAAATCATTAACTATCCCTCCCAACATATGTTCCAATTGATTCTCCCATGACAACACGCCGAATATTGCCCTGTTTCGTAAGGTCAAATACGATAACCGGAATATTATTATCCATGCAAAGTGAGGTCGCAGTTGAATCCATAACCCCAAGTCCCCGACTAAGAACTTCCAAATAGCTTAAACGCTCAAATCTCTGAGCTTCGGAATTAATCATCGGATCTGAATCGTAAACTCCATCCACCCGTTTAGCCATCAAAATAACGTCCGCTTCAATCTCAGCGGCTCTTAAAGCTGCCGTAGTATCTGTAGAGAAGTAGGGATTGCCTGTCCCAGCTGCAAAAATCACAATCCGTCCTTTTTCCATATGACGAATGGCCCGGCGCCGAATATAGGGCTCAGCGACTTGTCTCATTTCAATAGCTGATAAGACCCGGGTATCTGATCCTGCTTTTTCCAAGGCATCCTGTAAAGCCAAGGCGTTCATCACGGTTGCTAACATACCCATATAATCGGCTTGAGCGCGGTCCATACCTTGGGCACTGCCCGTAATACCACGCCATAAGTTTCCTCCGCCAACTACCAGGCTGACTTCAACTCCCAAATCGCGAATTTCTGCCACCTGCTCTGCTACGGAAACCAGCATATCATGTTGAAGGCCAAATCCTTGAGTACCTGCAAGGGCTTCCCCACTTATCTTAAGGACAACTCGTTCATACTGCGGCTTTTCCATGGATTAACCTCCATCAATCTAATTCTTTTCCATTGAAAAAATAGTTCACATTCCAAAAAGAGAACACCAGGGTGTTCTCTAGATCGTTTATCAGAGATTATTTATTTAGTTCTTTCATAACTTCAGCAGCAAAGTCATCCTGTCTTTTTTCAATGCCTGCACCTAACTCATAACGTGTGAAGCGGCGAATTACGATGCGTTCACCAATTTTAGCTGTCTTATCCAGAATAAGTTCACTAATGCTCTTATCTGGATCCTTGACAAAAGCTTGTTCCATTAAACATACTTCTTTGTAGAATTTTCCGATTCTGCCCTCAACCATTTTTTCAACGACCTTTTCGGGCTTTCCTTCATTGAGAGCTTGGGCCTTCAAGATATCTCTTTCATGTTGAAGCACGTCAGCCGGAACTTCTTCTTTAGTTAAATATTGTGGATTCGCAGCTGCGATATGCAGACCAAGATCACGGACTAACGTCTTAAATTCGTCCCCTCGAGCGACAAAGTCTGTCTCGCAGTTTACTTCCAGCAAAACGCCAATTCGTCCGCCGCCATGAATGTAGGACTCAATCAATCCTTCTGCCGCGATACGTGCACCTTTTTTAGCTGCCGCAGCCAATCCTTTTTCACGGAGAAAGTCACAAGCCTTTTCCATTTCTCCGCCGCATTCTGTAAGTGCCTTTTTGCAGTCCATCATGCCTGCACCGGTCCGTTCTCTAAGCTCTTTAACTAGAGCTGCAGTTACCTCTGCCATTATTTTACCCTCCTAATATCGATGCACGAAGCTCGAGGAACGAGGCTCGATATTAAATCTCTGCCCGATGCTCGAAATCCAACGTGCACTATAATTATGTGTTGTCTGCATAAGAATAAAGTCAACCTATAATATCATTATAGGGTCGCGATAAGTAAGAAAATATGAAATATGCGAGGCTCGAGCTTCGAGCTTCGAACCTCGCACATCAATTACGCTTCGACCGCTTCTGCGGCTTCTTCAGCATCTTCCTCGCTGCCTTGTTGTCCTTCGATAATGGCATCAGCCATTTTTCCGGTCAGCAGCTTGACCGCACGAATAGCATCATCATTAGCCGGAATAACAACATCGATCTCATCCGGATCGCAGTTCGTATCCACTATTGCAACGATAGGAATATTAAGGCGGCGTGCTTCCGCAACGGCAATGCGTTCTTTACGCGGATCTACAATAAACAGAGCATCCGGGAGTTTCTTCATATTCTTAATTCCGCCCAGGAAACGCTCCAGTTTTTCCATCTCATGACGCAGTGCAGAAACTTCCTTTTTGGTAAGCACTTCAAAAACGCCTTCTGCTTCCATGTTTTCCAAAACACGCAACCGGTCGACACGCTTTTGAATTGTTTGGAAGTTGGTCAGCATTCCTCCAAGCCAACGCTCATTAACGAAGTACATACCACAACGTGCAGCCTCTTCTTTAACCGACTCTTGCGCTTGTTTCTTGGTACCTACAAACAGCATGGTACCTCCTTCAGTAGCAAGATTCCGAACAAAGTTATAAGCCTCATCTACTTTTTTTACGGTTTTTTGCAAATCGATAATGTAGATTCCATTACGCTCGGTAAAAATGTACCGTGCCATTTTAGGATTCCACCGACGTGTTTGGTGTCCAAAGTGTACACCCGCTTCAAGTAATTGTTTCATTGAAATAACAGCCATTTGTTCAACCTACTTTCTTTTTGTTTTTTCCGCCGCAGGTTCATCTCAAAGTGCCCCTTTTCTCATCGACAAGGAACTGACACCTTCATCCCACTGCGTGTGTCGTTAAATCACACTGTTACTAGATTAGCATATTCTTAGCAGCTTTGCAACGAGCTTGCACTTCTGAGCCTCAAATTCCCTCTTGCTTAATTAGCATACCGATTAAGATTGGAACGTATATCATGCTGTTGAATAAAAATCTCTAAATCGCTCATAAGTTCGGGAAAAGGAAAATAGAATTCACTTACATAATATAAATCCTCACTCGTCCGAATCTGAGCAATTTCCTGCCCCTTGTCATCAAAATAAAAGGCGACCCGTCGAATATCCTTTGGCTCAAGGATATGTTCGCCCAGTAAGGAATGAAAGACAATTTGCTCACCGTTCGTAATAATGCGTTTGCTCTTGGCGACGACCCATAATGTTAGAATTCCAAGCCCTGAAATCACATAGATTCCTATGAGCACTCTTAATTCCAGGGTTGGCAGCGTGCTGAAACCATGGATTCCTCCAACAATCAGGGGGTATAGAATGAGAAACACAAGGCCTGGAATAATAAGGGGTCTCAGTTGGTAAACATAATCATGTTCTTCCATCGAAATACCTCCTGCTATAAGCGGCCTACTTCATGTGTTTAGTGTGTTTATCAAGTTCATCCAGCAAATAATCATTAAGAACTCGGATATAAGTTCCTTTCATTCCCAGTGATTTTGACTCGATTACTCCGGCGGACTCAAATTTTCTCAGGGCATTGACAATTACAGAACGGGTAATCCCCACTCGATCCGCAATTTTGCTGGCTACCAATAGTCCTTCTCCGCCGCCCAATTCAGCAAAGATATGTTCAACTGCTTCAAGTTCGGAATAGGAGAGAGTTCCTACGGCAATTTGAACTGCTGCTTTTTTACGTGCTTCTTCTTCTGCCCGTTCAGCCTTAACTCGCAAAATTTCCATACCTACAACTGTGGCACCATATTCGGCGAGAACTAGATCGGCCTCATCAAATTCGACATCATATTTAGCGAGCACAAGCGTCCCGACGCGTTCTCCCCCACCTAAGATCGGTACGGTCGTTGTCAGTTTATTGTTAAAACCACACCGTTCATTATTATTAAAGATGCAGCCATTAGCGACTTGGGTAGTATTCGTCGTTGTTCCGGTAACTTTCATCAACCCTTCGTTGTAGCTTTCCGGGAACCGTTCGCTGTGAATAACAATATCCTCCATGATTCCGCATACGAAACCATCCATAAAACTATATCCCATAATTTTTCCGCGCCGTCCTACAATATAACAGTTGGCATTCACCGCCTGCCGAAGTACTGTGGCCATTTCCTCAAAATCTACAGGATTACCTGCAGCGCGCTGAATTAACTTATTTATCGATCTTGTTTTTTCTAATAATGTGGTTACCATAAGTTTTTATCCTCCTTAAAACATTCTTTTATTATTTAACTTGTTAAACTTATTCTATATTCTACAAAATATAGCGTGCCAAATCCTGGTTCCGAACAACATTTCCCAAGCGATGCTCAACATATTCCCGATTAATGGTCACCGTGTAGTCATCGGGCAGTTCTGAGGCTTCAAACGATAACTCTTCCAGGACTTTTTCGACAATGGTGTGAAGTCGGCGTGCACCTATATTTTCTGTCGTAGAATTAACTTTGTATGCAACTTCTGCTAATTCATCAATAGCATTCTCTGTAAATTCAACGTTTATCCCTTCAGTTCCCAATAAGGCGCTGTATTGTTTAATAAGCGAGGATTGAGGTTCGGTAAGAATTCGTTTGAAATCCGCAACGCTCAATGACTCAAGTTCCACTCTAATTGGAAATCTGCCCTGTAGTTCGGGGATAAGGTCCGATGGTTTACTGACATGGAAAGCTCCTGCTGCGATAAATAGGATGTGATCAGTTTTTACAGGCCCATACTTTGTTACTATCGTAGATCCTTCAACGATCGGAAGAATGTCGCGTTGGACACCTCCCCGGGAAACATCCGCACCGCTGGTATTCTCCCGCCCCGCAATTTTATCGATTTCATCTAAGAATACAATTCCCTCTTGCTCAGTTCTTCGTATTGCATCCTGAACCGCTTCATCGTGGTCGATTAAGTTTTGAGCTTCTTCCTGGATTAAGATCTTTCGCGCTTCACGTACAGTAACTTTCCTCTTTTTGTGCCGCTTTGGAAGCATCCCAGACATCATATCCTGAATGTTCAAACCCATCTCCATCATATTATTGTTACCCAGCATATCTGAAAGAGGCATACTTTCTTCTACCGAAATATCAATAATTTTCTCTTCAAGCTCTCCAAGTCGTAAATGTTCGTTGACAATCTTACGTTCTTTTTCGATTTCCGGAGTTATTTCAGGTTCTTTCTCCTGATTTGCCGACTGGCCAAATAACATTTGAAAAGGGTTACCAGAGGAACTCTCTTTGCGTTTTTCGGGAACGAGCAACTCCAGTAAGCGTTTTTCGGCGTTAACCGCAGCCTGAGCCTGAACTTGTTCCATGCGCTCCGCCTTGACCATACGCAGCGATATTTCGATTAAATCCCGGATGATCGATTCCACATCCCGGCCTACATAGCCAACTTCAGTAAATTTTGTTGCTTCGATCTTAATAAAGGGGGCTTTTACCAGCCTTGCCAGACGCCGTGCTATCTCCGTTTTACCCACACCTGTTGGCCCTATCATCAGAATGTTTTTCGGTATTACTTCTTCCTGCAACTGTTCCGGCAGGCAAGAACGCCGGTAACGATTACGCAAAGCAACTGCAACAGCCCTTTTGGCAGTATTCTGTCCAATTATATATTGATCCAATTCATGGACAATCTCACGTGGAGTCAAGCGATCCATAGTCACACCCCCTATAACTCTTCGACGATAATTTGCTCATTGGTGTACACACATATTGAAGCCGCTACGAGCATCGCTTCCCGCACAATTTCGGATGTTGGCAAGTCTGAATGTTTGGCCAGGGCCCGTGCCGCAGCTAAAGCATAATTCCCCCCGGATCCGATGGCCGCGATTCCATCATCCGGTTCGATCACTTCGCCTGAACCGGATACGATTAAGAGATTATTCGTATCCGCAACCAGAAGTAAGGCCTCTAGATTCCTCAGCATTTTGTCTGTTCGCCATTCTTTCGCTAATTCTACGGCTGAACGCTGAAGATTTCCATGATATTCTTCGAGTTTTTGCTCAAATTTATCAAAAAGAGTAAACGCATCCGCAACGGATCCGGCAAACCCTGCAATGACTTTTCCATGAAATAAGCGACGAACCTTGCGGGCCGTATGTTTCATAATCGTTGCCTGTCCCATTGTTACCTGACCGTCACCCGCGATAGCTACGTGTTCCCCTTTTTTTACAGCGACAATCGTTGTTGCGTGAAACATAATCCCCCCCCTTTTCATCATCAAGTTTACATGGGCTATTTCAGCATGTCAAGCTGAATTGTAGATAATTAACATTTTTTTGTGAAAATTTATGGAGACGTCTTCCTGTTGGATGATCTGGCTCTTGGATGGGCTTGCGTAAAGACTTCTTTGAGACGCTCGCGGGTTAGATGTGTATAGATTTGGGTGGACGAAAGCTTTTTATGTCCCAGCAGCTCTTGAACACTTCTTAAATCCGCTCCTCCATCTAACAAATGGGTAGCAAAGGAATGGCGCAGCATATGAGGGTTGATGTGTTGGTCCAAACTAATCTTAGCAACTAGTTTATCCAAAATTCGGCGCACAGACCTCTCGGATAAACGACTTCCTTGATAATTAAGCAGAAGTGCCTGATTGTGATCTGCCCGCATTCTTAGATAGGTTTTGATTGCTTGAATTGCATAACTTGTCACGGGAACTACTCGTTCCTTACTCCCTTTTCCGAGGACCCGAATCAGTCCGCTATCTAAATCGAGATTTTGTCGATTTAAACCTACTAATTCGCTAACCCTAAGGCCCGAACCATAGAGAAGCTCTAAAATTACTTTATCCCGGCAACCTAATAAATCCTTCTCCTCAAGAGCTCCGAGAAGCTTCTCAATTTGGTCCAGATAAAGAAAATGCGGGAGTTTGCGTCCCAATTTAGGACTCGCTACCCGCTGCACAGGATTATTACGAATAATTTCCTTATGGCATAAGAACTTGAAAAACGAGCGCAGCGCAGCGAGCTTACGCGCCATGCTTTTTCTTGCCAATCCATGATCCGATAGGGTTCCCAAAAAACTACGAACAACATAAATGTCCACTCGATCCACTGTAAGGTTTTCGGGCTCTTGACCTAGTTCAGATGCGGCAAATCTAAAAAACTGATTCAGATCCGTTTGATAAGCAACAACCGTATACTCGGATCGATTTTGGGAATATTGATAGCCCACAAAGAGATTTAGCGCTTCATCGACAAGCATTTTTATCTCCCCATTTCCTCTCGTGCACAAAATTCATGCAATGCTGCTAAAGCCCGTTCTGAAATTCTAGTATTTTTTTCCCGCTTGTCCCTTATCCGCTCAGCTAATGGAGGCAATAAGCCAAAATTGATATTCATCGGCTGAAAACTTTGACTGGGGGAACCTTCTAAATGACGCGCTAACCCTCCTAACGCTGTTTCGGGTGGAAACACTATGGTTGTCATCTCACTTAGCCTCCGCCATGCATTAAGACCTGCTAGAAGCCCGCTGGCAGCGGATTCAACATATCCTTCTACCCCTGTCATTTGACCGGCAAAAAAAAGCTCCGGTTTATGGCGTAGACTAAAGTCCGCTTTGAGCACTTTTGGGGCATTAAGGAAGGTATTGCGGTGCATGACACCATAACGAGCAAACTCAGCTTTCTCCAGACCCGGAATTAAGGAAAACACTCGCTTTTGTTCTCCCCATTTTAAATGGGTTTGAAATCCTACCAGATTAAACAATGTTCCCGCTTGATTTTCTTTTCGCAGCTGTACAACTGCATAAGACCGGATGCCTGTTCTTGGGTCCACCAAACCCACCGGCTTCAGGGGGCCGAATGTAAGGGTTTGGGGACCGCGCTTAGCCATGACCTCGACAGGCAAACACCCCTCAAAAACCTTACCCTGCTCAAATCCTTGAACTTCAGCCATCTCTGCCCCGATTAATGCTTTATAAAAGGTCTCGTATTCTTCTTTGCTCATAGGGCAATTCAAGTAATCTGCTTCACCTTTATCATACCGGGAAGCCCAAAAAGCCTTATCTAAGTCAATCGATTCGAGCGTAACAATAGGAGCGGCGGCATCATAAAAGGATAAGGCCTGCTCGCCGGTCAGCCTTAGTATATCCTCTGCTAAATCATCTGATGTCAAGGGACCACTAGCTATTACAGTTATTCCGGCTTGAGGAACTTCACGCACTTCCTCTCGATGAATAGTGATCTTGGAATGTTGTTCCAGCCGTTTTGTGATTTCACTTGAAAACAGTTCCCGGTCGACAGCTAAAGCGCCGCCAGCGGGAACCGCATTGTGATCTGCCGCACTCATAATCAGAGACCCTAAACGGCGCATTTCCTCTTTTAATAGCCCTACAGCATTCTCTATAGCAGCTCCTCGAAGCGAATTGCTGCAGACGAGTTCTGCAAATTGATCTGTTTTATGGGCAGGAGTCGTTTTAGACGGCCGCATTTCAAAGAGATCTACCTTAACACCGCGTTCGGCCAATTGGTAAGCGGCCTCCGAGCCTGCAAGACCTGCCCCGATAACAGTTATTGACTGTTGCATGTAATTATTCGCTCCTATACCTTCTTAAAATTAGTCTTCTTCAAGCACGATTGTATGACGGCATTCCGGATTTGTGCAGACATGCTTTTTCTGACGTTTTGTTGATTTAACCACCATCATTTGCTTACACTCCGGACAAGGATCAGGAGCCGGCATTTCCCAAGAAACAAAGTCACACTCCGGGTAGCCAAGACACCCATAAAACTTACGTCCTTTTTTCGAACGGCGAACCACCAGGGGTTTAGCGCAGGTAGGACACTTTGCACCTGCTTCTTCAAAGAGCGGTTTTGTATTTCGACACTCCGGAAAGCCTGGACATGCTAAAAATTTGCCGTAGCGTCCCATTTTAATTACCATATTCCGGCCACAGCTTTCACAAATTTCCTCTGAGACCTGGTCCTCAATCTTCACCTTCCCGATCTTCTCTTCGGCCTCAGCCAGGGTCACGGAAAAAGGCGTATAATAGTCCTCTACAACCGATTTCCAAGGAGCTTTTCCCTCTTCAATCAGATCGAGTTTCTCTTCTAAATTAGCTGTGAACTCCAAGTTCAAAATATCCGGAAAATGTTCCTTTAATAAGGTTATTACGATCTCTCCAAGTTCCGTAGGCAGGAGCTGTTTTTCCTCTTTAACAACATAGCCTCGGGTCTGAATGGTTTCGATCGTCGGCGCATAAGTACTTGGCCTTCCGATTCCTTCCTCTTCCATCTTGCGAACGAGAGAGGCCTCAGTGTAACGAGGTGGGGGTTCCGTAAAATGCTGTTTTTCCTGGAGTTTAATCAGATTTAATTTTTCTCCCGAAGAAACAGAAAGTGTCAAGGAAGTTTGCTCATCCTCTGTTGTCTCAACATCATCTTTGCCTTCCTCATAGATAGCTAAAAATCCAGGGAAGCGAACGGTCGATGCATTGGCTCGAAATAAATATTCATCCACAAGGACTTCAACGGTTAAAGTATCCATGACAGCCATACTCATCTGACTGGCCATAAAGCGCTCCCAAATCAGGCGGTATAAACGCAATTGATCCCGTGATAAGATTCCCTTCAATAAATCCGGGGTACGCAGAGGCACGGTGGGGCGGATTGCTTCGTGGGCTTCCTGAGCCCGTCCCTTACTGGTAAATTGACGCGGTTCCGGGGGATAATAATCATTCCCGTAGTTCGTCAGAATCCATTCCCTGGCCTCATCCTGAGCAACTTCAGCAATCTTAACTGAGTCTGTACGCATGTAGGTAATTAAACCAACAGTACCTTCTTTGCCCAGGTCAAGACCCTCATACAATTGCTGAGCCAGCATCATGGTACGCTTGGGTGAAAAGCCTAATTTACGGTGAGCTTCCTGCTGTAAACTGCTCGTTGTAAAGGGTGGTGCAGGCATCCTTTTCTTTTCCTTGGTACGAACATCAGAAACCTGAAATTCTTTTCCGGCTAAGTCGGCTAAGATAATATCTATTTCCGATCTGCTGGAAATTGAGATTTTCTTACCTGCTTTCTTCATGAGTTTTGCTTGAAATTTTCCTCCGGCTGATTCAAGGTTTGCCATCAAACTCCAGTATTCTTCAGATACAAAGGCCCGTATTTCTTCTTCCCGGTCGTCAATTAGGCGGACCGCCACAGACTGAACTCGCCCTGCGCTTAACCCCTTTTTGATTTTTCTCCAGAGTAACGGACTTAATTGATAACCTACTAAACGATCCAATACCCGGCGGGCCTGCTGAGCATCTACTCGATCTTGATCTATCTGCCGGGAATGTTTAATCGCAGATTGTATAGCCTGTTTAGTAATCTCATGAAACTCGATCCGGATTTTATCCTCTTTGTTCAGCCCCAACAGATGAGAAAGATGCCAGGCAATAGCTTCCCCCTCACGATCGGGGTCAGAAGCCAAGAAGACTTTATCCGCCCCTTTAGCTGCTGCACGTAGTTCTTTAATCAAATCCCCTCGTCCGCGTATAGCAATATATTTCGGTTCAAAATTATTTTCTAAATCGACGCCTAATTGACTTTTTGGTAAATCACGCAAATGGCCCATTGAAGCTTTAACTGTATATCGATTGCCTAAAAATTTGCTGATTGATTTTGCTTTAGCTGGGGATTCAACTATTACAAGCGTTTTTGACATTATTTCACCTCAATAAACTTTTGAAAACTTGGTTAGTACCCGCGAGACTGTCTTCGCACGTGTTAACTTGGCGGAGAAGACTCTTTCTTATACTACACTTATATCCAGATTAGATTAATCTCAGTACTTAGGTTAAGATTTGGTAAAACTAAGCCCTATCTTAACGCCTTTTTCGTAGTATGTCTAGCGTTCTCGTGCTAATACATAGTATTGACCCGGCAATTGCGTGACTTTTCCGCCTAATTGAAGCTCTAATAAGGCCAGAGAGATGGTTGATACCGAAAGATTTGAATTCGACGTAATTTGGTCAATATGTAATGGAACATCACTTAACTGACTTAAGATCAAGTCATATTCCCCAACGTCTTCTGTTCCGTCAGACCCTTCATCGTCTTGAGCTGAAGATGCCTTGGGCAGCAAAATACGCCCCACATAGTTGGACCATGGGGGTAACTCATTATAAATATCATCGATCCCTTCAACAATTTTTGCTCCTTGACGAAGTAAATGATGAGGCCCCCTACTCACCTCACTAAAAATTGGTCCCGGAACTGCAAATACTTCTCGTCCTTGTTCCAAGGCAAAATCAACTGTAATCAGAGCCCCGCTTCTTTCCGCTGCTTCCACGACTACAACACCGCGGGAGCAGCCACTGATCAAGCGATTACGCGCTGGAAAATGCTGAGCATTCGGCGGAGAGCCGGGTGGAAATTCAGAAATTAGAGCGCCCTTTTCTAAAATAGCTTCAGCCAATCGCTGATTTTCCCGTGGATATACCTGGTCTAGCCCGCATCCAAGGAAAGCCCAGGTTATCCCTCCAGCGTCAAGTGTACCTTGATGAGCGGCCGCATCAATTCCTCGCGCAAGGCCGCTGATTATGACAATTCCCTTGGCTGCAGCCTCCCGGGCAAGCATCTTGGCAACCGCTTTGCCATAAGCGGTTGCTTTTCGAGAGCCAACAATCGCAATCCCCTCCACTTTTCCTCTTAGGTGTCCGCGGTAATATAAAAGTGGTGGAGCGTCCGATAACTCTGCCAGCAGACAGGGATAATCTGTTTCATCCGGAGTTATTATCTGGATTCCTTGTTTTTTCAGTGTGTCTCCGACCCGTTGCGGATCAATTGATTGTCTCGCTTTCAATACTTCCTTAATCCATTCTTCCTGATGAGATATTTGAAGATATTTACTCGTGGAAGCCTTCCAAGCTTTAGCCGCGCTGCCGAAGTAGGCTATAAGCTGTCTCAATCGCTGACTTCCAACGCCTGTAATTGTACGGAATGTTGCCCTCACAACCTTTTCCTGTTCTCTATCCATAGCAGTGACCCTCCTTAGCCCTCCTTTTCGGGACATAAGGGTCCTTCTCCTGCGCAGAATCTTGTCGTATCTACTTATATTATGCGAAATAGTGCAAGATTGATGAGAAATCCTCTTCCAGCCGTTTTCGAAAGGAGCGCACGTGAAAGTCATCTGGGTTAACCCCTTGAACAACTTCTTCCCATAAAAGAGGGGTAGAGACCACTTTACTTTGTCGTTCTCCGGCCATACCTATGCTTCCTTAGCACGCCGAGTTGTCCGTTTTCGTGGAGTCAAGGTCGACTTTGGTTTCAGAATAGGCTTCTCTAATGTATCACTAGGCTGAGCAGGTGTTGACTCTTTGTCCTTTTCAGCTGTCTTAACAGATCCTGTTGCTGCTGCTTGCTCGGACTTATCAGCCTTAACCCGTTTAACTGGCTTACTTGTTACTTCCTCTGCCTTATTTATTAATTGACCTTTTTGATTTTCTGTCTGGGCAATACTGGCTCGGAGAGCTTCCATAAGATCGACCACTTTCCCACCTTGGACAGGAGGCTCCACCTGATAGGTTTCTCCCGCTACTTTGCTCTCTATCAGCCGAACCATTTGTTCATGCAGCTCATCCTTATATTTATCAGGTTCAAATGAGTGAGCTAAATTTTCGATCAATTGCCTGGCCATGGTCAGTTCTGCCTCTGTCAAAACTACTTGATCCCAATCCACATCCATATGACGAATTTCCTTAGGGTAATACATGGTTTCCATAACCAACCCTTTTTCGAAGACACGCAGGCAGGCGAGATGCTGCTTGGAACGCATTGTAACCCGAGCCAAAGCAACTTTGCCGCTTTCCTCCATAGACTGGCATAGTAAGCGATAGGCTTTCATGGCAGTTTCTTCCGGAGAAAGATAATAGGATTTTTGGTAATAAATCGGATCAATTTCCTGAAGATTAACAAAATCTAAAATATCAATAGACCTGCTCATGGGTTGTTCCAAGGTTGCAAGATCATCCTTACTTAAAACAACATACCGATCCTTTTCATATTCAAATCCCTTCACTAAATCATCTGCACCAACCTCTACATCACAAGCCGGGCATCTTTTAATAGAGCGAATCCGATTTTTACAATCTTCATGAAGATAATTAAACTTAAATTCTTGTGATTCTGTTGCCGCATGCATTTTAACAGGAACATTAACTAAGCCGAAACTAATGGACCCTTTCCATAACGTATGCATATAACATTCCTCCTCAAGTTTAGTGTGATCAACAAAGGATGTATTAATGCAACCGAGTGTTGAAAAGGAGGCAAAACAAAAAACTTTGCCTTTTGTTTATAGACAAAGTTTAACCTAATATTATTTTTTCTTTAATAGTCCTAAAATCATTAGCTTCCATTTGAAGTTCAATTCGCTAAAATAAATCCATTTTCCTTCATTTGTAAGCATCTGTAATGTCATAACTAACATAGGTTTGAATAATTTCTTAGCTTCACTGCGCCTCCCTATAACATCGCTTTAATTCGTTTAAGTCCGAAAACGACCATACTAGCCAAGACTGCAAAATCCTCAGTTGGTAGTATTAAAGGGGCCGAAGCATCGAACAGAATATTACCGGAAGCCGGGAATTCATCATCCGCTCTCCAAAGAATTAAGGCCACAGGAATGCGCGGAAATACTCTATATGTGACCCCGACATCTCCAAGCCCATTAGATTGTCCGCCTAAACGTGTTACCACTTCTAGAAGGCTATCCGGATCAGAACCAAAGACTCGAACCAGTGGATCAATAGCCCGGCCGGTAAACGGTTTGATATAAATGGCCCCCCCCGGTAATTCTTTGAAAGAAATGAACTTCCCCACTTCTAAAGGCTCGCTGAGGTTCGAAACGTAATGCAAAATTAATATTTGAGCAGCAATTGGCAGCTCTCCGTCAGAAGTATTCATAGGCACAAACTTCCCGCCGGGATAATCGATCTTAAAATGTTGGCCCAGGAATTCAAGAACGAGGGCATTACCCTCAATAGAATAGCCAGAGCAACGGGCCATATCCTCTAAGGAACACGCACGGAACTTTTCAAGAGCCACCTTATAGGCTGCAGTGTAATTCATCACTTCTCCTCCTGACCTATCAACTTACTCTCTCTGCCGGAATCATTATTTAACCGTAACGTTTTGAAAATCATCAGGGGTTGCTCTGGTCGGGCAGCTTCGCCACATCCGTGCAAGATTAGTTAATTCGTGCGAAGACAGTGTCTTCGTACCGCAACATTCCGAGGCTCGTCCACTCCGCCGGTGCGGGACTCCGCCAAACCTCCGGGTAGTACCTGATGTGAACCCCTGGCTCCGTCTCCCCGCACCGGCTTGTGGGCTTTTACCGCCTCTCCATGCAATGGGTTCGCTTCTGTGGCGAAGCTGCCCTACTCGCGGGTCTGGGAATTCTTCTGCATGTCTTTAGGGTCTGCCGCGGCACCATCAAAGGATGAAAACGAGCGTCTTCTTTTTCTGAGTAGTCAGCTTAGTGCATAGTAGGTCTGTTGTAAGAGCAAAGCATCATTTTCTAAGTTTGGGCTTTCGCAAATCGCCAATCCTTCCACTCCAAAACTATGACATGCTTTCATTAACTCTTCATAACGTAAGTCAGATTCCTTTATTACAAGATGACGCTTCTCGCCCTTCAATCCATATTCAATTCCTGATATATGAAAATGCACATTCTTTACCCAGCGATCCCCAAGTTCCTCAGCAGTTTTATCCAGGATCTCACAAAATTCATCATAGGAATTATACCTTCCATTTGTTCGGGCATGAAGATGGCCGAAATCGATACAGGGCAATACCCCCGGAACCTCTTTAGCAATCTGAATTGTTTCCGCCAGGTCTCCAAACTGAGTTCCTTTTCCGGTGGTTTCCGGACGAAGTATAACATCATTTCCCTCTGCATCAAGGACTTCACGCACAAGAGTAAGTTCTCGGACCACTCGTTCTAATACTGCCTCTGACGGATCATTATGATAGAAGGCAGGATGGAAAATGACACTTCGTACACCGATAATTTGGGAAATTCTTGAGGTATGTATTATCCGATCCCGACTTGCCGTAATTTTCTCCGACTCACGGGAGTTCAGATTGATATAATAGGGAGCATGACAACTTAAGGCGATATTATCCTCTTTAGCGGCGGCACCAACTTTTCTGGCTTTCTCTTCACCCATTCGAACTCCTTGGACAAATTCTAATTCCAGGGCACCGAGATTCAATTCTCTGATACGGCGCACACCTCCCTCGCTGGATCGGTCCTTGGAGGAAAGCGGAACACCTGCGGTTCCAAATAATAATGGCAAAAGGTTCACTCCATTGCTATTTTTTCTCATATTATATCTTTTTTCCGTTAAAAAGCCAATGAAAGCCCAAAGGAGAACAAAATTTCAAAGATATATTAGCCTGATTTACCAGTAAAACGCTAAGTTCTTCTACATATTGCATTCAAAATTTAGCTATACTAATATTACTTTCATCATAGAGTGTTGAAAGAAACTGACCCAATTTTGAAAGGAGGATTCCATATGTCAAGACGACGTAGCAGCATTATGTCTGACGCATTGAAAGAACAGATCGCTCAAGAGTTAGGTTTTGCGGGAACCCTTCATCAAGAAGGATTTGGAGGAGTTTCTTCGCGTAACTGCGGCAATATGGTGAAAATGGCCATTGAACTTGCCGAAAGAAATCTGCCTAACAATACTTCTAATTTCACCTAATAATTTAGAGCCGAGCAATTGATGCTCGGCTCTTCACTTTTTCATTCTTATTTCATCCTTAGCTTATTTTTCATTAGTGAAAATCAACCTCAATCCGTCGTGCTGCCGGATGATCATCTTTCAAAAAGCTCAGTTTTAATAGCCCATTCTTATAACTTGCGTGGGCTCCATCCGTCTTTACGAGCGCAGGAAGAGTCAATAACCGAGAAAACGTTCCATAATATCGTTCCGAGTGCCGAGCGATGCTTTCCGCTTCTTCTTCGTGGATAACACGCCGAATTTCGCCCTCAATCATTAAGCGATTTTCATCTAGAGTTATTCTGAGATCTTCAGGTTTTTCAATTCCTGGAATTTCTGCAGTTACAATAACCTTATTCTGAGTTTCTTCTACATCAATAGGATATAAAGCATCTGAAAAGTTTTCCTTTCCGCGTCTTATGAACCGGTTCATCTCATGCCAGAACGGGTCTAACATGCGGTACGGTTCATTTGGAATTAAGGACATAATCTATCACCTCTATATCAGTTTCTCTTATGATGCGCTGGACAATGAAAGATTATGTAGACTAATTCCTGTGCTATCAAAGTTTAATTTACATTATAGTATTTAAAGATTCGTAACGCCCTCAGAGTATTCCAGCGACTGGGTTCGCCGACTTCTTCCATTTCAAACAGAGCTTCTCCTGCATGTCGGATCTGCATAGGCCAGGTGCCATCCATGCTTTGCTGCGTTTTAAGAACATCAATGCCATCTTGCATTCTCGGATCATAGGGAACTTCTGCATCACGAAAATAATCGAGTGCCCTAATCACATCATAACGCCATCTCAGAGGGTAGGAGAAGAGAAGCATTTTGGTATCAATAATTTCTCCTGTTTTATCCGACTTGAAAAGTCTATGCTGTAATATAAACTCTCTTGACTGACGTTCTACTTCTTGTAACTCTGATAAACGATATGTATATCCATTCTTCGCATACTCTAAGATTCCCTCTATCACCGCTATCGTCGAATGCAATGAACTATGTGTTGCCCCTTTTCTATTAAGTCTGCAATTAAAGCCGCCGTCGTTCATATGTTGAAGCAAAATAAAATCAATAATAGAGTGTAAATAATATTCTTTTGCACCAAAATACGAAGCATAATTTAAAACCATTCCATTAATACAAACATCACTCTGTTTAATAATATTCGATGGATTGATTCCGCCGTCCGGACCTTTTTCGTATCTGAAAATAGCACTTAGGGTATCCTTTATTTCCTTAATATCTGAAGATATACCCATATTTTTTAAATCTAGGAGAATATAATGTGTATTTACCCATTTAGGCTGGTAAAATCCTCGGCCCATATTAATCTTGATATGGCGACCATTAAAAAATTGTTTTCCCCAGCCTTCAAATTGAATGCGCTTTTTAAGCGCTTCCGTATGTCTTGGATCAGTCTCCAATATATCCCTGTGTGTTTGATACTGTATAACGGCATCCCCTTGTAGAAGCCAGTCAACGACTTTATTTGCTGTCATCTTTTTACTCCTATCCTAATTTATTAGACATTTCTCTTGTCAAGCGTATGTGCTGCGGCTTTAGAATGAAAGAATTGTCCCGTCTTATCAAAAATCCCTGGTTCTTTAGTGTCTATGAAGTCTCTATTTTTCATTTGCGTTAATTAGCTCAGCAAATCAACTTGGATACTTCGACATCTATTGGATTTCAATGGTAATCATTAATATTTTAATCTTTATTATCTGTAAATTCAAGGATCTTCATAAACATAAGTTATCGCTTTTCTCAAATTGAATAATTTAAAGAATATAATGTCTTTCGGCTTTTTCGGCCTAAAGCCAGTTTATAATACCTCCTCTGAACATAATATTCATTATATTCAGTTAATTATATTCAACACGTGTTCCGAATATCCTTTTAGAGCGGATAAGAATTTTCTACCTATTATTCACCTCATAATCAATGATATCTGGTTATTAATCATAACTAAAAGAACCGTTTATCCAAAGCACGAAACTGTATTGCCTCAGCCAAGTGCTCTGGAAGAATATCTGCAGACCCACCCAGGTCCGCGATCGTACATGCAACCCTTAAAATACGATCATGAGCGCGAGCACTAAGATGCTGGCTCTCAAAAATCCTTTGTAAGAGCGATTCTCCGCTCAGAGTCAGCTTACCAAATTCTTTGGTTTCCTTCGCCGTCATCTCAGCATTCGTTTTTGCCGGTCCCAGACGGGCCCATTGTCTCTGACGAGCCGACATTACTCTCTCCCTGACAACCCTAGACGATTCCAGGTTGGAATTGTCCTTCAACTCAGAATAATTCAGCCTGGGCACTTCAACATGCATATCAAAACGATCCAGGAGTGGTCCGGAGATTCTTCCCCGATAGTTTTGGATTTGCTGGGGTGTACAGTGGCAAACTCTTCCCTGATCACCAAAAAATCCGCAAGGACATGGATTCATGCTGGAGATGACACTGACATGGGCGGGATAGGTTATACTCCCTGTTTGTCTGGTAATTGTCAATTCCCGGTCTTCAAGGGGCTGGCGTAAGCATTCTAATACTTCTCGTGAAAACTCCGGAAGTTCATCAAGAAACAGCACCCCGTGATTGGCTAAACTTAACTCCCCCGGGCGCAGATTCCTTCCTCCTCCAATCATACCCACCTTAGTAACCGTATGGTGAGGACTCCTAAAAGGACGATGTTGTACCAAAGAGCCATTACAATTTAGCAAACCACAAACACTGTAGAGCTGAGTGACCTCAATGCTCTCCTTCTCGCTTAATTGAGGAAGTATCCCTGAATAAGCCTTAGCTAACAGGGTTTTCCCTGAGCCTGGAGGCCCCACTAAGACAACATTATGCCCACCGGCAGCTGCTATTTCTAAAGCTCGCTTTACATTTTGCTGTCCATGAATATCTGCCCAGTCTACATTTACCCCTTTATTTAATTCCGGTTCGGGAGAGCGGGATAGTAGGTCATCCTGAAAGCTGCCCTCGTTTTCTATCCCTTTTACAACTTGTGCCAGAGTGTCTGTACTATGGGTTATCAGCCCAGACACTAAACGAGCTTCGGCCAAATTATCCGGCGGTACAATCAAAATCAAGGTTTCTCCGGTCTGAGCCTCGTCTAAGCCAGATTCAGTATTTTCTTTATCTAAAGTTATCGCCATGGTCAGCACGCCTGGCACTGGTCGGAGACTTCCTTCTAAAGAAAGTTCCCCAGAGAAAACGTAGCGCTGTGATGAGGGCATGCATTGCCCCGTCGCAGCAAGTATCCCGATCGCAATCGGCAGGTCGAGTCCAGACCCTTCTTTACGTAAATCCGCAGGAGCCAAATTGACCGTGACCCGCTGAAAGGGGAACTTATAGCCTGAATTTCGTATTGCTGAACGCACCCGATCCCGCGCCTCTCTAACAGCAGGGTTAGGAAGACCAACTATGTCAAAGCTTGGCAGCCCATTTGACACATCAACTTCTACTCGTATTATATGAGCTTGTAAGCCAAGGACACTCATTCCATATACGGCGGCGAACATTCAATCACCTCTTCAAAGATAGAATGTTCGTGTTAATTCTATAAATTCCTTCCAAATAGTTATAATTGGACGATATTTTTGTCATTCTCACTAACGCGGAAAACAAATCCAAAAGGTTGTTCCTTTTCCCATATCACTCTCAACACGTACATTGCCACCATGAGCCTCTACAATCTGACGCACAATAGCAAGACCCAGGCCCATACCTCCATCTTTTCGAGAGCGTGCTTTATTCACCCTGAAAAAACGATCGAAGATGTAGGGTAAAGCTTCTTTAGGAATTCCTTCCCCTTCATCTTGAACGACCAAACGTACCTCATTCTGTTCTTCCACCATAAAAACTCTGACTGTCTTTCCTTGTGGAGTATGACTCAAGGCATTGTCCAGAAGGTTGATAAAGACTTGCAAGAGCTGATCAGGGTTGGCATACAATTCTCCTGACCCCTTGGCGACTTCCAGATTGACGCCTAATTCCTGTGCTCTGCCTTGAAAGCGTTGGTCTATATCTAACATAAAACCTTCTAAATCGATAGCCATAGGCTGTAAAACCTGCCCCCGTTCCATCCAATTAATTTCCTGTAAATTTTGCACTAAACGGGCCAATCGTTTGGCTTCTTCCAAAACTAAGTCAATGTATTCTTCCTGTTGATCTTTAGGGATAACTTCATCTTGAATAGCTTCCAAATACCCCTGGATAAGATGCAAAGGAGTCCGAAGCTCATGTGTAACACTAGCCAAAAACTCCCGTCGTGTCTTTTCCGCTCGCAAAGAGGCAGTGACATCACGCAGCACAGCTACATGGCCGCATATCCCTTCAATTTCCTCCATAGGGGCCATAACAATCTGCAAAACTTGAATCCCTATGGCAACTGTTTCGTTTTTTTCGCTTTGCTCCTCCCGTAAGGCTATCGCTTGGAGAATATCCGCAATTTGGGTTTTTCGTTCCTTAACTTCTATTTCATCGTCTTGCCACAAGGCCTTGGCCGAATCATTAGTATATTGAATTGAACCATCACAGCTCAACATAACAACTGCATCGCTGATGCTTTCCAGAATCCCTTGAAGTAAGTTTTTCTCTTGAGAAAGCCAAGCCATATGGTTTTTCAGGCTCTCACCCATGGAATTTAAAGCCTCTGCTAACTCACCGATTTCGTCTTCACTTGAGACTCCTTGAATAGGCATAAAATCCCCTTTGGCCATTCGTTTTGCTCCCCGCTGCATTAGCCCAAGGGGACGGGTGACATGCTGGGCAAAAAAGAGGCTGACTGCAGTTGCTAAGAAAACAGCAATGAGTGATGCGTATAGAATCAAGCGACGAAAGGTCGCAATACTCTCCTGAATAGGAATAGGAGAACTCCCCAATAACACTACCCCTTTGACTGGATCAGTACCCATTGGGGTAGCGGCAAGCAACATAGCTTGTGCCCCGCCATTAATCGGCAATGCCTTAATTGAGATGGTTTGACCCGCCAGAACCTGTTTTAAATTCCCCTCGGTAAAGAAATCCGAAGGCCTTAAGTTTCGATGCAACCCGCTTATTGGGCCTCCCACAAATCCTCCGGGATACCATTCTAAATTATTTTGTATGCTTTGATTGCTGGTCGAACCTGATATAACGATTACATTGCCTTGGGGATCGAGTAAAACTAATTGAGTTCCAGAGGTTAACTTAAGGGATTCAAGTAGGTTTAACCTTGAGTTCCAATCGGAAACAGCGGCAAAACGGGCTGAAATCTCGATTGCTTCTGAGCGAAGGGAATTTAATTTTTGTTGAAGATAAAAATCCCCAAAAAGCCAAGTAAGCGTGAACCCTAATCCTCCTAAAACCGCTAAAATTAGTAGGGTCATCGCTAACCATAGTTTGATAGAAATCGACCAGGCGTGAATTTTTGTAGCCATTACTGTACCTGATCAGGATCGAATTTATAACCAACGCCCCATACGGTGACTAACATCTTTTTAACACTTGGATGGAACAGCTTTTCGCGAAGCTTTTTGACGTGTGTATCAACCGTTCTGGCATCTCCATAAAAATCATATCCCCAAACTGTTTCCATAAGTTGTTCCCGCGAAAAAACCCGCCCTTGATTCTTAGCCAGGAAATACAGCAAGTCAAATTCCAGAGGAGTTAAGTTAATCACGTCATCTCCAATGCTTACCCGGTGCCGTTCTTTGTCGATTCTGAGCAGCCCCGCAGTTATCTCCGATGATACCATCTGAAGTTGGCCTCTCGACCGTCGCAAAAGTGCTTTTACCCGTGCGACCAACTCTTTCGTACTGAACGGTTTGACCAGATAATCATCCGCACCCAGTTCGAGACCCAGGACACGGTCAAACTCCTCTCCCCGAGCGGTTAGCATTATGATTGGGAGCGCAGAACTCTCTCGAACTTCGCGGCAGACACGCCATCCATCAATGTCAGGCATCATAAGATCGACAATCAATAGAGAAAACTGCCCTGAACGAAACTTATTCAAGGCGACCCGACCGTCCTCCGCTTCTTCTACAACAAAACCTTCTCGTTCCAGATATAATCTTACTAGACTTCTGATTTTCTCTTCGTCATCAACAATTAAAATCGGATCCAATTTACAAACTCTCCTTTGGCTAACCGATTAATCCATTCTAACAATTTTCTAACATTAAGTTTACCACTTATCCGTGAATATTGTGTGATTAAACTATGATGTATATAGAAAACTAGTCTTGTAAAGCCGCTTTTATCCAATTCACCTCTGGCTGTTCCCCAATCCAACGGATTGCCATTACATCAAATCTTATACACGGCCAGCTGGAATATCCTTTTTGGAGTAAATAATACGACGCGATTGCCTTTAATCTCCGGGCTTTTTGATGAGTAATACTTTCTTCACCCCATCCTCGATACGAAGAGCGTCTGGTTCGTACCTCCATGAATACTAGTACTTTTTCATCACGTACTATTATATCCATTTCTCCTTTTGGACAACGATAATTTCGATTAACTATTTTTAAGCCGGACTCTATTAATAAGCGTGCTGCAAATTCTTCACCGGATTTCCCTAAAGATTGTTTATTCTCCACAAAGCCAGACAGCTCCTTTTAATAAAACGTTCTTAATATCCAACACGACCTATACCAAGACTATCTATATTGTACCTTTAAATGCCTCATTTACAAAATCAAAACTCAATAACAAAATGAAGCTCAAATCCATTTGCAGCAACACCCGTTTCAGTTATTGTGCAGGTAAAGAAAACCCGGCTTCGCCGTACCTTAAACGCATACTCTTAAGTGAGGCGAAGTCGCTGGTTGCCCTTATGCACCCCCAGACTTATACTTTATGATATGTTTAGAAAAGAGATTCCCAGTAAATACTGAGAATCTCTTTTCGTCATAGTTAAAGAAACTATTCAAGAACAATGCTGACAAACACGCCCTTAGAACAAGCTTTGCGCTGCGGCAATGGCCATCTTAGCCAGCGGGGTCGGATAAAGACCAATGGCAATGGTTATTAACATAGTAAATACCATCGTAAACTTCGCAGCCCCATGGACTGGAACCTCAGGCAAGCCCTCGCCATCAGCAAGGAACATCACCTTAACCACCGACAGATAATAATAGACGGAAATCATGCTCATGACGAACCCGATATAAGCAATAGCCACATATCCTTGATCCATAGCGGCTGAGAAGAGATAGAACTTCCCTACGAATCCGGCAAGCGGCGGAATTCCGGCTAAAGACAGCAGCGATGCCGTCATGACAACCGTTGACAAGGGAGATCGGTGCCACAATCCGGCCAGATCCCTGATTTCACTGCTGTCCTGCTTCTCTGCCACAAGCGTCGCTACGGCAAAGGCTCCCATATTGGCGAAGACATAGATCATCGCGTAGAAAAGAACCCCTTTGATACCCGCTGCCGATTCAGCAATGATACCTACCATTAAATAACCGGCTTGAGCAATACTGGAAAACGCCAACAGACGTTTGATGTTGGTTTGAGGAATAGCGGCCAAGTTTCCAACAATCATGGTGATCGCCGCCAAAACAAGGAGAAGGGTTTGTCCCGTCGCCGTAAAGGCTTGGCTATTCATGGTCAAGAGGTAAACCCGGATCAGCACGGCAAAGGCTGCTGCTTTGGAGGCGATCGCCAGGAAGGCTGTGACCGGTGTCGGTGCCCCTTCATAGATATCCGGTCCCCAAAGATGGAACGGAACCAGGGAAATCTTAAAGCCCAATCCGGCCAGCAGGAAAACCGTCGCCAGGAAGCTTGCGGGGGTAAAGGTGCCGCCCAGCCTGCCGGCAATTTCTATAAGCTGAGTTGATCCGGTCAGTCCGTAAATCAGGCTGATGCCGTAGAGTAAGATGGCTGATGATGTAGCACCCAGTACCAGGTACTTAATTCCAGCTTCTGAAGAACGCGGATCATCGGCCAGATAGGCCACCAGAATATAGAAGGAAATCGTCATTAGCTCCAGGCCCACATACATGGTAATCAGTTCGCCCGACCCGGCCATGAGCATCATTCCCAAGGTTGCCGCTAAGAGCAGGGCATAGAATTCCCCGCGATGTTTCGGCAATTTCTGCACATACCCGCCTGAAGAGAGCACCACGAGCAGGGCAGCCGACAGGAAGAGCACTTTGAAATAGACGGCAAACTGATCGTGCATATACAATCCGCCTAAAAAGGCTGCTTCCGGACCACAGAAAAAGTCATACAAGGTATAAGCAAGAACGCCTAATAAGGAGAAAACCGTGAGCGGCATCATGCCTTTCCGAGCGCCGGCTGGAATCAGTAGTCCAATGGCCAACAGAATCAAGGACAGCAGAGCTAAAGCTATTTCAGGTGCCAGCACTGTAGTGATATTGAACTCTACCATTAGAACAACCCTCCCATCTTCGCCTGACTCACCGTCTCAAGGACCTTGGCAAGGCCTGAGGAGGTAACTCCGGTATCAATCATACCCAGTAAAAGGTTCGGGAATATTCCTGCAGCAAAGATCACGACAGTGAATAATACCAGCGGAACTAGTTCAGGTCCGCGAATATCCGTCAGATGATCCCATTCGGAACGGCGCGGCCCGAAGAGAACGTTGGCGATCGTCCGTAAAATATAGACGGCTGTAAAGATTATCCCGGCAATTCCCAGCACGGTGTGGACCGGCAATACCTTAATGGCTCCCATAAAAATCGTGAATTCCGCAATGAAGTTGACGGTTCCCGGCAAGCCCAGGGAAGCCATACCTGCAATCACGAATCCGATGGCCAAGCGCGGCACCTGATGGGCCAGTCCGCCGAGATCGGCGATATTGCGGGTATGAGTCTTCTCGTAGATAAAACCGATCATGGAGAAGAACAGCGCTGCCATGACACCGTGGGCAAACATCATGGCCACGGCACCGGTTGCTGCGGTGGGCGTCAAGGCTGCGACGGCGATGATTACATACCCCATATGGCTGACGGAGGAATATCCCACGACATATTTGAGGTCTTTCTGAGCCAGGGCGATGAACGCGGCATAAAGCACACTGACAACGGCCAGAGTCGCAATGTACGGAGCCCAGAATTTTGCTCCGATGGGCAGGACATAGATTCCTAAACGGATTAAGCCATAGCCCCCGATTTTCTTCAGGACACCCGCGTGAATCATACTGACCGCCGTAGGCGCGCCGGCATATCCGTCCGGTGACCAGGAGTGGAAGGGGAACATGGAAATCAGAGATCCGAATCCGATGATCATTAAGGCAAAGGCGACCTTTTGGAAAGCGGGGCTGTAGAGGTCTTGCCTTGCTGCCAGCTGATCAAACATAAAGGTCGGGTTGCCATTGGCACCGGCTGCCAGGTAGAGAGCCACCATTCCGACCAGCAGGAAGGCTGATCCGATCAGCAGGTAAATGGTCAGCTTCATGGCTGCGTATTCTTTGGTAACCCGTTTGGTGCTGCCCCAGATGATTACCATGATATAGATGGGAATGACCACGATTTCATAGAAGAGGAAGAAGATAAACAGATCCCGGGCAATAAAGGTTCCCATAACCCCGGCAATCAGAATCAGCAGTAAAATGAAGAATTCTTTAACCCGCTTATCTATATTCCAGGAAGCATAGATCGAAGCGAAACCGATGAGGTTGGTCAGCAGAAGCATGGGTAAGCTTAAGCCGTCAACACCCAGGGCTAAGTTGACGCCAAGATCGGGAACCCAGGGAATGGTCAGGGTATACTGCATTCCGCCCAGTGCCCATTGATAGTTAAAGAAGGCGTAAAGGGAGAAGGCTAAGGAGACAAACATCCCCATGGCTGCCACTAGTTTTATGGTTTTGGTCTCTTCTTTGGGCAAGAAGACGATCAGCAGCATGGCCGCTAAGGGTGCCAGTATGGTGAAGGGCAGCAGCATGGACAGTGAACCCACTGTTGGTAGTGCAGACATTATTTCACACCTCCCAGCGTCGCTAAGGGGTTAAGCGCTGTCAGCTGACCTTCCCCGAAGGCGAAGACCATGAATATAGCGACGACCGCGATAAAGAAGACCATAGCATAGGTTTGTAGTTGTCCTGTATTGGTCCGGCGAAGAACTTTACCGCTGCCCCGTGTCATTAAAGCAAGCCCGTTAACCACGCCGTCAACGATATAGATGTCAAACCAGTAGAGAACTTTTGCCATTCCATCCATGATGTGATGGATCAGCCAGAGATAGATCTCGTCGATATAATATTTGTTTTTGAGCAGCTTATACACGCCTGAGAAGCGTGCCGCTACATGATCCGCCGAGATAAGGTGCTTGACGTAGGTGACATAAGCCAAACCGATACCGATCAGTCCCGCGAGAACGGAAATTCCGGCCAGGAACCAGTCGATTGCTTCATGATGATGGACTCCATAGTGAACATAGTAAGCAAAGTTATGCTCCGGTAAGGCTACAAATCCGCCAAATACACTAAAGAAGGCCAGAATCATCAGGGGAATGGTCATGCTCCAGGGCGACTCATGGGGATGGTTTTCCGGCTTTTCCGGCCCCATAAAGACGACAAAGAACAATCTTGACATATAGAAGGCTGTTAAGAAGGCCGTAAACAGACCTACTGCATAAATAATGGGATGACCGTTATGCAAGGCGTTGGCCAGAATTTCGTCTTTCGACCAGAAGCCTGCAAAGGGCGGCATTCCGGAGATGGCTAATACGCCGATGAAAAAGGTCCAGCCTGTGATCGGCATCTTTTTCCAAAGCCCGCCCATATCCCAAATGTCTTGCTTATGATGCATGGCATAGATGACAGAACCGGCACCTAAGAACATTAACGCTTTGAAAAAGGCATGGGTCATTAAATGGAACATGGATCCCGAGTAGGAACCGACACCGAGGGCAAACATCATATAGCCCAGCTGGCTTAAGGTAGAGTAGGCCAAAATCCGCTTGATGTCGTCTTGAGCGATGGCAATGGATGCCGCAAAGATGGCCGTAAACGCTCCTAAACCTGCAATAAACTGTAAGGCCATCGGGGAGGCGTGATCAAAGAGAAAATACATTCGCGCCACTAAATACACACCGGCAACAACCATGGTTGCAGCATGGATCAAGGCACTAACCGGTGTAGGGCCTTCCATAGCGTCCGGGAGCCAGACGTGAAGGGGAAACTGTCCGGATTTCCCGATGGGGCCCATAAAGACAAGGAACGCCATGATGGTCACATAGCCTGCCGTGCCGATGATTGCGACGTCTTGGATGTTGGTATTCAAGACCGCAGAGAGTGCCGCAAAGTCGAGGGTTCCAAATTTCGTATAGAGGAACAGCATCCCCAGCAGTAAGCCAAAGTCTCCGACACGAGTGGTAATGAAGGCTTTCTTGGCGGCTTCCCGGGCAGATACTTTAAAGAACCAGAATCCAATTAAGAGATAGGAACATAAGCCGACCAATTCCCAGAAAATAAAGAGTTGCAATAGATTGGTTGCCAGAACCATACCCAGCATCGAGGATGCAAACAAGGATTGGTATGCATAGTAACGGGAAAATCCTTCATCTCCATGCATATATCCTAAGGAGTAGATTTGCACCATTGAGGCCACCAGGGTAACAACAAACAACATCATGGCACTTAAGGGATCGACAATGGTTCCAAAATCGATCTGCAGTCCCACAATATTCAGCCAATTCACATTGACGATCGCTGGATGTTCCACAATTTTTTCACCCGCTTGAATAACGCCTAAGCCTATAGCAATGGCCAGGCCGAGCGCGGTAAGAATAGCGAGAATCGACACTGTGGAAGACAGTCGTTTGGATCGTTTCGTGATAAAGGCGATGATTAGAAACGACAAGAAGGGCAAAGCGGGAATTAACCATGCCCACTGAAAGAGATCATGCATTTCCTTGAACACCTACCTTCTCCATAGTCTCTCTTACCACTTTAACCAATTTAATTCGTCCACGTTGGTTGACCGGCGATTACGATAAATGGTAATAATCAAAGCCAGTCCAACGGCTACTTCAGCAGCTGCGATGACAATTACGAATATGGCTGCCACATGCCCGGTCAGCAAGTAGTGCACATCAATCTTCTGGTTCCAAAGGAAGCGATTGAAGGCCACAAAGTTGATATTGACGGCATTAAGCATCAGCTCAATGGACATGAGCAAGGCAATAATATTTCTCTTGGCAAAGACTCCGTACAGCCCCAAACAAAAGAGCATGGCGCCAACTAAGAGATAGGTAGAAAGCCCAACACTTAAATTACTCAAATTCATCATTTGCTTTCTTTCACTCCCTTCGCCAGGATTACGGCTCCAATTAAGGCAACGGTAAGCAAAACAGCTGAAGCTTCAAAGGGAATCATAAATTGGGAGAGTAAGAGTAATGACATGTCTTCAGCCGACCCTCCGCCTGTCCACGGTGTCGGTAACACCCGCCAGTCCGCATTGGTGAGAACGACCAGCGCAATCATGGCAAACACGGACACAGCTACCAGCGCACCTACCATCCAACGACGGTTTTCCGGACTGCTTTCCCGAACATCACCCCGCAGGGTTAACATGACTGCAAAGACAACCATGACGGCCACCGCGCCTGTATAAATCAGCAGTTGTACAGCCGCCAAAAAATCTGCATTCATCAGAATGTAAAGGACCGCAACCCCTGCAAAGGAAAGTGCCAGATAGAAAGCGCTATGCACGATGTTCTTTGATGTAACAACACCCCATGCAGCAGCAATCGCCAATATGGCAAATACAAAGAAAACGATAGTGCTCACGCTTACTTCACCTGCCCTTTCCGCTCAGCCCGTTGCATCATATCCCAAATTAAATCGTCAGGTTCAAAGATAGAGTTCTCGAATTCCTGCGTGACTGTCAAAGCTTTGGTCGGGCATACTTCTGTGCACATACCACAGAACAAGCAACGCCCAACATTCATATGATAGCTTTTAAGAACCTTTTTGTTGCTTTCATTCTTTTCACTGGTTAGTTTAATAACCGAGTTTGGACAGGCCATCGCACACATGTTACAAGAGATGCATTTGTCCGGCTGCAGCCCCATGGAACTACGCACCTTGGTCGGAAGGGTTGGTTTTACCTCGGGGTAAAACTCAGTGATATTGGGACCGACCATGCGTTTGAGCGTGATGCCTAAACCTTGTAGTAGACCTTTACCAAACACTATGTCACCCTCCTATCACGAATCCGTAAATGTAGATCCCCAGACCCGTTAACAAAATGTTTAAAATCGCAAGCGGCAACAAGACTTTCCAGGCTAAGTGCATTAGATGGTCAATACGAATTCTTGGGAAAGTCCAGCGAGCCCACATCATAAAGAAGATGAAAACTCCGACTTTCATAAAGAACCAAACGTACCCCGGCAAGAATGCCGGTCCCTGCCATCCACCTAGAAACACGGTAGCACCGAGTGCCGACAAAGCAGTCATGTTTCCGTATTCACCAAGGAAGAACAAGCCCCAACGAAGTCCCGTATACTCTGTAAATGGTCCGGCGACAACTTCCTGATCCGCTTCAACCAGGTCAAAGGGAGCACGATTCAGTTCTGCCATACCTGCAATAACAAAGATTACAAAGGCAAGAGGCTGAAGGATGATAAAAGGAATCGTTGCTTGCGCATCAACAATGACGCCAAGATTAAAGGATTGAGTGATCATAACTACACCAAGCAAAGAAAAGAGCAAGGGAATTTCGTAACTGACCATTTGGGCAACCGCCCGCATGCCTCCAAGTAAGGAGTACTTGTTGTTAGATCCCCATCCTGCCATCAAAAAAGCGACTGTCGAAATAGAAGACATGGCTACAAAGTAAAAAATACCCAAATCCAGATTAGCAGGCGCCATGCCTCTTCCAAACGGTATAACAGCTAAGGTCATCATCGGAATACAGAAGATCATCATTGGCGCAATCTTAAAAATCCACTTGTCTGCGCCGGCGGGAGTAACATCTTCTTTTCCAATCAGTTTTAAAGCATCGGCAATTGTCTGAAACCATCCGCGGGGACCGAGACGATTAGGCCCTGGTCTTTGCGAGGTCCATCCTGCTATTTTACGTTCAAGTAAGATCAAAATTAAAGCAGCCAGGACGATTATCACAACCACGATGATAAAACCAATAACATCCATGGTTAAA